>NZ_VITO01000029.1:0-82491 GCF_007828025.1 Nitrospirillum bahiense
GGCGCCACGGTCACCAGCGGCATCACCGGCCTCAGTGCCACGGCCGTGACCAGCGGCAGCAACCTGCTGGCGGCGGCGGGCAACGATTATATCGGCGCCAGCCTGGATACGCTGAACAACACCGGCACGCTGGCCAACACGGCGGGCGGCGCCACGGCGCTGTACATCGCGGCCACGGGCACGCTGGGGACCCTGGCCAACAGCGGCACGGTCAGCGGCAACATCACCAACCTGTCGGCCAACGACCTGGCGATTACGGGCGGCACGGATGCGGCCCCGGGCGTGTTTACCGGCGGCACCGTCACCAACACCCGGTCCGATCTGCGCTTCGTGCGCGGCGTCATGATGCTGAACGACCGCATCACCGTCGGCAGCCACACGGTGTTCAACAGCGGGGCCACCTTGCTGGTGACCAGCGCCGTGAACATCACGGGCAGCTACAGCCAGACGGGTGGAGCCCTGGTGGTCGGCGTGTCGTCCACCACCAGCTACGGCACCCTGGTGATCAGCGGCAGCGCCAGCCTGACGGGCGGGTCGGTGACCCTGACGGCGGTCAATGGCGGCCAGCTGTCGGCGGGCAGCTACACCATCGCGTCGGCCGGCTCCACGCTGACGACCAGCAACCTGACCCTGACGGCCGCCGGCTACACGGTCACCAGTTCCACCATCACCGCCAACGGCGCCACGGACCTGGTCCTGACGCTCAGCAGCGGCAGCGGCGGAACCACCGGCCCCACGGGTCCCACCGGCCCGGCCACGCCCAGCACCCAGTACACGGCGGTGGGCCTGGCGGCGGGCGGCCCGGGGGTGGGCACCGGCCGGGCGCTGGACGTGATCGCCAACAGCGACGGCGCATCGGCCCAGGCCTTCCAGACGGCGGTGCTGACCCGCCTGTCCAAGCTGTCGGGCGAAGCCCAGCAGTTGGCGGTGACCCAGCTGTCGCCCAGCCAGCTGACGCCGCAGATCAACACCTTCTCCGTGACACCCTCCACCAACGCCATCAGCCAGCATCAGCAGCATGCGGCGGCCCATATGGATGGCCCAATGGGGGATGTAAACGGGAAGGGGGCGGCCGCCGGCTCCGACGGCCAGCAGGGGGCGGTGTGGGGCGAGATCCTGGGCGGCGGCGTGCTGCGCGGCAACAACGCGGACGCTGCGGGCTATAGCGGCACCACCGCCGGCCTGGTCGTCGGCGCCGACTGGTACGCCGATGACACGGTGATGGCGGGCCTGGCCTTCAGCTGGCTGAACGGTTCGGTCAACGGCGAGGGCACCGCCGCCGGCAGCCAGACCAAGGCGGCCAGCTACCAGCTGACGGCCTACAGCGTCTGGCGCCCGGATTGGGCGGACCAGCGGCTGTCGGTCGAAGGCCAGGCCAGCTTCGGCTACAACCATTATGATCAGCGCCGCTGGATCGGCTTCCTGGGCGCCCGCGCCAACGCCAACTATGGCGGGGAGCAGTATCTGGGCAAGGTGACGGTGGGCTACGACCTGCCGGTCTCGTCCAGCTTCACCCTGACGCCGCAGGCCAGCGTGCGGGCGGTGCGCCTGACCAACCATGCCTATGACGAGCATGACGCCGGTGTGGCCAACATGGCGGTGGGCGCCCTGAAGGTGGACAACCTGACGCAGGAGCTGGGCGCCAAACTGTCGGGTAAGATGGACACCGGGCTGGGCCGGCTGCTGCCGGACCTGCGTCTGGCCTGGGTGCACGACTATCTGAACGGCCCGATCGCCACCACCAGCGTCCTGGCCGGCACCAGTTTCGTCAGCAGCATCGGCCGCACCGCCGCCGACGGCCTGGGCATCGGCGTGGGGGCCACCCTGGACCAGGGCGATGGCTTCAAACTGCGGCTGGAATATTCCGGTGAGCTGCGCCGCGATTACCAGAGCCATGCCGGGGTTCTGCGCGCCACCTTCGACTTCTGAGTAAAGACGCGCTCTGGCTACCGTCACGCCCATCATCTGCGAATTGGCACTGAAGTAGGCCGCAGTCGAAAATTGGGCAAGTCATATAGACGGCAAAGGAATTCAGAAGGAAGGGGACGTGCAGATTATATGTCGATCGGCACAGAAATCATCTGAATCTATTGAAATAAGCGGAGGAAATCACGGGAATTCTGAGAAATAAGACGGGGATATAGTCAAAATAAGCCTCACATCACCTGCCTCATGTCAGGTTTTGATCGTGGAAAATTTTACAATATTGCTCATAAATTCACTTTCAATAAGGAGTTTTTCTAATTCCATAATATGATCTCAATAATGACTGATATTTTTCTATTTTTTTGATGTTTAATTCCGTGATGGCCTGGTCGGTGGCAATTAGTCTGTTGCGATAAGGAATGGATGCGTCTTGGTATGGCGTCGGGACGTTTATCCGGTTAACAACAGCATGGCCACCGACAATAAGTAGCCGCACGTGGCGTTTTTGCGCGCGGCCTATCAACAGGGAAAGGATGTCGGACCTGGATGGCATGGCATCGTGGGCAATGGTGGCATAATCGACGCCCATGATATCGGCAGGGGCGCCCTCCACAATTCGGCCGCCACCGTCGTCGCCGAGGATTGTATGGCGCCCCGTTTCCCAGGCGCCTTTCAATACATCCGCTGGCGACAGCGCCCCACCGTCGACCGCCGTCGCGCCCGCCAAATGATAAGCGAGGCGCATTTCCCGCAGCATATCCTCGTCATCATCGAGGCTCATTCCGTCCAGCCCGAAGGCAAGGGGCGTACCGGCTTGCGCCAACAGGCCCGTGGGCGGCACGCCCGACCGCAGGCGCAGGTTGGACGAGGTGTTGACAACCACTGTGACCCCCCGGTCAGCCAGCAGGGCGCACTCATCCGGGCGGAGCCAGACGCCGTGTGCCACCGTCAGGCGCGGGGAAAGCAAGCCAATGGCGTCGAAATGGCGGAGGATGCCGTCCGGGTAGCGCTGGTCCGCCCAGGCCCGCTGGTGGCGTGTTTCCAGCAAGTGCATATGCACCCGCCGGCCATCCTCCATCGACGCGCGGGCGATCGCCGTCAGCGTTGCGGGCTGGACCCATTGCGGCCCGACGGGATGATACTGCAGGGTGAACAGCGCATGCTCGAAGGCGCGTGCCTGATCCATCAGGGCCAGGTTGGTGGCGCAGTCGCGCATGCTGGCCTCCCGGTCCTTCAACGCCTGGAATTCCGCCGCGTCCATGTGCGCCGCCAGGGGCTCCAGGTCCCCGTAAACGAAAGGATTGGCATCGAAGAAGGGCCAACAGAAGGCCACCCGGATGCCCACGTTCCGCGCCGCCCGCGACACCGCCTCGGCTTCGGCCAGCAAGGTCTGGCTGCTTTGCGTGTTGTGGCAGTGATTGACGGCGCCGATACCGGATTCCGCCATGCGGGAAAGGGCGATGGCGGCGCACTGGTAGAAGTCCAGCGGCGGCTGGCGGGCGAGGTCGGGCAGCCAGGTCTCCAGGGGCTGGTCCGTCGCGCCAAAGGCCAGGGGACCGAGGCCACGGCCATGGTCATGGGCGTTGGCCAGGGCCGGCATCAGCAACAGGCGGGCCTCATCGGGCGTCAGCTGGTCACGGTCCACGGAGCGGACGCTGACGACCTTGCCGTCCGCGATGACCACCTCATGCGGGCCGGCGGGGGCTTGGTCGGCTGAGGGAATAAGGTGCCCGGCCCGCACGGCCAGCGTGGTCTGATCCGACATGCTCGCTCCGACGGTTTTCGGCTGCAGCCCACCATGATAGGGCGACGGGGAAAAGAGGGTATCGGAAACAGGCCTCCCTTCAGTTGCCGGTTCCGCAGCGCCGGTGTGCGCCCCCGACAACGGCATGCCGTCGCACGGATTTAGCAACGGGACTGTTCCGTTCTTGCAATGGCCTTGGCCGCGTTTTCCCCGGACGATGAGGGCTGTCGGAACATGCGGCGCCAGCCAACAGCCAACGGGCGATAGTGGAACTGGCGAAAATCACGGTCCTGGTGGCCGGATGCTGAAATAACCGCAGTCGCGTCCAGGGTCCCATGCCGCAAGGTACGCGGATCACAAGCGACATAACAAATAGCAGGGGGCACTAATGTTTCAGGTAAGGGGGACTCTTTATGTCTGAACGTCATCCACGTACCCGCCGCTTGCCGGCCCGTCGCGCCGGCCTGGCCTTTCTTGTTCTGTCAGCTGCCCCGGCCGGCCTTGTCGTTGGCGCCACGGCGGCTTGGGCCCAGGCTCAGCCGGCGTCGGATGCGGACGGGCTCACCGAGATCATCGTGACCGCGCAGCGTCGCGGTGAAAGCATCAGCAAGGTTCCGCTGTCCGTCGCGTCCCTGAGCCAGGACCAGATGGACCAGGAGGGCATCCGCAAGATCGACGACATCGCCCGGGTGACGCCCGCCCTTCGCTTCGCACCGTCGGCGGGCGTCACGGCGAACAACGGCACCAACATCTACATCCGCGGCTTGTCGTCGGACGTCGGCTCCGCCACCACCGCCATCTATATTGACGATACGCCCATCCAGATCCGCAACGTCGGCTACTACGGCGGCAACCCTTATCCCAAGGTGTTCGATCTGGAGCGGGTGGAGGTGCTGCGCGGGCCGCAAGGCACCTTGTTCGGCGCCAGCGCGGAAGGCGGCGCCGTGCGCTTCATCACGCCCCAGCCCAGCTTCGACAAGCTCGAGATCTACTCCCGGGCGGAGGTGGCCTCCACCTACAACGGCGCCGCCAGCTATGAGGCTGGCTCTGCCGTCGGCGGGCCGATTTCCGACACCCTGGCGGTGCGTGCCAGCGCCTGGTACCAGCATAGCGGCGGCTATATCGACCAGGTGAAGCAGGGCACCAACACCGTCATCGACAAGGACGTCAACTTCAGCGACACGCGGGAAGCCCGCTTGGCCGCCTCCTGGCGACCGATCGAGGACCTGACGATCACGCCCAGCATCTATTACCAGCTGGAAAAGTCCAACGCCCGCAATGACTACTGGGAGGGCTACGGCAACACCGGGGATGCCGACTACAAGACCGGTGTCGCCAATCTGGAACCGACCCGCGACCGCTTCACCATGCCGGCCCTGGCGATGAAGTACCGGTGGGACAACATCGACATCATCTCCAACACCTCCTATTTCGAGCGTCAGCAGGACCAGACGCTGGATTACGGCACCTATTTCTCCTTCCTGCGGTCAGGCAACCCCTTCGGTACCTATTCCAACAAGACCCTATCCAACACGGCCGATTACCTGACGCTGAACCAACGCAACCTGACTCAGGAACTGCGGGCGCAGTCTTATGACAACAAGTATGTGGACTGGACGGTGGGCGCCTATTACTCGCGCACCCGGCAGTACTTCACCAACTACACAGGCTCGGGCCGTTTTCCCGGGGTGCTGGTCAACGGCTATAAGCAGTACGACAACCGCTACAGCTACGTGAACCTGGTTTCCGCCAATGACCACCAGTACGCAGGCTATGGCGCCATCGACATCAAGCCGATGGAGGACCTGAAGGTCACCCTGGCGGTGCGCTACACCTTGGATGAGTTTGACTTCACCGACACCAAGGACGGTCCCACCAACGGCGGCGTCCGCACCGTCAAGACGGTGGGCCAGAACGAGGGCGCCTGGACGCCGAAGGTCGGCGTGTCCTACCAGCTGGATACAGACCACATGCTGTACGCCTCCGCCACCGAAGGCTTCCGTCCCGGCGGTGCCCAAGCGGCGGTTGCCAGCGAATTCTGCGCCAGCGATCTGAAGACTCTGGGCCTGACCTCCAGCCCCACCGGGTATGAATCCGACAACCTCTGGTCCTATGAGGGTGGCAGCAAGAACAAGCTGTTCGGCGGCATGGTGAGCCTGGACGCCAGCGGCTACCTGCTGAAGTGGAAGAACATCCAGCAGTCCATCCGCCTGCCGACCTGCAGCTTCTCCTACATTTCCAACCTGGGTGAGGCCACCGGCAAGGGCGCGGAGCTGTCCGCCGCCATCCGGCCCATGCACGGCCTGACCTTCGGCACGGAGCTGGGCTATACCCACATCACCTACGATGAGAACATCTATGGCGGCAACAACCTGCTGCTGAAGGCGGCCGGCCAGCGCATCGGTGGGCCGCTGTGGTCTGGCCACGTCTATGGCGAAGGGGAAATCCCGGTCAACGAGAACGTCGTCGGCTATCTGCGTGCCGACTACAGCTTCGCCAGCAAGAACATCCAGCAGAACATCCAGGGCACCTACGGCTATGATGCCGGCCTCTACGCCCTGGGGGCCACCAACTATCTGTCCCTGCGGGCCGGCGCGCGGTTCTCCGGCCTGGACCTGTCGCTGTTCGTCGACAACGTCACCAATTCCACCGATGTGCTGGCGCGCAATCACGACGGCGTCGGCGGCACGCTGTACTACGATCAGGGCTATCGCCCCCGCACCATCGGTCTGACGGCGCAGTACCGCTACTGATGTGTGACGCCGCTGATCATGGTCGATCAGCGGCGTCATCCTGCGGCGGCGCGGGGAAGTCCTCACGTCGCCGGTTTGATCCTGTGTTCCCCTGAGGTTTCCCGTAGGCTTGAAACTGGGGCGGCGGCATCGTGATGATGCCGCCGCCCTTCTTGTTCCCGGGGACCTCTTCAATCGTTGAAGGGGATACCGGGCGTCGGCGCCTGCACCGGCCCCGGCGGGGTGATGCCCGCGCAGTTGCCCTTGGGTGCTTCACCCTTCAGCAGGGCCTGGACAAATGGCAGGCTGTCAGCCAGGGAACCGTTGACGGCGCCGTTGTGGCTGAGGCCGGGATAGACATGCCATTGCACAGTGGTGCCGGCGTCGCACATGGCCTTGACGGCGTTGTACTGCCCGGCGGTGCCGGCCATGCCGTCGGCCAGGCCGGTGCCGGCGAAGATGGGCACGGTCATCTTCGCGACCGGCAGGACGAAGTTGGGCTCCATATCCGCGTCCAGCGGCTTCAGGTCGGGGACGAAGACCTCTTCCCCCGTCAGGCCCTTTTCCTTGGACAGGGTGAACAGGTCATGCAGGCAGGAGGTGCGCGCGGCATCCAGCAGGGGCCGGCCCTTGGCCGTGACGAAATCGGCGGGGTCCAGCTCCGGATGCAGGGCGCGGTCGATGCCGCCGATGCGCAGCATGGCGAAGCCCGGATCCATCTGGCGCGGGTCGGTGTACTGCTCCGGCTTCTTCACATAGCCATCGCCCTGGGGGCCGGCGAAGGTGACCACCAGGCCGGTGGCGACGGTGCCCAGGACGTGCAGGTCCGGCGCGTAGTCGGGCGCCAGGTAGGTGGCCCCCAGGGCGGCGCCGGAGCCCTGGGACTGCCCGGCGATGACCACCTGGTTGCGCAGCACGCCCGGCTTGGCCTTCAGGGCCGCACGCACGGCGTCCAGGATGGACCGGCCCTCGGACTTCCACAGCAGATAGGGGTGGACGCCCTTGGTCCCCAACCCTTCATAGTCGGTGGCGACCACGGCGAAGCCGGCCTCCATCCAGCGCTGCAGATAGGCCACGTCCCGCGCCGGCTGGCCTCGCCAGGAGGGGGCGCAGACGTCGGCGAAACCGGTGGTGCCGTGGGCCCAGGCCAGGATGGGCCAGCCACCCGGGGGCGGCGCACCGGCGGGAAGGTAGACGATGCCGGACACGGGCACCAAGCCGCGTCCGACGCCGCTGGTGGCGGTGTAAAGGATGCGCAGCGCCGTCCCGGCCATCTTGGGTCGCGACAGGGCTGCCGGGAACGTCTCCTCCCGCAAGGGCAGGCCCGGCCGGGTGATCGCCGCGCCCCAGCGGTAAAAGGCCGAAACGCCGCCGTCGCCATCGATGTCGGGCGCGCTAAGCGTTGCGGCCCGCGCCAAGGCCGTTCCCGACAGCAGCGCCAGGGAAAAGTACAGAAGCGCGCGCTTGGAAATCCTGACCATACGCTGTCCGATCTTTTGTCGTGGTGATGGATGGTCCACAGCCTAGGGCCCCGCCTCCATTTCCCCCGTGTCCGTTTCTACCATGGCCCGTTGCCCGGGCGACAACGCGGCCGTGGTGCGGTTTTTGTGAACGGCCCGGTGCTAATCCCGTACCCGGCTTGCTTGGGACGCGCCGGCGCCTCACAGTTGGCGTCTTAGGACCCACGTGGGAAAGCGGCACGATGATGGCGACGGCGGTAAAGCGGGGCGGATGGCTGGCCATCCTGGTGGTGTACGGCATCGGGCTGGGCGCCATGTCGCTGGTCGGCATCCTGTCGCCGCTGACGGTCCGCATCACCGCCGACCTGCAGGCCCCGGCCGCCGCCATCGGCCTGACCATCGCCCTGTTCTCCCTGCCGGCGGCCGTCATGGCCATGGTGGGCGGCGGCATCGTCGACCGCATCGGGCCGCGTCGGACACTGGTGTTGGCCGCGCCGGTGCTGGCCCTGGCCGACGCCGTGGTCTTCCTGGCCCGGGACGTCTGGCTGCTGGATGTCGGCGTGTTGCTGGCCGGCGTCGGCTATGTCGGGGTGCTGAACGGCGGTGCCGCCATGCTGATGGGTGGCCTGGACGGCGCCATTCGCACCAGGGCCATGGCGCTGTGGTCCACCTACGCCCCCGTCGGCTTCTCCCTGGGCTTGCTGGTGGCGGCGCCGTTCACCACCGCGGCCGACTGGCGGGTGGCGCCGGCGCTGCACGGCGCGTTCATGCTGCTGTGTTGCGTCGGCACTGTGTTCCTGCCCCAGGTGCCGCCGCGCAAGGCCGACGGCGTGCCCGTCCGGGAACAGGTCGGCCGCCTGTTCGCCGCCTTGCGACGCCGGGACGTGCTGCAACTGGCGGTCAGCGCCGCCCTGCCCAGCATGATCTCCTATGGCACCAGCCTGGTGGCCGCCACCTACCTTGCCAAGGTGCACGGCGTATCCCTGGCGGCGTCCGCCAGCATCGTCGCGGTGGCGAAGATCGCGGCCGTCCTGCTGGGCGGCACCGTGACCGGCACCCTGCTGGCCCGCGATTTTCCGCCCCGCACCCTGTTCACCATCATGGTGGGCGTGGGCATGGTGGCGCAGTTCCTGCTGTTCTTCCCCGGCAGTCCGCTGGTGCTGGCGGTGGCGGGGCTGATGGGCTGGCTGTTCACGTTCGGTGCCTTGTCCGGCGTGTGTATGGCCGCCATGCCGGTGGTCGCCGGCCAGGCGCTGGGCGGTGGCACGATGGCCGGTACCGTCAACCAGTTCGTCTCCCTGGCCTCGTTCCTCACGCCCACCCTCTACTTCGCGTCATCGGTTTGGGGCGCCTATGTCGCCATCGCCTTGGCCGGCTTGGTGGTGGCCCTGGTGGCGTTGCCGGGTGTGGTGGGGGCGCAGCGCCGGTCGGCGGCGCCGGCCGTTTCCGCCTCTTGAATTCAAACCGCCGTGTCGCCGCCGTCCACCGGGATCATCGCCCCGGAGATGTAGGACGCGGCGGGCGAGATAAGATAGCGGACCAGGGCCGCCGCTTCCTCCGCCCGGCCATGGCGGCGCAGGGGGATGCGGCCGTCCACCGCCTGGCGCCCCGCGTCGGCGTCTTCCCGTGCCGACCAGAAGGCCCGGGTCTGCGGCGTGTCCACCCAGCCGACCAAGGTCCCATTGACCCGGATGCCCTTGGGGCCCAGCTCGGCCGCCAGGCTGCGGACCAGCCCGGCCAGCCCCGCCTTGGTCGCTTGATAGGCATGGGTGAGGGGTTGCCCGCGCAGCGAGGCGGTGGAGGAGATGAGGATGATGCTGGCATTGGGGGAGGCGCCCAGTAGATTCAGGGCCGCCTGCGCCGCCAGGAAGGGCAGGCGCAGGTTGACGGCCGCCGCCTCATCCCACATCGCCGCCGTCCACTGGCCCACCGGGGCGGCTTGCACCAGCGAGGCGGCGACCACCACGGCGTCCAGCGCCCCCTGGCCCGCCCGGATGGCTTCCATGGCGCGGGCGGGGGCTTCCGGATCCGCCGGATTTACGGGAATGTAAAGGTCCCAGGGGCCGGTGGTGTCGGTGGCGCCATCCGCCATGGCGACCCAGTCGCCGTCGCCCCGGCATCCTTGCGCCACCGTCCGCCCCAGGCCGGCCGAACTGCCGATGATCAGGATGCGCGCCATGGTCTTGTCCCGATGGTGATGGTGTTGCACCACCCATACTCTGGCCACCGCATAAGCCCAGGTCCGCTTCGGCAACGGCCGGGGCAAAAAATAGCAACTCCCGGCAACACCCTCGCTGGATATGATCGACGCCATGAGCTTGATGTCACATCCTGACGCGATGGCCGGCGTGGCCGGTGCGTTCGACCCCGCCGACCCGGTGGCCGTGCGCCGGGCCATACGGGAACGCCGCTTCACCGGCTTCACCAACCTGGTGGCGCGCACCGTGGTGCAAGGCAACCTGGTGGCCGTGCCGGCGGAATATGCCGACGCGTTCGAGGCCTACTGCCGCGCCAATGCCCAGGCGCTGCCCCTGCTGGGCCGCAGCGCGCCGGGGGAACGGGCCATCCCGTCCCTGGCCCAGGACATGGACATTGCCCGGGACACCGGCGGCTATATGATCTTCCGTGATGGGGAACTGGTGGATACGCCGGTCGACGCCAGCGGCGCCTGGCGCGATGACCTGGTGGCTTTCGTCCTCGGCTGTTCCTTTTCCTTCGAGGCGCTGCTGCAGCGTCACGGCGTGCGCCTGCGCCACCTGGATGAGGGCAACGTCTCGGCCATGTATGTGACCGGCCGCGACACCACGCCCGTCGGCCCGTTCGCCGGCAAGCTGGTGGTGTCCATGCGGGCCCTGCGCCCGGCCGACGCCATCAAGGCCACCATCCTGTCGGCCCGCTACCCCGCCTTCCACGGCGCGCCGGTGTCCTTGGGCTTGCCCAGCGATCTGGGCATTGAGGATTTGGAACAGAGCTATGGCGGCCATGGCCTGACCCGGCTCAACCCCGACGAGGTTCCCGTTTTCTGGGCCTGCGGCGCCACCGGGCAGATCGCCGCCCGCGCCGCCCGCCTGCCGCTCTGCATCACGCACTACAAGGCGCACATGGTCGTCACCGACCTGCCTTTGCCGAAGGAAGATTGAGGATGAACGTCGACGAAATCGTCTCTCATTACGACACTCACGGCTACGCCGTCGTGCCGGGCCTGCTGGCCGGTCCCGTGCTGGATGAACTGCTGGAACTGACCGCCCGGATCGAGGCGCGCGCGGCCGACAGCATCGCCGACGACGCCTGGTTCGATTTCGACCAGGACGCCAATGGCAAGCGCACCATCCAGCGCATCAAGAAGCCCAACCGCATCGATCCCTTTTATGCCCGCCTGGCCGGCCATCCCAAGATCGTCGATGTGCTGAACCGGCTGCTCGGGCCCAACATCCGCCTGAACCATACCAAGATGAACATGAAGGCGGCCAACGGCGGCGCCGCCTTGGAATGGCATCAGGACTGGGCCTTCGCCCCCCACACCAACATGTCCACCTGTGTCGCCTCCATCATGCTGGACGGCGCCTCGGCCGAGAACGGCGCCATGCAGGTCATCCCCGGCAGCCACAAGGGGCCGCTGCTGGACCACCATGACGAGGAAGGCTATTTCGCCGGTGCCGTGGATGTCAGCCAGGTCGCGCTGGACAAGGCCGCCCTGCTGGCCGGCCCGCCGGGCACCGTCAGCTTCCACCACCCGATGACCCTGCATGGCTCCAGCGTCAACCGTTCCGGCAGGTCGCGCCGCATCCTATTCTACGAATACGCCGCCACCGACGCCTTCCCCCTGTTCTACAAGCTGGATTGGGAGGAGTACGACAGCCGCATCGTCGCCGGCCCGCCGACTAGCGAGGTGCGGTTCGAGCAGAACCACGTGAAGCTGCCGTTCCCGTCGCGCGCCGGCAGCTCCATCTACAAGATCCAGGCGGAATCCAACCGCCGCTATTTCGCGGAGGCGATGTAAGTGGCCCCCCAAGGCACGATGCGTGAACGGCCCGTGGCCTTGGTCACGGGCGCCAGCGCCGGCACCGGCAGCGAGATCGCCCTGGCGCTGGGCGCCGCCGGCTATGACGTCGCCATTACCGGCCGCCGGACCGAAGCGCTGGAGGAACTGGCCGGTCAACTGCGCGGGCAGGGGGGCGACGCCCTGGTCCTGACGGTGGACGTGCGCGAAGCCGACGCCCTGGACCAGGCGCTGACTCGCTTCCTGGAATGGACGGGCGGCAGGGTGGACGTGGTGGTCAACGCCGCCGGTACCACCGGGCCGCTGTCCCCGCCCATCGGGGAATTCAGCGTGGCGGATTTCGACAACGTCATCGCCACCAACCTGCGCGCGCCCTTCATCGTGCTGTCGCGCCTGCTGCCCGTCATGCGGGCGGCCAAGGGCGGGCGTGTCGTCAACATCGGCGGAAACCACGGCATGCGCGGCCGCGCCGGCCGGTCCAGCTACAGCGCCTCCAAATGGGGCCTGCGCGGCCTGTCGCGCAGCGCCGCGCTGGAGGCGGGACCCGATGGCGTCACCGTGAACTATATCGCGCCCGGTCCCGTGGCCGTGCCCCGCATGAAGGCCGCCTGGCGCGCCCGGGCGGAACAGGACGGCGTCAGCGAGGATGAGGCGCTGACCCGCTACGTCGCCGACATGGGCATCCCGCTTGGCCGTCCAAGCGAACCGTCGGACATCGTCGCCATGGTCCTGTACCTGGTGGGCCCAGGTGGGCGCAACATCACCGGCCAGGAAATGGTCATCGACGGCGGGGCGACGCTTTAGTTTCGCCCTCAGGCGCCGGGCGGCGGCATCCGCCGCCTTGGCTTCCTCGCTTCGCCCTTCGGTATTCGCCCCGGCGAATGCAGTCGCATCCTAGGCCGCGGGGACAAATTTGAGCCAGTATCTAGCGGTGGCAAGATGGGCCATGCCAAGGAAGCTGTTGGCCAGTTGGTCGTAGCGTGTGGCGACGGCGCGGTTGATCTTGAGCTGTCCGAACATGCGCTCGATGCGGTTTCGCTGCTTGTAGAGTGCACGGTCGTGCTCGATTTTCACGCGTCGGTTTGATCGGCCCGGGATGACGGCCTCGATCTTCCGTTTGGCAAGATCGGCACGGATGGCGTCTGCATCGTAACCCTTATCGGTCAGCAAGGCGTTAGGCGCGCGCTCGGGTAGGCCGATCAAAGCATCGTATGCCTTACAATCTGCCGCCTCGCCGACCGTCAGATGGAAGGCGAGCGGTCGGCCGAGGGCGTCAGCCAGGCAGTGAAGCTTACTGGGGAACCCGCCCCGCGAGCGGCCAAGAGCGCGTCGATGAGTCCCCCTTTTCCGCCCGCTGCTGAGACGCGGGCACGGACTGGGGTGCTGTCGATGCTGTAGTGGCCGCTGTCTGCCATGATTTCGGCCAGCGTGACCGCTACAGCCTCCCAGACCCCGGCTTCACTCCATCGCCGGAACCGCCGATAGATGGTGTTCCAGCTGCCATATTTGGGCGGCACGTCGCGCCACGGAGCGCCGCACCGAAGCCGCCAGAGGATGTCGTTGATGATTGAACGGTTCTGTTCAGGCGGTCTGCCTCGACCACGGTTCTCAGCTTCGATCGGAAGTAAGTCTTTCAGAACGCGCCATTCCGCTTCGGTGAGATCGCCCCTGCTCAAGCCTGCCTCCAAAAAGCAGCCTTGAATCAATCAGGACGCCGGGCGTCAATCGTGAACACGATACGTTGCGAACTTCGCATTGTTGGATAAGCTCGAAGCATGACGGAAGCATACGAATGGGATGGCGACTGGTCGGCAATCGACAGCATGAGCGAGCGCAAAGGCTTGGAGGACGAGCTTCGGCGTGAACTATGCTCGTCCCATATAATACACGGCATCGAAGCTGCTGCTGTCGGCCGAAGATGGCGCCGGGACGACGTGCTATTCTTGCTGCGCGACGGACGGTTTGCCCAAGTGCACCTCACTTGGCGCGCAGAGGCAAATCCCCGTTGGCCGGACACCCAAATCTACGCGAGCTTCGAGGAATGGAAGTCTGTTCCTGTGGAGGATCGCTGAGCGCGCTCCTTTAGCTGGCGAATTTGTCCACGCCGCCTAGGAAAAGTGAGGCGCCAGCAAAGAAAACGCCCCGATCAGCCGACCGGGGCGTTTCACTTTGGAGCGCCTTCAGTACAAGTCAAAATATTCGCGGTGTTCCCAGTCGGTCACTGTGCTGTTGTAGCGGGCGACCTCGGCGCGCTTGATCATGAGGAAGTGATCGACGAAGCCGTCGCCAAAGCCTTGACGCAGGATGTCGCTGCGGTCCAGCAACACCAGGGCCGATTCCAGGCTGGTGGGCAGGGCCTCGGCCTCGGCCATATAGGGGCTGTCGACGGCGGGGGGCGGTTCCTCCCCGGCCTCGATGCCGGCCAGGCCGGTCAGTATCTGGGAGGACAGGTAGAGGTAGGGGTTGGCCGCCGGCTCGCCGATGCGGTTCTCGATGCGGGTGGCCCCCGGCTCCCCCCGGGCCAGCACGCGCAGCAGGGCGCCCCGGTTATCCTCCCCCCAGGCCACCCGGTCGGGCGCCAGGCTGTTGGCGCGGTAGCGCTTGTACCCGTTGATGGTGGGGGTGCTGAAGGGCGTGGCCGCTGCGGCACCCCGCAGCAGGCCGGCCAGGAAAAGCCGGCCGATGCGGGACAGCCTGGGCGCGCCATCCGCCGCCGCGAACGCGTTGGCGCCGGTCCTGCGGTCGCGCAGGGACTGGTGCAGGTGCCAGCCGCTGGACATGGCGTTGGGCAACTGCGGCCGGCACATGAAGCTGGCGTGGTAGCCGTGGCGCCGGGCGATCTGTTTCACCGCGTTGCGGAACAGGATCATGTCGTCGGCCGGCTGGATGCCGTCGCCGGGGCTGAACACGAACTCGCATTGGCTGGGCCCGAACTCCAGTTCCAGCGAATGCAGCGGCAGGCCCAGGGCCAGGCAGTCGCGCCGCAGGATGTCCAGCACCGGCTCGATCTGGTCGAAGCGCTGCTCGGTCAGGTAGGCGTAGCCCTGGTGCAGCAGGGTGACCTCCGGCGGCGTGCCCGGCTGCCCGGAATCGGCCGGCGCCAGCTTGGGATCCACCAGCCGGGTCAGATGGAATTCCACCTCCAGCCCGCTGACATAGTCGAAGCCGAGATCGGCCAGCCGCGCCGTCGCCGCCTGCGCGATCCGCCGGGTGGACAGGGCCACCGGGCGGCCATCGGCGTGGTAGAGGTCGCATATCATCCAGGCGGTGCCCGGCGCCCAGGGCAGGTGCCGGAAGGTGGCGGGGTCGGGCACCATGACCACGTCGCCGCCGCCCTGCAGGTCGGCGTTGCCGATGCCGGCCCCGGCGGTGAACACCGGCACCACCGTGCGGTGGGCGGTGTCCTTCAGCAACAGGGTGGAGGTGATGGCGCAGCCGTGGCGCAAGGCCCCCGGCACGGCACCGGGCAGCAGCGTCTTGCCCCGCAGCAGTCCGTGCATGTCGGGGAAGGACAGGCGCACCTGGCGCACGTCCTCCCCCTTGAGCCGGGCCAGCACCTCATCCGCCTGGCGCCGCTGGTCGTCCGTCCACAGGCCGTGGCGTTCGATGAAGGCCGGCATCAGGCGCTGGCCTTCACGGGCGCGGTCCACGGCGCCTGCTCCCGGCGGCGGGCGTCGGTGCGCTGCCAATAGGCCTGGATGTCCTCGCCCGCCTTGGCGACACCGTCCACCGTGGCGGGGCCGGTGACGCCGGCCGCGGCGGCCGCGTCCAGCACCAGCAGAGGCGCCTCACCCTGGTCGGACTTGCGCATCTGGCTCATCAGCATCATGCGGTAGGCGACGATGGCCTTGTCGGTCGTGCCCAGGTGCTCGCGCGTGCGATCCTGGATGCGGCCCTGGCTTTCCACCGCCCACTGGTCGTGGACGTTGATATCCTCACCCATGCCAGTGTAGGTGCGGCTGCGCTGTTCCACCACGTCATAGCCGTAGTCGTTGTGGCGGCCCAGGCGCGGCTTGTAGTCGGGCAGGGTGTAGAGTTGCAGGCGCTGGCGGCGCATCTCTTCCTTGTTCACGGGCTCGGCGAAGCCGGTGAAGGCGGCGTACCAATAGCAGCTGACATCGTCGATGGGCACATGCCACTGGGTGATGGTCATCGTCTCCGACAGGGGGATGACGAAGGCCTGGGGGAACAGCAGGTTGGTGACGCGCACATGGGTGTCGCCGGTGTTCAGCGCGCGCAGCGAGGTCAGGCGCAGGCCGATGTCCGTCTTCTCCACGCTGATGTCGGGGTTCTCATACTCCCGCAGCACCTGGGTCATGGTCATGTCGCTGTCGGCGGACTGGGCGCGGAACTGGCGGCCATAGCTGCCGGCGGCGTCCTCATCCTCGAAGAAGCGGTGCAGGAAGCTGGCGTGCGCCGGGTCGATGCCGACCTCCAGCGCCTGCAGCCAGTTGCAGTCCAGATAGCCCTTGAAGGCGAAGACGTGGCTGTCCGGGGCGATGAAGCAGTCCAGGTTGGGGAAGGCCGGCGCATCACCGTCGCCCATATAGCCGAAGACCATGCCGCTCTTCTCCACCACCGGATAGGCGCGCTGGTGGATGCGGGTGCACAGCTTGCTGCCAGCCGGCTCACCCGGGGTTTCGATGCAGTTGCCGTTCACGTCGAACAGCCAGCCGTGGAACAGGCAGCGCAGGCCGCCACCCTCCAGCCGGCCGAAGGCCAGGTCGGCGTTGCGGTGGGGACAGTCGCGGTCCAGCAGGCCCAGGCGCCCGGCCTCATCGCGGAACAGCACCATGTCCTGGCCCAGCACGCGCACCGCCTTGGCGGGACGGGCGCCCTCCAGCTCCTCCACCAGGGCGATGGGCTGCCAATAGCGGCGCAGCAGCTTGCTCAGCGACGTGTCGGGGCCCGACCGGGTGATCAGCGCGTTCTGTTCGGGAGTCATGCGGTTGCTCCTGCTCTTCCTTGGTGCCAGGCGGGCCTATGCGTCGCCACGTGCAGGTTCGTGCCCGCGCGCGGCCAGTTGCGTGTTCGGTTGAAAGCGGGACCCGTGCCAGTAATTCGCGGACGGCTTGGTACGCCCGCGTGGTTTTCCATAGTATGCACCCGGGGGCACACCGGTCCCGTTGCCTAAACGGCGGCAGGGCGGTGCCGAAACAAACCGGCCGTCGCGTTGTATAGGCCCCCGCCATGACCTATGCTTTGACTGTCCGTTCCACTAGGGATGCCTCACGACATGAGTGTAGAAACGCCTGCCGCCGCCACGCGCACGCTGAAGAATATTGCGATTTTCTGTGGGTCGAACACCGGGCTGGGCGACGCGTTCAAGGACGCCGCCGCGCAGCTGGGCGCCACGCTGGCGCGCCGGGGCATCGGCATCGTCTATGGCGGCACGCACAAGGGCCTGATGGGCATCCTGGCCGATGCCGCCCTGGCGGAGGGCGGGCGTGTCCACGGCGTCATCACCCGCCGCCTGTTCGAAAAGGACCATCTGCACCCCACGCTCAGCCTGCATGAGATCGTGGACGGCATGCGGGCGCGCAAAGAACGGATGCTGACCCTGGCCGACGCCTGCATCGCCCTGCCGGGCGGCATCGGCACCACCGAGGAATTCATGGAGGCCTGGACCCTGAACCAGCTGGGCGACATCGACAAGCCGGTGGGCCTGCTGAACGTCGGCGGCTATTTCGACGCCTTCATGGCCTTCGTCGACACCATGATTGCCCAGCGCTTCCTGCCGCCGGAGCATCGCGCCGGCATCGCCCTGGCCCCGGATGCCGATGGCCTGATCGACCAGCTGCAAGTGTTCCGGAAGCCCACTGTGGCCAAATGGCTGTAGGTCCCGGCGCTGAGGGGATCAGCGAGAGCTGATCCACAGGCTTTTCGTCTCCAGATGCTCATCCAGGTGGGCACGGCCATATTCGCGGCCGTAGCCGCTGGCCTTCATGCCGCCGGACGGCATGGCCGGGTCGATGGCGTTGTAGCAGTTGACCCAGACCGATCCGGCGCGCAGGCGCCGGCCCAGGCGATGGGCCCGGCCCACGTCGCGCGTCCACACCCCCGCACCCAGGCCGAAGGGGGTGGCGTTGGCCCGGGTGACGACCTCATCCTCGGTGGTGAAGGGCAGGGTGGCCAGGATGGGGCCGAAAATCTCCTCCCGCACCGCGCGCATGTCGTCCCGCGCGTCCACCAGCACGGTGGGCGGGAAGAAGAATCCTTGGTCATAGCCGGCGCCGGTCAGGCGGCCGCCGCCGCTGATGGCCGTGGCGCCGGCGGCCCGGGCGTCGTCCATATGCTCGCAGACGCGGCCCAGCTGGCGGGCGCTGACCAAGGGCCCCAGGTCGGTGTCCGGATCCATGCCGTCGCCGATGCGCAAGGTCTGGGCGATCCGCGCCACCCGCTCGGCGAACTCCCGGTGCACGGACTGCTCCACGAACAGGCGGGTGCCGGCGCTGCATACCTGGCCGGAATTGGCGAAGGCGGCGATGACGGCGGTGCGGGCGGCCGCGTCCAGGTCGGCGTCGGCGAAGATGATGTTGGGTGACTTGCCGCCCAGCTCCAGCGACAGCTTCGTCAGGTTGGCGCCCGCGGCGGCGGCGATGGCGCGCCCGGTAGCGTCCGATCCGGTGAAGGCCAGCTTGTCGATGCCCGGATGGGCCGCCAGGGCGGCGCCCGCCTCAGCCCCGAAACCGGTGACGACGTTGAAGACGCCGGGCGGTACGCCAGCCTCCTCCGCCAGGCGGGCCAGCATCAGCGGGGCGAGGGAGGCGTCCTCCGCCGGCTTCAGCACCAGGGTGCAGCCGGTGGCCAGCACGGGGCCAAGCTTGAGGATCGAGGCCCACAGTGGCCCGTTCCACGGGATGATGGCGCCGCAGACGCCCACGGGCTCCCGCAGGGTGCAGGCGAACATGTCGGGGTCGGAGGTCTGGGCCGTCAGCCCTTCGATCCCCCGCGCCATGCCGGCGTAATAGCGCAGCAGGTCGACCAGCAGGGCCACGCTGCCCCGCGTGTGCCGGATGGGCGAGCCCATTTCCAGGGTGTCGATGCGGGCGAAATCTTCCGCGTCCCGTTCCAGCAGGTCCGCCAGGCGCAGCAGCAGGCGCTGCCGGTCGGCGGGGGAGAAGCGGGGCCAGGCGCCATCCTCGAACGCCGTGCGGGCGGCGGTGACGGCGGCGTCGACCTCCCGCGCCGTGCCGCGCGCGACGGTGGCCAGCACCTGGCCGTTGGCGGGGTTGCGCGTCTCGAAGTCCGCGTCCGTCGCCTGCCAGCGGCCGCCGATGAGCAGGGCCTTGGGCTGGCCGTCGAGGAAGGGGTGCGCGGAGGGGGCGCTCATGCGCGGGGCCGGAAGCTGATGGGTTGCGCCCCTTCCCACAGGACCTTGCGGCCCAGGGCCGGCAACTGCTCTTGGCCCTCGATGATGGTCAGGAAGTGGTTGCCGGCCAGCGGGCCCAGCTTGCTGGCGAAGGCGACGCCGCCGTAGGCCAGCAGGATCTCGGTTTCGCTGTAGCCGCCGGGATAGAAAATGAACTGCCCGGGGGCGGGATGGCGGGTGGCGTTCTCCCACGGCAGGTCATAGGGCGTGTCGCCCATGGGGATCCAGCAGCCCTCACCGCTCCACCGCACGTGGATCAACTTCTCGTCATAGGGCTGCATGGCCAGGAAGCGGGCGCAGGTGGCGGGCGCCAGTTCTTCTTCCAGCCGGGCGGTGAAGCGGAAGCCGCCGGCGGTGATGTCGATGAGGGTCATGGGAACTTTCCTAGGCTCGGGTCAGCGGGGGCTTGGGGTCAGCGGGCGGCGGCCAGGCGGGCGAAGCCCCGTTCCAGGTCGGCGATCAGGTCCTCCGGATCCTCCAGGCCGACATGCAGGCGCAGCGAAGGGCCCGCCGCCTCCCACGTCACGGCGGAGCGCAGGTCGGACGGGTAGGTCGGCACCACCAGGCTTTCATACCCACCCCAGCTGTAGCCCAGCTTGAACAGGTCCATATGGTCCAGCATGGCGGCGAACTGCGCGTCCGTGCAGGCGTTCAGCACCACGCCGAACAGGCCCGACGCGCCGTCGTAGTCGCGCTTCCAGATGGCATGGCCGGGGTCGTCGGGCAGGGCCGGGTACATCACCCGCGCCACCTCCGGGCGCTGCTGCAGCCACAGGGCCACGCGCAGGGCCGATTCCTGGTGCCGCTTCATGCGCAGCGCCAGGGTGCGCAGGCCGCGCAGGGCCATGTAGACGTCGTCCGGCCCGCCGCAATAGCCGGAGCCCGAGGCCGTCTTCTTCACCGGGATGAAGGCTTCCTCCGTACAGACGGCGATGCCCAGCATCAGGTCGGAATGGCCGGAGATGTATTTGGTGGCGGCGTTGACCGAGACGTCGACGCCATGTTCCAGCGGCCGGAAGCACACGGGCGAGGCCCAGGTGTTGTCCATGATGGTCTTGATGCCCCGCGCCCGGCACAGCTTGGTGATCGCCGGCACGTCCGTCATCTCGAAGGTCAGTGAGCCGGGGGACTCCAGATAGACGACCTTGGTGTTGGGCTGGAACAGCGCCTCGATCCCGGCACCGATGGTCGGGCGGTAATAGGTGATCTCCACGCCGAATTTGCGCAGGAAATCTTCACAGAAGGCCCGCGCCGGACCGTACAGGCTGTCCACGATCAGCAGGTGGTCGCCCGCCGACAGGAAGGCGGTGAGCGAAGCGCAGATGGCCCCCAGCCCGCAGGAGGTGGTGACGGCGCGGTAGCCGCCCTCCAGTAGGGTCACGGCGTCCTCGAAGGCGCGGGTGGTTTCCGTGCCCTCACGGCCGTAGGTGAAGCCGACATAGGCGCCCGAGGCCCGGTCCTTGCGGGTTTCCAGCAGTGCTTCCACGCTGTCGAACAGAACGGTGGAGCAATGATAGACGGGTGGGTTCACGACGCCGTGATTGGCCTTCGGGTCACGGCCCGCGTGCAGGATCTGCGTTTCGCGCCGAAAGCCGCTCAAATCGCTCATATCTCAAGCTCTCCTTAAATCACCATGCCCCAAACGACCATGACTTAAACGACCATACCGGCATCGACCACGATGTCCTGGCCCGTCATCATCCGCCCGCCCGGGCCCAGCAGGTGCAGCATGGCGGCGGCGACGTCATCCTCGCCCACCAGCCGCCCCAGCGCCGTGCCGGCGGTGAAGCGCTTCAGCGGCGCGTCCTCGGGCTCGCCATTGGCCTCCGCCGACTGGCGGAACAGCCGGCGCAGCCGTTCGCCGTCCACCCCGCCGGGCGAGATCATGTTGACCGTGACGCCATGCGGTGCCGCGTCCAGCGCGGCGGACCGCACCAGCCCGCGCAGCGCCCATTTCGAGGCGGCGTAGACGGAGAAGCCGGCCACCCCCTTGTGGCCATAGGTGCCGCCGATGACGATGACCTTGCCGCCGCCGCGCGCCACCATGCCGGGCAGGGTGGCCGTCAGGCTGTTCAACACGCCCAGCACATTGGTGTCGAAGCAGTGACGGTACGTGTCGGCGGAATTGGTCCAGATGGGCGCGCGGGGGGAACTGACGCCCGCGGCGCAGACGGTGATGTCCAGCGGGCCCAGGCGCGCTTCGGCCTCGGCGGCGGCGGCCTTCATCGCCTGTTCGTCGGTGACGTCGGCGCTGAGCGCACAGACCGGGCCGCCGCGGGCCTGCAAATGATCGAAGGCCACCGCCCCCGCCTGCGGGTCGCGGCCGATCACGGCGACGGCGCAGCCGGCATCCGCCAGGGTGCGCGCCAGCATCAGGCCCAGCCCCCGCGTTCCCCCCGTCACCAGTGCGGCTTTGCCCGCCAATGCGCCCGTCAGTGCCCGTTCCATGGTCCGACCTGAAATCCTTTTGTTCCATAGAATCACTAATGCGTCGGCAGGGTCGGGAAAAAGTGATCATTTGGCCACGGCGTCTGTAGAAAAAAGCACCGCCCCGGCCTCTTGTGTTGCCGTAATCATCAACAGGACCGCCCGCCAGACCCGGCCGGCGGCGTCACAAGGCCGTTTGGCGGATAGGGTAACATGCAGCACGACGTCCTGATCGTCGGCGCGGGGCACGGTGGTGCCCAGGTGGCCATTATGCTGCGCCAGCGGGGTTACACCGGCGGCATCGCCCTGATCGGGGATGAGCCGGAGTTGCCCTACGAACGCCCGCCCTTGACCAAGGACTACCTGTCCGGCGCCAAGCCGTTCGAGCGCATCCTGATCCGGCCCGCCGCCTTTTGGCAGGCGCGCGGCGTTACCCTGCTGCCGGGGCGGCGGGTGGTGGCGGTGGACGCGGAGGCCCATACCGTGACCACGGCCGGGGGCGAGGTCTTCGGCTATGGCCAGCTGGTCTGGGCGGCCGGCGGCCAGGCCCGGCGCCTGGCCTGTGCGGGCGGCGATCTGGCCGGCGTGCACACCGTGCGCACCCGCGCCGACGCCGATGCCCTGCGGGCGGAGCTGCCGGCGGTGGAGCGGGTGGTGGTGATCGGCGGCGGCTATGTCGGGCTGGAGGCGGCGGCGGTGCTGCGCGCGGCGGGCAAGCCCGTCGTCCTGCTGGAACAGGCGGACCGCGTGCTGGCCCGTGTGGCGGGGGACGCACTGTCCCGCTTCTATGAGGATGAACACCGTGCGCGGGGCGTGGACCTGCGTCTGGGCGCCCAGGTGAAGGATATCGTTGGCGACGGGCGGCGGGTGACCGGCGTGCGGCTGGCGGATGGCGCCCTGATCCCGGCGCAGATGGTGGTGGCGGGCATCGGTATCACCCCGGCGGTGGAGCCTCTGTTGGCGGCGGGGGCCGAGGGTGGCGACGGTGTCGCGGTCGACGCGTTCTGCCGAACCTCGCTGCCCGATATCCGCGCCATCGGCGATTGCGCCCTGCACGCCAACGCCTATGCCGATGGCCGGCGCATCCGCCTGGAATCGGTGCAGAACGCCAATGACATGGCGATCACCGTGGCCAAGGCGCTGACCGGGGCGGCCGAGCCCTATCACGCGGTGCCATGGTTCTGGTCCAACCAATATGACCTGAAGCTGCAGACCGTGGGCCTGTCGGCCGGCCATGACGCGGCGGTGCTGCGGGGCGACCCGGCGGCACGCAGCTTTGCCATCGTCTATTTCCGCGCCGGCCGGGTGGTGGCGCTGGATTGCGTCAACGCCATCCGCGACTACACCCAGGGCCGCGCCCTGGTGGAGGGTGGCGCCCGCTGTGACCCGGCCGCCGTGGCCGACGTCAGCGTTCCGCTGAAGGACCTGGCCGCCGCGTGACCGGTTTCGTTTCTTGCCTGGTCTTGCCTGGCTTCATTTTTCCTGGGGGATAGGGACATCCATGCCGATCATCACCGTTGTCAGCCGGGACGGCAGCGACCGCGCCGTCGAGATGGACACGGGCATGACCCTGATGGAGGGCCTGCGCGACCACGGCTTTGACGAAGTGCTGGCCATGTGCGGCGGCTGCTGTTCCTGCGCCACCTGTCATGTCTATGTCGAGCCGGCATCGACGGCGACGGAAGAGGAGGACGCGCTGCTGGCCCTGTCCGCGCATCGCCGCGACACGTCGCGGCTGTCCTGCCAGATCACGCTGACGCCGGACCATGACGGTCTGCGGGTAGAGATTCCACCGGAAGATTGATTGGTATTCCGCGGGCCAAGCCAACTATTGCGCTGGCGGGATACTGCAACAGTGATCATTCGGCCACGGCGCCGTCAGGAAAAAGCACCGCATTGCCTTGCCGTGTTGCCGTAATCATCATCGCAACGGGCCGTCCGTCCTGAGCACTGGGCCGCCTGATGGGGTGGGCTCAAAGAATAGTCTCGGAGGTTGAAATGAGCAGAAGCGAACGCAGCGCGGACGATATTGCCGCCGCCAGCGCCATTTCCCTGGCTGAATTACCTTTAATCGATTTCGCGCCCTTTCTGTCGGGTGACGCGGCCGCGCGCCGCCGGGTGGCCGCCGAGATCGCGCACGCCTGTGAGGAGATCGGCTTCTTTTACCTGGCGGGTCATGGTGTGCCGCAGGCGACGGTGGACGGCATCTTTGGCCAGGCCGACGCCTTCTTCTCCCGCGACAAGGCGGACCGCCGCACAGCCATGGCGACGCCGGACTGGTATCGCGGCTGGATTCCCGCGCCGGAGGCCCAGCCCCTGTCGCGAAACACCCGCATGTTCGAGCAATATCGCCTGCAGCACGAATGGCCGGCCAACCCGCGCGATATGCAGCACGCCGACATTTTCGACAAGCCCAACCGCTGGCCCGACGACATGCCGGCCTTCAAGCAGGCCAGCGAGGACTACCTGGCCGCCATGCTGACCTTCTCCCGTGAGCTGCTGCGCGCCTTCGCTCTGGGCCTGGGCGTGGCGGAGGACCGCTTCGACGATTGCTTCCACCAGCCGGCCTCGCAGCTGAGCATGAACTATTACCCACAGCTACCTATGGACGCGCACGACGAGGTGTCCAACATGGTGGCCCACACGGACGAAGGGCCGTTCACCGTCCTGGCGCAGCAGGATGTCGGCGGGCTGGAGGTGAAGCGCCGCGACGGCGTGTGGATCCAGGCGCCGCCGGTGCGGGGTGCCTTCACCATCAATGTCGGCGACATGATGATGTGGTGGTCCAACGGCCGCTTCTTGTCCAACTATCACCGCGTGCGCAATCGCGACGGCGCCCGCCGCTTCTCCGTGCCCTACTTCGCCAACCCCGATCGCGAGGTCGTCGTGGCCCCGCTGCCCGAGCTGCTGGCGAGTGCTGAGCCGAAGTACAAGCCCGTGCGCGTTGCCGACCATCTGGCCCGCTTCTATTCCACGCTGTCCAAGAATCCCCATGACATCTACAACTGACCGCGGCCCATCCGCGCCCAAGGGCGCGCGTATCGGCGCCGACATTGGCGGCACCTTCACCGACATCGTGCTGGAGGTGGGCGACCGCCGGCATTCCACCAAGCTGCTGACCACCTACGACGCGCCGGAGCGTGCCTTGCTGGACGGCGTGCGCCTGCTGCTGGACGAGGCGGGCGTGGCGCCCGCCGAGGTGTCGCTGGTGGTGCACGGCACCACGCTGGCGACCAACGCCCTGATCGAACGGCGGGGCGTGCCGACCGCCTTGCTGACCACCGACGGTTTCCGCGATGTCCTGGCCCTGGGCAGCGAAAGCCGCTTCGACCAGTACGACATCGGCATGGAAAAGCCCCAGCCCCTGGTGCCGCGCCGGCTGCGCGTGGGCGTGGCGGAGCGTATGGACGCGCGCGGTCAGGTGCTGGTGCCGCTGGACGGCGATGCTGTGCGCGCCGCAGCGGCCGAGTGGCGGGAGCAGGGCATCCGCAGCGTGGCCATCGCCTTCCTGCACAGCTACGCCAACGACAGCCATGAGCGTCGGGCGGCGGAGATCCTGGCGGCGGAGATGCCGGGCGTCAGCCTGTCGCTGTCGTCGGAGGTCTCGCCCGAGATGCGGGAGTATGAGCGCTTCTCCACTACCGTCGCCAACGCGTACGTCCAGCCGCTGGTGGACGCCTATCTGCATCGCCTGGATGAGAAGCTGAAGGCCATGGGCTTCGGCTGCCCGCTGTACCTGATGCTGTCGTCCGGCGGCCTGACCACCGTGGACGCCGCCGCCCGCTATCCCGTGCGGCTGGTGGAAAGCGGACCCGCCGGCGGCGCCATCTTCGCGGCGTCGGTGGCGGCGGAGCGGGGCGTGGGCCAGGTGGTGGCCCTGGACGTTGGCGGCACCACCGCCAAGATCTGCCTGATCAACGACGGCATGCCCCAAACCTCGCAGGTGTTCGAGGTCGGCCGCGCCCACCGCTTCCGCAAGGGCAGCGGCCTGCCGCTGCGCATCCCGGTGGTGGAGATGGTGGAGATCGGCGCCGGCGGCGGCTCCATCGCCTCGGTCGACAATGCCGGCCGCTTGGCGGTGGGCCCGCACAGCGCCGGTTCCGAGCCCGGGCCGGCGGCCTATGGCCGGGGCGGCACCCGCCCCACCGTGACGGACGCCGACATCACCCTGGGCCGCATCGACCCGTCGCGCTTCGCCGGCGGCAAGGTCACGCTGAACGCCGGCGCCTCCCACGACGCCCTGGCGGCCTTGGGCATCTGGGACGGCAAGGCGGAGACGCTGGCCATCGGCGTCAGCGAGATCGTGGACGAAACCATGGCCAGTGCGGCCCGTGTTCACGCCGTGGAACAGGGCATGACCCTGGACGACCGCAGCCTGATCGCCTTCGGGGGCGCCGCCCCCCTGCATGCCGCGCGCTTCGCCGAGAAGCTGGGCATTCGTGAGGTCATCATCCCGTCGGGTGCCGGTGTCGGCTCCGCCATCGGCTTCCTGCGGGCGCCGGTGTCCTATGAGATGGCGCGCAGCCTGACCCTGCGGCTGGACCAGCTGGACCTCGACCGGCTCAACAGCCTGCTGGACGGCATGACGGCCGAGGCGCGGGCCCTGGTGGAGGCGGGCGCCCCAGGGGCGGCCCAGGTGGAACGGCGCACCTGCCTGGCCCGCTACAAGGGCCAGGGCTATGAGATCCCGTTCGAGATCCCGGCCCGCACCCTGGTGCCCGAGGATGTGGACCTGCTGCGTGCGGCGTTCGAAACGGCCTACCGCACCCAGTACGGCGGCGTGACCCTGGACCTGCCCATCGAGGCGCTGACCTGGCGTGTCACCGTGGGATCGCCCGCCTGGAAGCCCAAGGATACGGCGGTGGTCACGGCCACCCGCGACCTGGAGGTCACGGAGCGGCGGCCGGTGATCGACCCCGACAGCGGTGCTGCGCTGCCCTTCGCCCTGGTGCGGCGCGAGGTCCTGCGGCCGGGCGACCGGGTCCGGGGGCCGGCGCTGATCACCGAGCGTGAGACCACCACGGTGGTCTCCCCCCGTTTCGATGCCTGGATGGACGCCAACGGCTATCTCATCCTGACCCGGCGTGAGGAAGGTTAACCGCCATGACGGCAGCGTTGAATGAACTGCGCACCCAGGTGATCTGGACCCGCCTGATCTCCATCGTGGAGGAACAGGCCCAGACCCTGATGCGCACGGCCTTTTCCACCACCGTGCGCGACGCCGGCGACCTGTCGGCCGCCCTGTTCGACCTGGAAGGCCGGTTGATCGCGGAGGCCGTGACCGGCACCCCCGGCCATGTGAACTCCATGGCGGCCGGCGTGCGGCATTTTCTGGCCAAGTTCCCCGTGCCGACGATGGCGGAGGGGGATCACTTCATCACCAACGACCCCTGGCTGACGGCCGGCCACCTGCATGACGTCACCGTGCTGTCGCCGGCCTTCCACCAGGGGCGCATCGTCGGGTTGTTCGGCGTCTGCTGCCACCAGGTGGACATCGGCGGCCTGGGCCAGGGGCCGGACGGCCGGTCGGTTTTCGAGGAGGGGTTGCAGATCCCGCTGATGAAGCTGGCCAGCCGGGGCGTGCTGAACCAGGATCTGCTGGACATCCTATGCCTGAACGTGCGCACGCCGCTGCAGGTGCGGGGCGATGTGCTGTCCTACATCTCCAGCAACGAGTCAGCGGCGCGGCGGCTCAGCGCCATGCTGGCGGAATTCCGGCTGGACGACTTGGCCGGTGTCGCCGACTACATCGTCGATCGCTCGTTGGCCGCCACGCGGGCGGAGATCGCCAGGCTGCCCCAGGGCAGCTGGACCAGCAGCCTGACCATCGACGGCTATGGCCATCCCATCACCCTGCGCGCCCGCCTGACCATCGAGGGTGAGCGTATCCTGGTGGATTACGAGGGCACCGACGCCTGCGTGCCGCGCGGCATCAACGTGGTGCTCAACTATTGCCGGGCCTATACCATCTTCGGCCTGCGCTGCGTCATCTCGCCGGAGGTGCCGAACAACTACGGCGCCCTGCTGCCGTTCGAGGTGGTGGCGCCGGAGGGCAGCATCGTCAATGTCCAGCGGCCCTGGCCGGTGGCCGCCCGCCACGTCATCGGCCAGATGCTGCCCGACCTGGTGTTCGGCTGCCTGTCTCAGGCCATCCCGGACCGGGTGCCGGCGGAGGGCAGTTCCTGCCTGTGGAGCGTGCAGTTGCGTGGCCGCCAGCCGGCGGGCGAGCCCCAGGCCGGTGAGAGCTTCGACGCCATCTTCTTCAATAGCGGCGGTTCGGGCGCGCGTCCCAGCCAGGACGGCCTGTCCGGCACCGCCTTCCCCAGCGGTGTGCGCGCCATGCCGGTGGAGATCACCGAGAACAGCGCCCCCATCGTCATCTGGCGCAAGGAGCTGCTGACGGACAGCGGCGGCATCGGCGAACGGCGCGGCGGCCTGGGCCAGCGGGTGGAGGTGGCCATGCGCGATGGCAGCGCCTTCGAGGTGCTGGCTATGTTCGAGCGTGTGGACCATCCCGCCCAGGGCCGGGATGGCGGCGGAGACGGTTCGCAAGGGTCGGTACGCCTGGCGTCGGGCAAGGCGATGCAGGCCAAGGGCCTTCAGCAAATCCCGGCCGGCGACCGGCTGGTGCTGGACATTCCCGGCGGCGCCGGCCTGGGGACGGCCACATCGCGCGCCGCGGACCTGGTGGCGCGCGATGTGGAGGAGGGCTTCGTCTCCGCCGAAGCGGCCGCCCGCCTTTACGGAAGCGGCGTCGGCTGACCCTCGAAGGGCACCTGCTCCTCCTCCGGGTAATAGTCGCCCAGCGTGGGCAGCGACCGGCAGTCGTTGAGTTCCCGGGCCATCTGCTCGGCGAACTTGGCGGCGGCCAGGGGTAGGGGGCGCCCCTTCAGCTGGCCCAGGACCAGCGGCCCATAGGTGCGGTCCAGGTCGCTGATGCGGCGCACGGCGTAGCGCGGGTCGTTGCGCCACAGGTCGGCGCCGATGTCGATCTGGAAGGCGATCAGGTTGGACACCGCCACCAGGTCGCCCAGCAGGTCGAAGCTGTTGGACTCCACGCCGATGGACAGCTTGGCCGAGCTGGCCGCCAGGCGGTTCTCGATGATCTCACGCCCGCCGAACGATGATTCCGGCATGGCGGTTTCATACTCCGCGCACTCGCGCAGGCGCAGGATGTCCTTGGCCGCCAGCGGATGGTCGGCGCTCATGATGGCGACCAGGCCCTGGCCGATCGACATGATCGGGTGCAGTTCCGGGTGACGTAGCGGGCGGAAGATCAGTACCAGGTCGATGTCGAACGCGGTCAGCTGCCGCATGGCCGTGGAATGGTCGGTGACCGTGATCTTGAAGCGCACGTTGGGGTGCTTCTTGCGGAAGGCGGCGACCTGCCGCAGCACGAAGCCGCGCGCCACCGCCTGGCTGCAGGCCAGCCGCACCTCGCCCCGCTGCAGGCCGGACAGTTCCTCGATCTCCGAATAGACCCGGCGCAGGTCCGCCGATTGCGAGCGGATCCAGCGGATCAGCACCTCACCGGCCGCGGTCAGGCGGACGCCGGAGGAATGGCGTTCGAAGATGGGGGCGCCCAGGTCGTGTTCCACATCCTGGATACGTCGCAGCAAGGCGGACGGGGTGACGTTCAGGCGTTCCGCCGCCTGGCGTACCGATCCGATGCGGGCGACCTCGTTTATGTAGATCCAAATTCGCTGATTACGCAGAGCCATGACGGGTCCCTGTTCGTTTTTGGCTACGCCCCACCCCAGCTTTAGCACAACTGTGGCAACGGCATATCTTTAATGTCAACGGGGTGGGGCGCTAACCATCCGACCTTGCATTCCAGATTGATCTAAATCTGTCCAAATATCCATAGTTGCCTGAAGCAATATAGAGGAAAAGAAATGGATCTGTTCCTTGCAGGAAAGAAGATTCTTGTCACCGGTGCTGGCAAGGGAATGGGCCCGGAGATTTGCCTTTGTTTTGCGGAAGAGGGTGCGGATATTGCAATTTTAGGGAGAGATATGGCGCCGCTGAACGAACTGGCGGCAAAAATAGAAGGGTTGGGCGTGCGCGCGCTGGTGCTGTCGTGCGATGTGCTGGACGCAGCGCAGTGTGAGGCCGCCGTTTCGGCAACGGTCGAAGCATTCGGCCAGGTGGACGTGCTGGTCAACGTGGCGGGCGGCACTGGCCCGGTGGGAACCACGGCATGGGACACCACGTCGGAGGCCTTTGACGAGATCGTGCGTCTGAACATGACCGGCTGTTTCAACACCATGCGCGCCGTGCTGCCGGGCATGATCGCGCGCCGCTATGGCAAGATCGTCAATGTCGGCGGCACCTTCGGCTTGCGCGGCCGCGCCGGCCGCATGGCTTATTCGGCTTCCAAGTGGGGCCTGCGCGGCATCACCAAATCCACCGCCATCGAGGCGGGGCCGCATAACATCAACGTCAACATCGTCGCGCCCGGCATGGTGGACGGTCCGCGCTTCCGCACCAAGGTGATGCCCGCCGTGGCCAAGGCCCGCGGTCTGACGGAGGAGGAGGTGATCGCCGAGCACGCGGCCGAGTACGCGCTGCGCCGCATCAGCACTGCCCGGGACGTGGCCGCCGCCTGCCTGTTCCTGGCGTCCGACGTCTCCAAGCAGATCACCGGTGTCGACCTGCCGGTCGACGGCGGCTGGGCCGCCCTCTGACCCCTCGATCCAATTTGGCATCCGATTTAGGCATTCTTGCGGGAAAAGCATCATGAAGGCAGACATCGTCATCAACGGCGCCACCCTGGTCACCGACAGCGCCCAGTTCCAGGCCTCCATCGCCATCAAGGACGGCGCCATCCTGTCCATCGGCGCCGCTGAGTCCATGCCTGAGGCGGCGGAGGTGGTGGACGCCCGGGGCAAATACATCCTGCCCGGCGCCATCGACGCCCATGTGCATTTCCGCGACCCTGGCTATACCCACAAGGAGACGTGGGAGACGGGGACGGCCAGCGCCGCCATGGGCGGCGTCACCACCGTGTTCGAGATGCCCAACACCAATCCGCCTACCGGCACGGTGGAGGCGTTGAACCTGAAATTGAAGTCTGCCGAGCAAGCCTATGTTGACTTTGGCATTTATGGCCTGTTGGGGGAAGACAACCTTACGGAGTTGGAGGCCTTGATCGAGGGCGGCGTGGCCGGGTTCAAGTGCTTCATGGGCAACACCTTCGGCAACCTGCCGTCGCCGCCCACCGGCGCCATCCTGGAGGGCTTCGAGATCGTGGCCAAGCACGGCTACCGCATCGCCCTGCATGCCGAAAACGCCTCCATCATGGCGCGCCGATCCAAGAAGCTGCGGGAGGCCGGCCGCTGTGATCCGCTGGCCCACCTGGACGCCCGGCCGCCGGTGGTGGCGACGGAGGCCGTGTCCCGCGCCGCCATCCTGGCGGAATGGACCGGCGCCCGCATCCACATCCTGCACGTCTCCTCAGGCGACGAATTGCGCCCCCTGCGGGAGGCCAAGGCGCGCGGCGTGGACATCACGGCGGAAACTTGCCCGCATTACCTGCTGCTGGATGAGCGCGCCTACACCGAGAAGAAGTCGCTGATCCGCGTGAACCCGCCGGTTCGGGAGAAGACCCATCAGGACCAGCTGTGGCGCGCGGTGCAGGACGGCACCATCGACATGATCGCGACCGACCACGCCCCCCATTCACATGAGGAAAAGCATCGCGACGACATCTGGACGACGGATTGTGGTTTCACTGGCGTGCAGACGCAGATGCCGCTGATGCTGACGCAAGTGGGTGCCGGCCGCCTGTCGCTGACCGATTATGTGCGCATGACCTCGCTCGCCCCGGCCAAGGCCTTTGGCCTCTACCCGCGCAAGGGCGCCCTGCTGCCGGGATCGGATGCCGACTTGGTGATCATCGACATGGAGCGGGAGACCCAGGTGGATTCGGCCAAGCTGAAGTCCAAGGGCTCAAGCACACCCTTCCACGGCCACGCGGCCAAAGGGGCGCCGGTGCACACCTTGGTTCGCGGCCGCTTTGTGATGCGGGATGGCGCCTTGGTGACGGAGGCGAAGGGCCACGGCCGCAACGTCCGCCGCATCCAGCAGATGCCGACGCCCAAGCCTCGCAACGTCGAGACGACCACGGCGGCCATCGTCAAAAAGAACCGGAAATAGGGTGGCGCCAGCCTGGCGCTGGCCCGCGACTTCAGCGTTGCAGGTGCCTATAGCCAAACGACGCGGAGGTTGTCGGGGGTGGCGGTAGCACGCCTCGACCTCGATGCCCAGCGTTCGGCGTCCTTCTTCTTCTCGAAGGTCTTGGAGACGGGCTTGTGGCCGACGCGGCGGACCTTGGCCTGGTAGCCGATGACCTGGCCTTCGCGATTCTCTCTGGGGATGATGGTGGCCATGGCGGGCGGGCTCCTCGCAGTGCTGCGCGAGGTAAACTGTCCCGTAACTGTCCCGCAAAATCCAGCCTAAACGCTGGAAGTATGGCGTCCCCTAGGGGACTGGAATAAGTCAATCTAATCAATTGGTTGGATGGTGGTGGGACCCGCAAATTTTCCACTGCGCTACAAGCGATTTCACGGCAAAAGGTCCCACCGCCTTTAGGGACAGGGACGCTCCTTCTGCGGGCCTCATGGTGCCGGGACGAGGGAAAACCCGGACCGTCGAATGCAGGCGATGCGGGCCCGAGCCTTCCCCACCAGGTCGCGAATTTCTTCAGCTGGCACGCTGACGACGGATGGCGGCATGCGGAACCAGGCCTCCGCACGCGCAGGCTCCCCCGCAAGCGTCATGAGCCTGCCAATGTGAGCCGGCACAAAGCCACACCGCGGCGTTTCGGAATGCGTCTCACAGTAGGCGATGAAGTCGCTGATGGTCATATCCGCGCCCTCGCAACAGGGGCAGTCATGACTGCCATAGACAGGCGGGTTGCCGCACATCTCGGGAACACGAACCACGCGGATTGTCCCCGCGCCGCCGCATCGTGAACAGGGCGTATGATCCATGGCGCGCTCCTTCTGTGTTCAGGCCGGATCGGCCGGCGAGTTGATGCCATGCACCATCGTGGGACAGCCCTCACCGTGATGCCCCTTTCCGCAGGGCGTACCGTCAAAGCAGTCGGTGCACCAGGCGCCGTCATCCTGGTCGCAATGCACGAGGGTGAACGGGGCGGCGCCACAGACGCTGCACGTCGTCGGTTCCGGATCGGGGTAGTAGAGGGCTTCGGCTTCCGCCCGCGGCATCTCCCGATAGGTGTAGCCCAGACCCTCCATGTAGGCGCGGCTGGACGGAAATTCGCCCATAAGGCCGGACGGTGTTCCTTGCGGGTCGAAACTGATCACCAGCGTGTCGGACATCTCCGGGCGCTCCTTCTGTGTCAGGTGTTGAATTCCAGGACGAAGAGCTTTCCATCCCCGATGGGCCACACCACCGTTCCGTGGAAATCATCTCCCGCCATTCCGGGGCCGCGCTGGTCGACGTACTCGACCGAAGCACCGGCGACGCTGCTGTCTTGACGGTCGAAATTCGACAGGTCGAAATCGGCCTCGTTGACGATGCGCGGTGTGTGAGAGAAGCCGGTTTCACGCATGTAGTCGCAGGCCGCTGCGATGATGGCCAAGGCGTCAGTCACTCCGCCGCTCCTCTTGTGGTCCTGGGTTAGGGGACGCTGATCGTTTTCCCGAGGGCGACCCCGAGATCGAGCATTTCGGTATCCACCGGCTCACCACCGGCCCAACAGTTGTAGACGGCGTCAGCCGCATCAATGACTGATGTCATGTCATCGCCTTCCCAGCCGATAGGCATCTGGAAGCCAGCGGCGTTCCGATGACCGCCACCTCCGTAGGCCTTCGCGATCACCGACACGTCAGCGCCCCCAGGCCGTGACCTAAGGCTGAACACCCGCTTGTCGCCGCCGTCAGAATAGGTTGCGGCGAAGGGCCAGCCATCGGCCAGCTGGTTCGCGGCGTCGGACGCCAGAGTGTATGGCAGGTTGGCGACAGGCACCAATTCTCCACCGATCCGCATGGTGCGCCGACTGACTTTCAGCAGCTCATCAATGTCCTTGAAGTGCTTGCGCTCGATCGCCATGCCTTCGGCGGCCAAGAACTCGGGCCGAAATTCCGCCTGCTCCACCAAGCCGTCCCAGACTTCAAAGTTATAGGGATAGGAAAAGACGGCGGCCTGGATCTCTCGAGTGTGGGGCAGCGCAAATCGCCACAGGTCGCGATCCTGGATGTGCTGGATGAGCTTCGGCGCCGTTTCTCCGGGATGGAAATAGTCCCAGGCGATCATCGCGCCGGAACGCTCCATGTCGAAAATAGCGCGAATGGGCCAGACCTCATCACGCATATGGAACGCGAGATCGCGCATTCCATGATAACCGCCACACACGACCTCTGGTGGCATGAAGCCGGCAAGGTCTTCCGCTGCGGTCTTGTGATGGTCCAGTACCAGAATAGAAAGGGCGACCTTTGCCATCTCCATCAAGACTGGTCGCTTGAAACTGAAGTCCACCAGGATGACGTGCTTGGCCGTCACGTCAGGCGCCGGAGCGCCATAGAGGGCCGGGATGTATTCACACCCATCCCCTAACGCCTTACGAACAGCCCACGCAGCGCCGAAACCGTCAGCGCAATTCCCGTGATAGATGCAAACCGTATCGCCCATGGATTGGCCCTTTCTCTGGTCATAAAGGCCGCCTTGCTACTCAACAAGATTGCCCTGCTACACAAATTGTGTATCATGAGCGTATGAGCAATGCAATAAACAATTTGTGTAGCGGGCTTGCAAATCCGGACCCCGCCGTGCACTTTGCGCCCATGAGGGGACAGCAGGTCATTGCGGCGCGTGCGCTGCTGGGTTTGAGCCAGGACGAGCTTGCGGCGGCTGCCGGCATCTCGCGGAAGACGCTTGTCGACATCGAGCGCGGCACAGGCGACCCGAAGCGGTCGAGCATGGACCGCGTCGAAGAATACCTGCGGTCCAGGGGCATTCGCTTGGTCACAGACCCTGGCGTCATCGGCTTGCCACCCCTTCCGGGATGACTATAATGTCCGACCACAAAGGGATTTGCCGCTTCAGAAGGTGACCGTTGCCCGATGTTCCGCCCCGCCTGGTTGGCTACGCCCGCGTTTCGACAGACGAACAGAACGCGGACCTACAGGTGGAGGCCCTGAAGCGCGCCGGGGTGCCGGATGAATTGATCTTCGTTGAGGTGGAGAGCGGCAGGACTGCGAAACGCCCAAAGTTGATGCTTGCACTTAAGGCGTGCCGGGCCGGTGGCACACTGTTGGTGTGGAAACTTGACCGCCTTGGTCGCAACACGTCCGAACTGATCAAGACTGTAGACCGCCTACATGAGCGAGGTGTTAACTTCCGCTCCGTAACCCAGAGTGAAATCAATACCGAAAATATGCGCACGGCGACTGGAGCGCTGATCTTCAATATCTTCTCCGCCTTGGCGCAGTTCGAGAGCGACCAGATCGCGGAACGGACGCGTGCGGGACAGGCCATCGCCAAGGCGCAGGGCAAGAAGTTCGGACGGAAGCCATTTTCCGCACTTTACTCGACTGAGAAGATTGCTGAATTCCAGGCCGCACGGGCTGCCGGCATGACCGTTGTTGATGCGTGCAAGAAGACCGGCATCCCCAGGTCTACGTACATAAAATATCAGGATGTTTTCAAGTCGGGGGCGGTTGATGACATCGGCGCCGACGACGAGGACCAGACCACAAGGTGAAGCCATGCCCTATACCGTCGTAATGCGGGAAAACCAGACTGGTGAAACCCGCCTGTGTCTGCTGGATGATATCGATTGGGGGGAGCATTCCGTCTACTGGTGGACCGACGGGAACTTCGGTTGTGACTGTAATCGGCGCTGGGAATTTCAGCGCGCCGGAGGCGAAGCCGAAGACGCGGCGTCGCCCTGCGGTCATGGCGCCTATACGGCGGTCGAGGCTATCCTGTTAGACGGGACCAGGGTACCCCTTGATCAGCCCTTTTAATTCGCCCCGAATGTAAGCCTCAGTCCGTCACCGCCAGGTCCGCGTCCGGAAGGGGCTGCGCGATGGTGGGGACGGCTGAGGCTGGCGCGTCCAGCCATGCGCGTTGCGCTTCGGCGCCGATCAGGATCACAGGCATGGCCTTGGGGTGTATCGGCGCCACGATCCCGTTGGGTTCGCACGTCAGGAACCCGTACAGCTGATGCTCCCCTTCGATGGGGTTGGCCTTTGTGCCCCGGGCGCCGGTCCAGCGGCGCCAGATGCCGGCGAAGGCAGCCGGCCGGCCGTCGGTCACTTCGAACCACTTTTCTACCGCCGGCTTGGTGCTGGTGTCGTATTCCGCAAAGGCGGTGAACGGCACCAGGCACCGCGCTTCAGGCTTTAGCCAGGTTCGCCAGTAGGGCGACGCCAGGTTGCGTATGTTGGTGACGGGCCGGGGGTTTGGAGCGTTGGGCGGCGGCGGGAAACCCCAACGCATCGGCTGCCATGCCAGGGCGCCATCGTCGCGGCGGACGATCACCGGCCCCAGCCGATCCGGGTAGATGTCCCGGGGCAAGTCGTTGATTTCCTCATAGCCGTAGACCTCGATTTCGAGGCCCAGCTTTTTGACGTCAGCCCTGTAGTGATTGCACATGCGGTGCCTCCCTTACTGGGGAGGCTACACCAGTTCGGCTGGTCGCCCAAGCTGGGTCCGCCACGCAAGGGCCATTGACTCTGCATGCGATGTTCTGTTTTCGTTCATGGACAAACCAGCCGGGAGCCCCCAGATGTACGAGCTTGCCAGATCCATCGCTATGGCGCTTCTCCATCACGTCGATAAGCTACCCCCGCCGAAGACGCCACCTTTCACGCTGGCGGCCCCAGACTACATGCCTATGGCCGACGCCATGGCGCAAGACCTGGTGCGCAGCTTTGAGTTCACGCGCAAGTGGGGGAATGTCCAGGCAGCCAGCGACTGCCCCTATGGCAGCCAGTTCGCGTCGCCCGGGATTTTGAAGCGAGACGCGGACTGAAGGCGCCAAAAACAAAGGCGGCGGCCCCGGGGTGGGATCCGCCGCCTTTGGATCAGGGGAATGAAGGGGGAGGGGGCCTACCCGATAGCCAAGGCCCCCAGGATCAGCACGACGACGGCCGCCCCGAGCGTGCCGGCGACCACCCACCAAGGGTCCTGATACTGCAACCGGCCAACCGCATATTTGCCCGTAAACCTTTCCATGGTTCAGCCCTCCACCGGGGCGGCGTCCAGCGCCAGGGCGCCGGACGCGTCGCCCATCAGGGCGGCGGAGGCCTTGCCAAAGGCGTCCTGCGCCGCCGTCAGGGTGGCCAAGGCGTCGGCCTTGCCTTCCTCGGCCGCCGTCAGAGCTAGGCGGGCCTGCGCCGCGGCGCTACGGGCGTCGCGGAATTCCTCCGTCGCGGCGCGCAGCTGCGCCGCCAGGTCACCCAGGGTGGGCGAGGTGGGGGTGCTGGCCAGCGGCAGCGGCGCGATCAGTTCGGGGCCCTGCTCGCCCACAAGGGCTACGCCCGAGGCAACCGCGCCACCGTCGGCATAGGCGACGGGATCAGCGGTGGGCGCGGGGGATGCCGGCACGGCCGGCGGGGTGGGATCGATCATGATGACGTTCCTTTCAGCGGGTTGGGATGGGGCGGCGGCCTTGGGTGCGCACAGCCGGTGGGCCAGCGCGGTCAGATAGCCGCCGGTGGCCACCAGGCCGGCAGCGATGCGGGAAATCAGGGGGTCGGTCAGGGTCATTTCGCCACCCCTCTGACCTTTTCCCAGGTCCGGCCGCCGCTGTAGACGGCGAAGCAGCCCAGGAATACGTTCCACAGGTCGGTGGGGATCGAGGCCAGGAAAGCCTTCATCCCCACCGTCACGCGCGCCGCCACGTCGGGAGCGAATGCCGACAGGACGCCCATGGGCACGCTGATCAGCACCATCAAATACATGAGGTACAGGAAGGACGGCCGGGCGCGACTGGTCCACGGGTCGGACGATGCCGCTTCCGCGTTGGCCGCGCGGTTGGCCGCGTCCAGCTGGGCAATCGCGGCATCCGCCTGCGCCTTCATCAGCGCCACCTTGGCCGCCGCCTCATCCGATGGATTGGGCCAGATCTTGTCGATGCCATCCTTGATCAGGCTGGACGCGGCGGTGATCGCGTCATCAATGCCGAATGCCATGGTTACCCCCATGAAAAAGGGCGCCCAAGGCGCCCCGGATTGCGGTCAGGTGGTGTGAGGGCCGATCAGCCGGCGCGGATCAGCGCGGCGATGCGGGTGGCGCGGGCGCCCACCTGGCTGGCCCATTTCGAGGCCAGGGCCGCGTCCGCCGCCTGGGCAAAGCGCCCGGCCTGCAGGTGCCCCAGCGTGGTCCGGAACGTCAGCAGGGTGGGCACACCCATGTTGAAGCCCATGTTGGCCACGGCCCGCTGAACCCCGGCCGGCAGATTGCGCCACCAGGGGATGCCCTGGTCCAGCGCCGCCATGGTGCGGGCGATGTCCCCCGCCAGCATGGTGTCCGCCTCTTCCTGAGTGATCCCCACGTCCGTCAGGTTGCGGCCCACGCCGATGGACAGCTTGCCCACCGTGTCCGTGTAGGGCTTCAGGCGCGTGCCCTCGTCCCGGCGCAGGTCATCCGCCAGGGCTTTGGTATCCAGGGTCATCATCGTTTCACCTTTCATGATGGGGTTGGGACAGGACGCGCCCCAGGGCCGCGTAGGCCTCGCAGGCGCCGGAGACGGTCAGGATCAGCAGGAGCTTGCCGCCGGCCCACAGCTCCACCCGGTCGGCATCGACCAGGCGGACCCATTCCAGGCGGCACAGCGTGCCCTCCACCACGCGGCGGATGCCGGCGGCGTCGGTGGTGGTGTGGATGACGGGGGCGGTCATGGGCGGCGACGGCGACGATTGCGGATCAAGGCTTGGATGCCCAAGGCAACGCGGACCACCACCAGGCAGGCGGCGCCCGCATGGATAATGCCGTTGGTCGCCGTCTCGAAATCGACGGTCCACCACTGCGCCGTGAGGCCCCCCGCCACTACGGCCACGTCCAGCTTGAGGCCGGCCACGGCCTCACGTACCCAATTGCCCATCATTCAAAACCCCCAATCTTCAGGCATGAAAAAGCCCGCCGAAAGGGCGGGCGGTTGTCGTCGCGAACGGCGTTCGCACCCCGTTTTTTGCGGTCAGGCGGCCGGCGGCATGCCGGTCAGGATCCAGGCCATGCGGTCGGCTGTGATCAACCCCCGGTCCACCCAATCCTGCAGCTGCCCGGCGGTGCGGGCGCTGTCCAGGTCCACGTATTGGGTACCCGCCCCCACCAGCAGGTTGCCCAGGGCCGGGCCGCCGGCCGTGGGGTGGGCATCCGCCACGATGGCCATCCATTCGGCCGGCGTCAGCAGCCGCACCACCAGGTCACTGGCGGACATGCGGCGCGGGTATTTCACCGCCATCAGGGCAGCCCAGGCCGAGGCCTCATCCGCCGTCACCGGCCGGACGGTCCAGGCGGTCCCATCCCAATCCGCCGTTTCCGTGCCGGGGGCGAATGCCGGCGGGTCCGGCGGGTCGAACACGAACGCGCCCACCGGGGCGCCCAACCCGTCCACGGGCAGGGTACCGGCCCGCGTGGCCACAAGGCTCAGCAATTCTTGCGATGCCCCCGCCACCAGGGCGCCCGCGTTCGCCCACGCCGCGTAGGCAGGATTGGGCACCGGGTCACCATCCTGCCCTATCGGCAGGGTGGCTGTGGGGCAGGGTGCACCGCTCAGGAACGCCGCCGCCTCATAGGCCTCTGCCGCCGTCGCCAGGGCCCGCGCCGCGGCGTTCAGGGCCAGGTGGCGGGCCAGGTCCGCGTGGGTGGCCCCTGCAACGTCCAGCGGGGCGCAGACGCACCGGGGGTGTCCGTCCACCAGGGTCCAGCAGTACAGCAGCCTGCCGCCCCGGTAGGCGTCGATCATGTCGCTTGCACGGATCATCGTCGCGCCCTCCTTCAGGCGGCGTAGCGGGTGGCGCCCGCGCGGTTGATGTGGATGAGAGTGGACCAGGCCAGCCGCTTCGCCGCCACGCCCGTCGCCTGGACGCACACCGTCTGCGACGTGGTATCGGCCACCACGGTGACGTCACAGGTGGTGGTGGCGCTCTCATAGTCGGTGCCCAGCGTCTGGACGGAGGCCACCGTGACGTTGCCGTTGGGCAGGCGATAGACGCGGGCGCGGCGCTGATAGCCCATGCGTTCGGTGGGGGCAGCGCCATACTCCACCGCCTCCACATCCACCATCAGTTGCACCTCATCCCCCTCCGCCATGGGCAACCGGGCGATCACCGTGGGCGTGGCGTCGGTGGTGGCCATAGCGGGGAAGACAATGCGGTTGGGATCGATGGGCGCCACCTTGTCGCGGTTATCCAGGATGGCGTCGCGGAAGGTGATGGCCGGCTGGCTGGCGACCGCCTGGTTGGCCGTGGCGATGACGTAGCCGCCCTGACGCGCCGATACGGCGATGTGGTTGTTGCTGGTGCTGCCGGAGAGTGCCGACAGCCAGCCCGTGACAATCCCATCCTGCAGGAGAGCGGTGCCATCCCCCTTGCTGGCGTAGACGGTGTCAGTGTCCGGGTCATGGGACAGCGCCTGGACGGCGGATAGCGTGCCGGGCAGAATGCCCGATGCGCCGCGCATGCGTTTCAGGTCATGCGCGACGATCTTGGCGATTTGCTCCGGCGTGGGCGCATAGTCGGAAGCCCGGGTCAGGTTTACCAGACCTATATGGCCGCCATCCAAATTGCCGGTCTCGTTAGCGCGGGCAGCGCGGCGCACCACTGCCGCGCTGTTGCTGAGGGACCCGACAGCCGCCGCATTGGCCGTGGCGACGCGAACGCCATCGCGCCACAGCTCCAGGGTGGCCCCGCGTTTCAGCCCCATAAAATGGGTGACGGCACTGTTCCGCAGGGGGGCTGTGTCCACCGCCACCGCGCTGTTGGTACCGTCCGATACAGCAAATTGTGGGATACCGGAGGAATTGATTTCCAAGCGAATATACGCACCGGTTCCGCTGGGGGCCGACAGATCCAGCAATGTCGATCGTGAGGATGGCGCGGTTTGGAAGGTGATAACCGGCTGAATGAAACAGACGTCCCCGGTACCAACCGAAAGATCGCCGGGCCGTTCATCATAGCCGCCGTAGATATACCCGGTATAGGTCACGTCCGAGCCGGGCGCGATTAGGGCGCGCGTCTGCTGCCCAAAGATCCGCATGCCGGCGGCATAGGCGCTGCGGTCCGGCTCGGCCAGATCAACCGACAGGCTGGTGACGAACCCCGTCTGGCCGGCGGTATAGGGGCTGTCGAAATTTATGCGCACCTTGGGCGACGTGTCGGTGGCGCGGAACTGAACCACTATCGTTGATGCGGAGGTGCTGGACGTCGAACCATTAGCCAACTGGACCGTCTGGCCGTTATCCGTGACGTCAAAACGCATGATCGTCGCAACGGTGCCGCGCCGCATGTTGATAACCAGCAGGTAAACCAGCCCCACGACGCAGCCGCTCAGCTGATAGATGGCCTTGCTGGCGGAAGTGGTGGAGGCCGTTTCCGCGATTTGCAGATCCGACCCGGACGTTGACAGCGTCAGATTGCCGTCCGTCGTGCTCCATCCGGTGGTGGCGCCGCCAGACCAGTTGGCGATATTCGCCGCCGACACACTCCCGGTGTTGGTCGATGCGATGGCCAGGCGGCAGTCCCCCGGCATCCACCCCGTGTTGAACGCGCCGCCACCGGCGCCCGGGTTCCCGCTGGCCGTAATGTAGGCGACCATGCCCGCGGCTGGATTGATCGGGTCCGGTGCCCGCAGCGTCAAGCCGATGGCAGACCGGGCCGCATGACCATTGACACCAGTCGGGGCGCCAAGCAGCGCGGGGGTGCCGCTGGCGGTTTCCGACCGAATGGGCGAGAACCCGGTGACCGCCAGCGTCGCGGGGTGGTAGACCCGCACCGTGGTACCGTCACAGGCGTGCAGAAAACCGTCCGCGTCGAATGCCACCGAGGTGACAGCAGCCGAGGTTGATGGATAGGTGACCGCCCCAGACGGATGGATGATGTCCAGGTAAAAGCCCGTCCCCACCGCCACGGTTGGGCGGGGCAGGCCGGTGGCGCGGTCGATTGGGGAGCCAGGAAACACCGTGGCGGCAACCGCACTCGCAACCGTGTTGGTCAGCACGGCGCGGCCTGTCGCGCCGCCGAACCCGGCCCCCGCGTTTCGCGCGGCGATGCCGCCGTTGTACCGTACCGAGACGGTGGCATTGGTCAGGATGGCCGTGTCGGCGACGAAATCAATTTCGATCACCCCATAGCCACCCGCAGCGATCCACAGCTTGCCATCCCGGGCGAAAATGGCCTGGGGCGCCTGCGCCATGTTGTAGCTGCCCAGCGCCGCCCCGCCAAAGTTGAACACCATCCACATGGATGGTGTCGCCTGGTCACAATCGAACAGGGCGACGAAGCCGGACACTGCGACCATGCGAATGTGGGCGGGATGGTCAGAACGACTACCCCGCGTGGTACTCGCGGCCTCGGATACCCAGCTCTGCCAGGTGCAGCGCTTGCGCCACGCGCCCTCATCCCAGTCGCGGGTGGTGTCGTAATCGAACACCGCCAACGGCGCGCCGCTTTGCAGCAGCCCTTGGAAGCTGTTGAGGTTGGATAGCCCGCTGACCGCCACGGCCGCCTGTTGCGCCGCCAGGGCCTGCGCGGCGTAGGCCTGGACGGTGGCCACCAGGGCGTTGACCGCCTGCATCACCAGGCTGGGGGCGCTATTGCCGATTTCAACGAGGACGTCGGAAAAGAACTGGTCCCACAGCGCGGCGTACTGGTAGCCATCGGCGCCGCTGAACATGGCGGCGGTATAGGTGCGGCCGTTGAAAACGGGCATCAGATCAACTCCCGGAATGTTGGGGACCAGGTCCAGCGCTTGAAGCTGGTATTGGCGACGCCATCGCCCGGCATGCTGGACAGCGCGCAATAGAACATCTGACGGGCCAGCACCCATGGTGGGGCGTCCGGGTCCATCACCACGAACACCTCTTGCCCGATGCCCCGCATCATGAAGTCGTGATAGACGCCCATCGCGGCCTCTTGCGTCTGGTACTGCATCGGCAGCGTCAGCTCGCGATAGCGGGGGCGGACGTCCACCTGGCGGGCACTGGCCCGGGTCGTCCGGTCCTGCGACGGGTCGATGATCCGTATGCCGTTGCCGTAGGCGAAATTGACGGTGGGCCGATAGGCGGCGCCGAACATGACGCGGCCGGCCTGCCAATAGCCGGCCGGATTGGTCGGGTCCATGACGTCTACCCACAGGTACCGGCCGAACACCGGCGCATCGAACAGCAGGAACGTGATGGGCATGGTGGGATAGGCTGTCTTGTCCACGCCATCCCAGGGGAACGCACCCCAGGGACGCGACCCCCAGGGCACGGTGGGCAGCCAGAACTTGGCTTGCACCGGCACCAGGACGGGTGATGACAGGTCCACGTTGTTGCTCATGCCGACTTGGTAGGTGCCGGCCGTGGTGGCGGTATGGTTGATGATGGCGAGGCAACTGACGGCCTGCAGGGCCAAAAGGTCCCATTTCAGGCGCACATAGGCGGACCCGCCGATGCCGGTGAAGCGGGCGATTTCCGTCGGGTCCTGCGTCAGCAGGTTTTGCACCGACAGGCCGCCACCCTCGACAGACGTCGCCGTGCCGGCACTGGTCAGGGTTCCGACCCGGGACAGGTCGTTCAGCAGCAGGACAGCGTTGCCCAAGATCAGCCCCTTACCGTCAGTTTCATGGTTTCGTCATTGCCGCCGCCGTCCACGGTGATGACGGTGAAGTTGCGGCCGCCCGACAGCATGTAGCGAGGACTGGTGAGGCGGACGGTGCAGCCCACGTCCAGCCCCTGCGTCAGGGGCACGGTGACGGTGAAGGGCATGGCGGCGTTGCCGTAGAGGGCGGACCGGCGGTCCCGCTCCGCCTCCGCATCCGTCTTGTTGACGAAATGCGTCTGCACGTCCGCGTCGTAGTACAGGAGGCAGGCGGCGGCGACAGACGCGTTGGTTTTCGGGTCGGTCCACAGCATGTCCGCCAGCAGCCGGGGCTGGTCCGCCGCCGGGGTCGCCGCCGCGATCAGCGTGGCCGTGGTCAGGCGGGTATAGTGATGCTCATAGCTCAGCCGGATGTTGCGCAGGCGCCGCGCCGCGGGCTGGGGCGTCAGCTCCACAATCTGCCGCTCGGTAAAGCTGTAATCCGCCACCGTCTTCGGTGGGTCATACCGCCCCAACTGCATCAGATTGTTCAGGCCGAAGCCCCAGAACGCCCCCACCGTGTCCGCCAGCTCATCAATGATGGACCGGACCGTGACCTGGCTGCCGCCGTCCGCCCAATACTCCAGGGGTGCCGGTTGCAGGGTGTTGAAGGCAGCGAATCTGGCCAAGTCCAGGTCCGCCGTGGTGAGGCCGGCGGAGGTGGTCAGGAGGAACTTCACCAAGTCGGCAAAGCTGCTGATCCAGGTGCCGCCGGGGGCGACGCCCTTGCAGGACAGGGTGAAGTCGCTGGACGTGGCCACACGCAGGCGGACCAGCCCCAGCGCCTTGCAGGTCGCGTAGTCGTACCCCGTCAGGTCCGCCGCGATCAGCGCGGCATAGGTGGCGAAGTCGCCTTTGCTGGACGGCAGCGGCTTGCCGCCGTCGCGCAGGTCGAACACGGACGAATAGCCGTCAGGGTCGATCAGATAGGTCAGGTTGGCGGCATCCACCAGGATGGGGGTGAACTGCGGCGGCTGGCCCAAACAGCGGGGCTTGTACCGCCCCTTCATATCCGCCGTACCCTCCACCCCGCCCGTTCCGGCGAACGTGTAGGGCAGGGCGGAGACGTCGAACAGGGCGGACCGGTCCAGCGTCTGTATCTGGCAGTCATTGCCCACCACTACCTGGTCAATGACCCCGGCGCGCAGCTGTGTGAAATCCGCCAGGGCCGGCTTGGCCTTGGTGCTCCACAGCAGGCGATAGGGGCGGCCTTCCCAGCTGTAGGCCGCCAGGCCGTCCAGCTGCCCATTGTCATTGGCCAGGGTGATGGTGCCGCTGGCGGGGGTGGAATAGCCGCCAATGGACGTGCCGGTGCCCAGGCTGCGACTTTCCGCCAGGGGAATGTCCAGGAAGCGGCGATAGTACGTGTTCGCGGGCGCATCCCCCGGTTCGGTTACGAAGCCCGTGTCGCTGAAATACAGCGTGCGAGTGCCCCCGATGGCTGGGTCATAGGGCTGGACCTCCAACAGGTAGGGCATGGCTCACCCCCGCCCGATGGTGGCCATGCGGGCCACTCCGCCGGGGCTGCGAACGGCGTTCGCGACGGCCCGGACCTCACCCGCCACAGCGGACAGGGCGCGGGTGTTGTCGTCGTTGCCCTGGCCCGTCTGGTCCACCAGCCGTTCCAAGGCCGCGACCACCCGGTCAAGACGGGCCTCGATCCCGGCCGTGCCGCCACCAGCGGCGCCGATGCTGGAAACGCTAGGCGCCACCCCGTTGGGCCACACCTTGGTGCCGGTGGGCATCCACGCAATTTCCGGACCGCGCTCACCCACGATGGCCCACCCGCCGGGGTGGTAGTCCGTGCCGCCGGCATAGGCATGGGCACCCCCCAGCGCCTCACTGGCACCGGCGGTGTTGTAGGTGATTTTCAGCGACCAGCGGTTGAGATCGTCCAGGATGGGCCGGATCAGGCTGTAGATGTTCAACCTGTCAACGTTGCCCCGGTACACCTGAGTGATCATGTCCCCCAGCGTGTTGCCGTTGCTGCTGCTGCCACTCAGATCGCCAACACTGCTATCGACGCTCTTGGTCGATGTGTTCAGGGTTTCCAGTTTCGAAAGCTGTCCATCGCCGTTGGTGTCCAGTTCCTTGAACCACTTGTCCAGGGTGCTGTCCGACGCCTTGCCAGACAGCACCTGGTTGAACACGTCGCGGCTCAGCAGGCCGTTGGTGCTGGCGGTCAGGGCGCCGAAGTAGGGCGCCAGGGCACCCCCGACCTGTTGCGCCGTGGGGGTGGCGATGCCAGCCAAGCCCGCCACGATGGCGCCCCTGGCGCCCTCAAGGGCACTGAGCAGGCCGTCGCCGTTGGCGTCCAACTGCGCGAACCAGGCGCCCAAGGTGGCGTTGTCCGCCTTGCCCGCCAGCACCTGGCTGAACACGTCGCGCGTCAGCAGGCCATTGGTGCTGGCCGTCAGCGTACTGAAATAGGGCCCCAGCTGCTGCGCCACCTGGGCACCGGTGGGGGCGGCGATGTTCTGCAGGCTGGTCAGCAGTTGGGCGCGCGTCACCTCCAGCGAATTGATGACGCCGTCGCCGTTGGCGTCCAGCTGACTGAACCAACTGGCCAGGGTGGCGTTGTCCGCCTTGCCCTGCAGGCCCGCCATGAATTCGTCCTTGGACAGCAGTCCGTCGGTGTTGGCATCCAGGCTGCTGAAGAACGGCGCCAGGGCGTTGCCGACTTGCAGCGCCGTGGGGCTGGGCAGGGCTTGCAGCGCCGACAGCAGGGAGATGCGCGCCTGTTCCGAGGCTGAAATGATCCCGTCGCCGTTGGTATCGATGGCCTTGAAAATCGACGCCAGGTCACCGCCACCCGGGAGGTTCAGCAGCCGGCCGATGGCCAGCAACTGGCTGTTGTTGGCGGTGCCCCAGGACTGGAATTCAGCCCAGGTGATTTGCTTGTCGCCATTGGCGTCCGCCGCCGCCAGGTAGGCCGCGGCGTCGTTGGTGTTGGCCGCGATCTGGCCCAGCAGGGCCAGGCTTTGGTCATTGTAGCTCTTGGTCGCCGGCAGGGCCGATAGCTGGGCCAGGACGGCGTTGATGGTGGCCGTGGTGTCCGTGCCACTGCCCATTGTCTTGACCAGGTCCTGGATGTAGGTATCGGCGTATTGGGTGATGTTCCCCAGCGCCGTACTGTTGCCGCCCTGGGCAAGGCCCAACTGCGTCTGATAGGCGGACTTGGCATTGGCCAGCTGGTCCGTGGGCGACAGGTAGCTGGCGACGCCGCCGCTCTTGGTCTTATCGATATAGGCCTGGATATTGGCGCCCGCGCTGTAAAGCTGCGACGCGGCCTGGCTGGCGGCGGAGGCCGAGGATTTGTAGGCGTTGGTGACGACGCCGAGCGCGGACGTATAGTCCGACGCGCTGATCTTGCCGGCGTTCAACAGCCCCGTCATCGCGTTGAACGCGTCACTGAACGTACTGGTGGCATCGGCGCCGGTGCTGGCGGCGGCGTTCAGGGCATCGATATCGCCCGCCACGGCGGTGATGATGGCATCCAGCCCGCTGGACCCCGACAGCGCCGCCGTCAGGGCCTGGACGCCCGTGGGCGTGATGCCCAGGGCATCCAGGTAGGCGGATTTGCCCTGCGCCAGGGCCTGCGCCTTGGCGGCGGCCACGGTCGCGTCCGTGGCATCGGTGGTGGCGGCGGACGCCTCTTTCAGCTGGCCCGTCAGCTGGGGGAAGTACGTCAGGAATTCGGTGAAGGCGGCGCCGGTCAGGCCCGTCTGGTTCACCACGTTCTGGATCAGGCGGTTGAACGTCCGGTTTACCTGGTCCACGGCATCCTGGCCGCCGCCCTCCGCCTGGACGTCGGTGATGTACTGCGCCTGTTGCGCCAGCAGCTGCTGCGCCTGATAGGCCGCCTGTTCCGCCGCATCGCCCGCTTGCAGCCATAGGGCGGTGACCTGGTCCAGCGTGCCGGACAGCAGCTGCGCCTTGGCGGCGGATGCGGCCTTGTTCACCTCATCCAGGGTCAGGCCGAAATCGCCCAAATTGGGGATGACGGCGGCGACGGCACCGTTGATCGCCGCCACCTTCTGCTGCGCGTCGTCCAGCACGGGCGCGGCGGCTGTAATGCCGAGGATGGAGCGGATATAGGCGTTGGTGCCGGCCGTTGCCGCGGCGGTGTCCAGCCCCAGGGCCGCCGTCTGTTTGCGGAAGTCCAGCAGCGACGCGATGGTGCTTTCCATCGACGTCTTGGCCGCCGTTTGGGCATCCGTCTGGCTGGTCAGGCCCTTGGTGTAGGCGGCGACGCTGTCCTTGAAGCCCTTGGCGAAGGCCAAGTCGCTTTGCAGGTCCTGGACAGTGGACGCGCCGCTGTTCGCCAGGGCGGTACGCACATCCGCGTCCAGCGTGCCGCTGACAGCCTGGAGCGACCGCTTGATGAAGTCGAATACCGCTTCATCCGCGCTGCCCGCCGCCTTGGCGTCCGTGGCGCCGAACCCGCCGGCACCGATGAACGAGTAATACCCGTCGGGGAGGTTATCCCCGGGCCGGCCGGCCGTGTTGTAGCCGAAGCCGCCCAACGGCAGGCTGCTGGGGTCAATCCCCAGGCTGGTGGCCAGGCCGTTCAGGCTGGACATGGCGGCGGTAAGCGCCTTGCCGAATTCGCTGGTGCCCTGGCCATCCAGGCTGCTGATGGCGTCCTGCTTACCGCCAACGGAAGACGCCTGCGCCCACGGGTATTGCTTGTCCTCGGGGAAGAGGCTGCCGAACAGGCCGCCAAGCGCGACGTCGGCAACCAACCCAACAGGGCCAGCCCCCAGCGCCAATCCGCCCAAGGCCCCAACCAAGCCGCCAATGGACGCCCCCGACTGGTTGCCGCCCGTTATCGACCCAATTAGGCTACCGCCAGCGGAACCCAGACCCGCCAAGCCGATCGCCTGCCCTGCCACCCCCAGGAATGGGCTGAGGCCCGCCAGGATGGAACCAGAGCCCGCTGCATCGGAGCCGGCGCTGCTGTATTTGTTCAGAACGGCATCAAAGGCCGATTGCTGGTTGTCGTTTGCGCCGCCGCTGATCCCCAGAAACGACAGAAGCCCCTGACCCAACCCGCCGGAACTGGACGCGCTACCGGTCACCTTCGATAGATCATCCAGGGTGGGCAGATTGGTGCCAAACGCCGCGTTCTTCAACGGATTGATCAGGGCCATTTTCAGGCCCATGGTCTCGATTTCCGCGACCACGCCGTGCAGCACGTCTTTCCACGACGTGGTGGCGTCACCCGCCTGGACCACTTTCTGGATGATGGCGTCGAACGTCGTGTCGCCAAGGCCGGACAGATCCTGGTAGGCCTGCCCCAGGCGTTCGTTCTCCGCCGTCAACTGCGCCGTATACCCGGCGGCGTCGATCAGATTGCGGATGCGTTGCTGATCCTCGGCATTCTGCGAGGCGAACAGGCCGGGCTGTTGCTCCCGCAGCTCCAACTCTTCCTTCATGCGGGCCAGCACCACGGCACGGGCCGCCGCGTCCTGCCCCAAGGTATCGATTTCCACCCGCAGGTAGGCGTTGTTGTCGTTGGCGGAGCGCAAGGAGGCATCGGCCTGGACGCGCTGCTGATCCAGCGCCTGTTGTTTCAGGTCAGCCTCGATTTCCTGCCGCTTAACCTCAATATCCTGCTGCGTCAGGGTGATGTGGGCGGCCTTGGCGTCGTTCAGCGCCTTCTGCACCATCACCGCCGCCTGGTTGGCAATGGTCTGGTCCGACAGCGCCTTGGTGCCGAGCGCGGAGGCCGCCGCCAGCGCATCCTGCTGCTGCGTCGTGACATCCAGTTGCTGGACCTGCTGCACCAGCGCGGCATAGGAGGCGGCGGACGCCGCGGCAAGGTTGCGTTCCACCACCGCCTGTTGGTTGGCGCGGATGGTCAGGTTCGTGCGGGCCTGGTCCTGGACCTTGGCCACTTCCGCTTCGCGCAAGCCCGCTTCGGCGGAGATGCCATAGGCATCGGCAACCTTCAGGGTGGCGGCGGTGGACTTTGTCAGGGCGTCCACACCCTGCTGATAGGCGTCATTGCGCGTGCGCACCACCGCCTGTTCGGCGCCGGCCGCCATGGCGTTCTTCTCATCCGCCGATGCGTTCTGCGTCTTGGCCGCCAGTTGCGCTTCCAGCTTGGCGCGCACCTGGTCGCGCAGGGCAGGGTCTGCCGCCAGCACCTGCTGTTCAATTCGCTGCTGATCCGTCCATTTCTGGTAGACGGGCTCCAGCCCCTGGATTTGCGCCGAGACGGCCTGTAGCGCCTGCGCCCTCTGATCATCGGTGATGACCCCAGCCGCCACGGCCTTGTCCAGCAGGGACACCTCATCCCGCAGCGCCTTGACCTGTTCCGTGGGCAGGGCGTTGATGACGGGCGCGACCTTGACGCCCAGGTCATTGGCGGCGGCTTTATTGCCGTTGATCACCTCCTGGTTGGCCTGGCTGGCGATGCTGCGGCGCAGATCCTCCGCTTGCCGCGCCAGGGCCGTCAGCTTTTGCTGATCCGCCGCCACGGCACTGACGTAGTCGTCGTCGTTGGCGGCCTTGTCCTGGTCCGCACGCAACTGTTTCAGCACGGCATCGTATTCAGCCGTCACTGCCGCCAGGCGCTGAACCGGCGGCAAGGCATCGGGGGCGCCCACCCGTTTAAGGCGTTCCCAGATATCAGCGATGTTGTTCAGGGCATTGCCGAAATAGCCCAGGCTGTCCTTGGCCTGGTCCGCCCGATCCTTGATGGCGTTGAACAGGGCAACCTGCGCGCCCGCGCTGTTGCCCGTCCGGTCCATGCTCTGGATCGTCTGAACCTGTTGCAGGCTGAGCAGGTTCAGGGACTTCGCCAGCTGCTGCGCCGCCGCGCTTGGGTCACTGAAATACCGGGCCAGCTCACCGGCCGCCTCATCCGTGCTTTGGGCCGTCAGGGTGGCCCACGCCTTGGTTTCGCCCGCCAGTTTCGACAGCATGTCGCCGCCGATCTTGCCGGTTGCGGCATAGCTCTGCTGCAACGCCAAAGCTGACGCCCGCGTGATGCCACCCGCCTTGGCCGCTTGGTCCGCCAAGTCATAGAACTGCGACGACGTGACACCGGCCGCGCCACCCGCCAGGGTCAGGACGCGGTTGGTCTCCTTCAGTTCCGCGTTGGCCTGGACGTGCGCGACAACCAGCACGCCAATGCCGGCGGCCAAGATGGCGAACGGGGCCGCCGCCGCCAGGGCCGCCGTGCCCATTCCCGCCAGTGCCGGCGCCGTCTGTACCGTCTGCGTCAGCAGGGTCTGCCCGACTGGCAAGCCGGCGGCGATGGACTGCACCGTGTTGACCACGCCGCTTCGCAGGATTTCCAGCTGGGTGAAGTTCAGCTTGGTGGCGGCCGTGTTCTTGTCCAACAGGTCGGTATGACCGGACATCACTTTCTGCAACTGCGCGGACGCGGCGGCGCCGCTGACGGTGCCAGCCGTCAGCTTGCCCTGGATATCCGTAACCTGCGCCGATGCCGCCTGGACCAACTTCAGGCTGGCTGCGGCCTTGTCCGCCGCCTCACCACCCTTGGCCATCTGCTGCGTCAGGTACGCCTCAGCCGCCGCCAGCTTGCCGGCGGCATCCGATAGCTGTGTGGTGGCCTTGACGGCGGGATCCAGGCGCGCGACCAGGGTCGCAGTAGAGCGGCCGGTGCCATCCGCCGCCGCCGTCACGCGGTTGAAGGCGCCTTCGGCATCATCCCCCAGGCCTTTCAGGCCGGCCTTGACTTTGTCCAGGTCATCGAGGGAAAGACGGACAGAGATGGTGCGGGCGGTGGATGACGCTGCCATTATTCGCCCTCCACCGCAGCGACGACGGCGGCCCCCAGGGCGTCGCGGGCGCGGGAAACCGCACCGTCGAAGTCCAGGCGGGCGCGGAACCGCGTCTTGCGGACCAATAGGAACAGGGGAATGGACTGTGACGCCCGGCCGCCGTTACGGACGCGCCGGCCGGCGCTGTCGGCATTGGCAACCAGCAGGGCGCGGGCCCCGCCGTTCAGGGGGATGAACGTCAGGTCGCTGAACTTGTCTTCCGCACGGTCGATATTGGACCACTTGGCGGGCAGCGGCCCTGTCTTGCCGCCGCGACGGCTGGGGCTCAGCTGAAACCCGCGATCAAGCGCAGCGGGCAGGGGTATGGCCAGCCATTGGGCATTACGCGCGGTGACGATGCCGGATTGGGTGAACGCGGCATGTAGGTTTGTGGCCTTGGAATAGACGAAGCCCGCCGGCTTGTCGCTGCGACGCATACCGTACAGGTTCAGGCGCCAGGCCTTGGTCAGCCCCTCACCCAGGCCCGCCGCCTGCACCTGGCCGCGCAAATCGGCTTGCAACGCCGTGGCGACGTCGCGAACGGCCGTTCGCGCACGCGCAGCAAGGCTTTCGACTTGGGGGGTGATGGCGTCGGACAGCGTACCGTCCACCGTGGCCGTGATCATGCGCGGCCCTCCATTTCTGCAACAAAAAAGGCCGCCAGAGGGCGACCCTGTTGACTCGATACCCGCAGGAGTTGCTAAGTGAACGGGCTGATATGGGAGGAAACCCGTGCGAACCTTCGAGCACCCATCCGGGAATGGATATTCAGAGACGGTAGACCAAAAGGACGCAGTGTTAATATTTCTACTAGGTCCGATGTATTTAGCCTATAAAAGAGCCTGGATAGCTGCACTCTTGTGTCTAATCACATCGGTATCCGTGATATTCTTCGCCCTTTATATCATCGGAACGACGGAAAAGATCGGAGCCGGTGCTATCGTAATACTGTTCTGGTGGGCGATAACGCCATATTGTTTCGGCGACGAAATACCAAAAGCCTATTTGAAGCGCGGATGGAGAGAGAAACTAACAGGATCTCTACCACCAGGCTGAAAACGGCGGTCAGGCGGACGCTAGGGCCACGCCCTGCGCCATCAAGGAACGGAAATCGTCGCCGCTTAGCAACAGCCTGATTTCTGTATCGCCCTTCGTCGCCAATATGCAGAAGGCGCCATCGATGCCACGGCAGAACTGCACCGTCGCACTCTCGTAAACCGGCTGGATTGCTGATACGAGGTTGTCTTTCGTTTCAATGTGACAACCTTGAGGGTGGGGCATGATCATCTCCGTCACAGATATCGTCAAAATCCTCGACCAGATCCCAATCTGGAAACAGCTCATAGCCATTCCGAAGGAGATCAAGTCCCTGCAGGAGCGAGTGGCGGCGCTTGAGGCAGATCTAAAGGCCCGGCCGGCGCCCATCCCATGCCCTGTGTGTGAAAGCGGAGGCTTGAAGGTGAAGGCGGTGAGGCCACACCCCACCTTTCACTTCGCCGGACGCCAAGTGAGGGAGATGGAATGCGACAATCCCGCATGCGGTCATAAGGAAAACAGGGACTACATCCCGCCCAAGACCTGACCCCACACATGACAACGCCCGGACACCTTTCGGCCCCGGGCGCTTGTCTCGAACTGTGCCTGAACAGTGCCTGAAGGTGCCCCCGCAGTCAAGAGGTTGCCCCCATTTCAGTAGCGATGCCCTAAATGCAGTAGCGCCCGGCAGCCGCGAGGCCACCGGGCGCTGAACATGCCCCATACCGCCGTTCATTCTTCTTTCTGCAATCCCCACCAAGCGCGGTCCATCACGTCCAGGGCGTCCATCATGATGGCGGCCTGGTCCATGACGCCGCCGGCTTCGGGCAGGTGGGTAGCGGTGGGGATGATCCCCGCCGCCATGCCGCAGATGCGGCCTGGCCGGGGGCGGCAGGCCCGCCAGATGCGCACCATGTCCCAAAGTTCATCGGGCACCTGGTGCTTGGGGTTGGTGGGGTAGACCTCCCCATCGATGATCCATCCCGGGCCGCCATCGGGCGGAAGTTCTCCACAGTCATAGGCCTGGGGGTCTTCCGCCACGGTGACGGCCAAGGTCAGTTTTTTTCCGCCACCTTGTCCAGGTGCAGCAGGGCGAAGGCCTGGATACCGATGCCCACGACCATGTCCCCCAGGGCGCGCAGGGTGGCGTCCGACACCTCGCCATTGTCATCCAGGGTGAAGGGGACTTCCGGCTGGTTTTCCACGCCCACCAGGAACATGCGGGCGGCGATCACGGGCCAGACGCCGTTCGAATATTCCTTCTGCGCCACCAGGCGGCGGTAGCGGTCGCTGTGGTCCGTGGCCAGGGCGCGCAGGTCCGCAAGGCTGTTCAGATCTTCCTGCCACCGGGCTTTTTCGATGTCCGGCGCGTCATCATGGGGCGCGGCGGCGGGGTCGGACACGCGCGCCAACAGTTCATGCCAGGCCGGGCGATCCGCCGCCAGAATGACGGTGTCCACCACGTGGCGCAGGGCGGCGGCGAAGTCGGCATCCGGCGGGGCCAGGGCGTTATCCTGCGCCAGGCGCTTGCGGTACAGCGGCCGCTCCCGCACCGTACCCACGCGGATGAGGTAGGCGGGGGCGCTGGGCAACTTGGCCTCCAGCGTGTCCACCAGGGTGCGGGCGTCGGCCACGGCCTGTTCAGCGGCGGTAATGGCCGCCTTGGCGGCGTCGCGCTCTTTCTTGCTGGGGCCGGGGTCATCCGCGCTGCGGGCATCCTGGGGCGCGGTCAGGGTTTCCAGTTCCTTTTCCCGCAGGCTCAACTGCGCCTTGGCCTGGTCCAAGCGGACCTGGTCGGGGCACCAGCGGAAGGGGATGGCGGCGGAGGCCGGCAGGGGGCCGGCGGCGCGAACGCGTAGCGACATGGCGTGTCCTCGGGATTGTCGGGATGGGGCATCGGGATGGCGGAGGGTGGCGGGCGGCGCTCCCGATAAACGCCGCCCGCCGATCAGGCCGGCCGGGCGGGGGCCGAGCCGGCACTGAACAGGATCACCACAGGCAGAGGGCGCAGCCGCCGTCGATGCCGGTGGCCTTGAAGGGGTTTTGGGCCGTCTGGATATTGTTGCTGTTACCGGGCGTGTCGTTCTGGAACTGCGCCGACGGGATCGTCATAGCCCAGCGATTGCCCGCCACGGTGCCTGCGCGGGCATGTATCACCCGCTTGGTGCCGCTGCGGAAGTCGCTCATCAGGTCGCGGCTGGCGATGAGGGTTTCGTTGACGCTCAGCTGGCCTGTGACGCGGCGGGCGGTGACGAGCGGGGCGCCGTAGCCTTCCTGGCCGTTCGGATCGTCGGGGAAGTTGGCAGAAGCGCCCCAATCCAGCGTCATTTGCTTGCCGCTGATCAGGTTGCCGCCCAACAGGAAGGCGCCGCCGGCACGGGCGATCCAGATGGGCTTGCTGGTGGTCTGATAGACCAGGCTGGACGACGACGGCAGGGCGGCGGCCGTCTTGCTCTTGAACAGGCCGTTGAAGGTGTAGCTCATCTTCACCGCCCCGCCGCTGGTGAAGTCGTATTTCACGGTGCCGACGCAGTCGGTGAATATCCACAACAGGCCGTCAATGTAGACGTAGATCGTCAGGGGCGCCTGCGCCCCGCTGGTGGGGAGGTACAGGACGTTGGCCGGGATGGTGGCCAGTGCGGAGGTGGTCAGGGCGACCGACTGAGTGTCGGTCAATGTGGCGACGCCGCCGGTGTAGTCGCTGATGAAGGTGTTCAGGTTGGCGGGGGTGCCGGAGATTTGCAGCGGCATGCCGCGGTAGATCTGCGCCGTGTTGCTGAACGGCGCCCCCAGGGTGACGCTGGTGGTGGTGCCGGCGGTGACGGCCGTGGGCGCGCCGATGGCGGCGTTGGTGATCACCTCCGAATGCATGCAGGCCTTGTGCAGCTTGCCCCATTCCGGCGGGGTGCCGGCGGTGCCGGACCCTTTCAGCCAGACGTCAATGGTGACCTGCGCGGTCATGCCGCCCACGATGTCATCCGCGCTGTCCAGCGAGCCCGTGTACTCGTTCGTCTGGATGATGTTGGGGTTGTAGCTGATGGCGATGTTCTCGCCCAACACCGCGTCCGTCGCGGGCACCGGCAGGGCGTCGGTCAGGGGCGTGGGCTGCGCCTTGGCCAGGAAACAGGCGTTGCGCGAACGGATGATCGTGGGGGTACCGGCCATGGCGGCTTACTCCTCAGTGCTGTCCGGGGCCGGGGCATCGGCCGGCGGGGGCGTTTCGGTGGGGGTGGGGTCGGGATCGGGGGCGCGAACGGCGTTCGCGGGCGCTTCGGCGGCCTCGGGGGCACCATCCGGCGGGGTCAGGGAATAGCCGTCGCCGCTCAGGTAATAGGTCGCGGCGTCCCGGGCCGTCGCGAGGACGGCGGGCTGGTCGGTGGTCATGGGGGATTGCTCCGGTTCAGGGGGCCGGGACGGCGTAGAAGAACGCGTACTGGTCGCCCGGCACGGTCCAGTACTCGATTTGGACGGTCACAAAGACCTCGGCCACGCGGGCGGCGCCGGTGATGGGCGGGTCCTGGTCCACCTCGGTTTCCTCCACCCACACGGCCAGGCCGCCCAGGGTGGGGTCCGCCTCGAATTCCTGCTGTATGGCGGGGCCAAGGTCCGCCAAGGCGGCGTCAATGTCGGCATCTGCGGTCTTGCCGGTGCGGCGCACGGTGCCCAGCACCGCCAGCACCAGGAAATTGCGGCGGACGCCGAACGTGTCGTCACTGCCCGGCGGCCCCTTCAGCACCACCAGGTTCAGGGCGGCGGCGTTTTCCAGGGGCTGGCCCTGTATCTCCATCTCCGCTTCCAGGATGGTGGTGGCGCGGGCGCGGTAGAGGGCGAGGGTGTCCGCCATATTGCGGGGGCGGACACGGGGCAGCAGCGTGCCCAAGACGTAGCGGATTAGCTGTTCGCGGCAGCTGGGGACATCAGGCGCGCTCACAGCGGCGACAGCTCCAGATGCCATTCACGGCGCCGCTTTCCAGGCTGCGTCGGCTTGTCCACCTGGTAGGGGACGCCATCGACCACCAGGGCGGCGCCCCGGGCGGCGGCGGGCAGCTCGGACGTACGGATGCGGGCGATTGTGGCCCGCGCCGTGACGCCGCCGCCGTTGGAGGATGAGAAATCCCTGTCCGGCTGCGCCCACACGACGCGCACCGCCACCGGGGCGCCGCCATCGGGGGTGTAGACGCCGTCGCAGGCCATGTTGGGGTCCGCGTACAGGGCGTCCAGGGCCACATCGAAGACATCGGGCATGGGCGTCACCGGGGGAATGCGTGGCGCAGATAGCCGAAGGCCCCGGCCGCTGGGGAGCGGTTCGGGGCCTTCGGCAGGGGCGGGCGGTGAGGGGTGGGGAGGTTAGCTCGCCGTCGTCTTGACGACGCAGCGCGGCCGGGTGCACAGCGAGATGGGGTTGCTCTCCACCATCACGTCCACCCACTGCTGATACTTGGGGTCCACCGCGATCTTGGAGTACCGCGGCAGGCCGATGCTGTTGACGCTGTTGAAGTCATCAGCCGGGGCAAACCGGGTGATGAACAGGTCGGGCACCCCAATGGGGAAGATGTACCCCGTGTTGGCTTCGATGAAGGGCGTCGCCCCCACCTTACCGCGATACTGCTGGAAGGTGACGCCGCCGAAGGTGAAACCCTGATAGCGCAGGTCACCGGTGCGGATGCCTTCCGCCTGTTGGTAGTTGGAGTAGGCCGCCTTGACCGTGGGGTGGCTGATCAGCGCCTTGAAATAAAGGGCGTCACAGAAGCAGAACAGCCGTTCATAGGTGTCCGCGCCCAACTCATCCTCGATCATGCCGGCGGCATCCGTCAGCAGGGTCCGGACCTCGGTCGTGCCCGTCGAGAACGCGATGGGCTGCGTCTGCTGCGTCACGCCGAATTCATTGAACAGGTCATAGATGACGGTGGTGCCGTCCGCGTCATAGATGATGCCCTTCATGGCGCCGATGCGCTGGTACTCCACCGTGGCATCATGCGACCGGGTCTGCTGATCCAGCTTGTCCTGGACCACCGCCTGCATGGTCTGCAGGGCGTTGGGATTGCCGAACTGGGTGACGCCCTGAACCTCCGATGCCTTGATGCGCTTTTCGGTCGCCAAGTGCGGCACCGTCAACTGACGCATGATGCGCTTGGGGTTTTTGATCCGCACCGGATCGTCGCCGCGGTTGGTGACGGGGACCAGGCTCAGGCTGCCACTAAGTTCTTCGATGGCGACCGAGGTGGTGGTGATGCCCTTTTCGGCGAAAAGCCCCATCTGCCCCAGCTTCCCGGGGACGAAGGGACGCTTGTTGACGGCAACCGTCATCTCCGTCTGTGCGAAGGCGGGGTTGTCCGAGAAAATATCCAGCATGCCGACCATGTTGTATTGGCCTCCTTCGGCCTAGAGTGCGACGGACGTCTTAGACGCCCTTGATGCGGTGGGTCGCCAGCTGGGACAGGCCCATGGCGATTTGGTTGGTGGTAGCGCCGCTGAACCACACCAGGCTGCCCGTGAGGGCCCGGCACTCGTGGTCCACGATGACGCCAGGCGTGTCACCACCCGTGGCGTCCACGGCGTCATAGGAGATGGCGCAGGCGTTCTGCGACCCGTCCGTGCTGGCGGGGTTCCATTCCTTGTATTTGGCCGTTCCGGCGCTGACGGTGATGGTGAAGCGATCGCCTTCCTTGAAGTCCGTCGCGCCATCCGCCAGGGTGAACTGCAAGCCGCTGGCGTTGAAAGCGGCGGCCACGTTGCCGGTGCCGATGATCTTGCCGTCCGGCCCTTCCACCTCGAAGACGCCGGCATTGGCGGCGGCCCCGACAATCACCAGCTGGTAGATACCGTTGGCGGCGGCGGCACCAACGGTGATCGCCCCCATGACGCCGTTGCCGGTGTTGCCGGCGGCAGCCACGGCGACAGCGGTCGCCCCGACCAGGATCTTGCCCAGCACATGCCCCGCCTTCAGGGACTGGCCCGACAGGATCAGGACGCTGTCGCGGGACAGGTTGTCCGGCAGTTCCGCCTCGATGAACTCACCCCGATGCGTGCCCTCGTAAAACACTGTGCCCATGGCGGCTTACTCCCGGTTACGGCCGGCGGCCTGAGCGGCGCGGCGCTGGTAGATGTCATCCGCGCTTTCCACCTTGGCCGGGGTGGGACCGGTCGGCGGCGCGGTATTGATCGGCTGGTTGCCGGCCTGGACCTGGGCCGCCGCCAACTCCGCCCTGATGACGCTGAGCGGGGTGGCGGTACGGACGTAGCCAGCGGCCTTGCTGGCCTGGCCGGCCAAGGTGCACAGCTCCATCACTTCCACCGCCGCGCTGGTGGCGTTGGACGCGGCCGTGGTCACGGCTGCGGCATGGGCGGCGGCTTGCGCCTTGGCCTTATCGCCGTCGGGCATGGGCTGGCCGCAGTGCGGGCACAGGTCGCTGTCATCATCCGGGCCGCCATCGACCCGGGGCGCCGGGGCGGGGTTGGGCGCCGCCGGCTGGGGAGTGCCTGCCATGGTGGTGTTTCCTTTCATGCTGGCAGTGTTGGTCACTTTGGCGGTGACCACGCCCACGGCACGCCGGCCGGCGGCCACGTCGGTGATTTCGGCAAGGGTTTCCTGGAATGACTGGACGTCATTGACGAGGCCAACGGCCTTGGCGTCATAGTCCAGGTAGGTCTGCGCCTCAGTGGCCAGGGCCTGCGCGGTGGTGATGTGACCCTGCTGCCCCACCAGGCCGGCGAAGGCCTGGCGGATGCTCTCCACCTCAGCCATGAAGCCCCTCGCCACATCTTCGGCCATGGCCTCATGGGACCAGCCATCCGTCTTGTGCTCCCCGGCCTTGAAAGCGGTGTACTTAAAGCCGGCTTTCTGGTCCGCCGCCGTCTGGTCCAGATGAATTTTGACGCAACCGATGCTGCCGACCAGCCCCCCCTGAATTGCGAGGACCCGGCGGGCGCCGCCCATGACCATCAAGCCACCGGACGTCATCATGCCGTTGGCACAGGCCCAAACCGTCTTGATACCGGACAGCGCGATGACCTTGCGACCCGCATCCATTGAGCCGGTGTAAAGGCCGCCGGGCGTGTCACCATCGAACAGCACCGCCTTGACGCGGGTGTCCGCCGCCAGGGCGTCGCAGATGGCGCCGATGGCGTCATAGCTGGTGAAGCCGCACACCGCGTCCATGTAGTCGAAACGGTTGGTCAGGGAGCCTGTGATGGGGACGATAGCCACGCCCTCATCCGTCAGGGCGAATTCCGCAGCCCCACCAGCGACGGGGACCACGTCCGCCTCCACCAGGGACGCATAGGCAGCCAGGCGGGGCACAGCCTCACCCGCGTCACCATCGTCATCCCACACCAGCCGCTCCCCGCGCAGCAGGCGGGGGCCCATGGTGGACAACTTGGCGTCCAAGGCGGCCGGTTCCATGACCAGCGGACGCCCGAACACCAGGTCCGTTATGCGGGGGTACGCGGTCATGCCGCCTCCTTCTGCTGATCCGCCCCGGGTTCTAGCTCTTCCTCGCTGGTGTCCTCACCGGTGAGGCTGGGGCGGGTGGACACCGCCGGGGCGGGGTCGAGACCGAGTTTCTTTTCACGGGCCGCATCGGCCTGGATCCGCCGGTCCACTTGCTCCGGATCGTCGCCGCGTTCCTCGATGACGTCGGAACGCGACTTGAAGCGGGCGTTGACCGCAAGGATATCGGCCTGGGTATCCTTGACCGGATCGACCCAATCGAAGCGGGGGGCGATCCACTTCACCCGGCGATAGGGGCGGGGGTTGGCGGCATAGCCCGGCAAGTCCAGCTTGCCCGCCAGCACCGCGGCATCCAGGAACCACGCCCAAATCTGGTCCAGCATCTGAAAGGCGATCACCGAGTTCTGGAAGGCGCGCACGGCGCGGCGGAAGTCCAGCAGGGCGCCGCGCATGCTGCTGTAGTTCATCTGCCGCAGGTCGCCGGTCAGGATGAAATACGGGATGCCCATGCCGATGGCGGTGGACAGCAGGTTGCGGTACTGGAATGCCTCGTAATTGCCGCCCACATCGGCGGGGTTCGCCACCCAAGGCTTCTGTCCGGGCAGCAGGGACCGCAGCATGCCGGGCTCGATATCCGATGTGGGCAGGCCATCCCGCTCGATGGCGACCTTGATCACATCATCCAGGCTGCCGTCCGGATCCTCCATTTCCAGGAAGACTGAGAACATGGCGGCGACGCGCTTGCGCTCCAGTTCCGCGTCATCATAGCTGTCGAGCAGCCACAGCTTGGGAATGACGCTGGCCAGGCTGGACAGGCCGCGCAGCTGCCCCCCTTCCATGGGGTCGACCACATGGATGATTTCGCTGGCGGGAACGCGCGTGAGCAGATCGGCGTTGGATGGCGGTTCCGTCACGTCGCCCGGGTGGGTGCGATAGAACCAATAGGCCACCCGCTGGCCGATGGCGTTGAATTCGATGCCCTGGCGGATGTAGTTGCCGTTATACGGCATCGTCCAGTTCAGCGGGCACATCTCCGAGGGCAGCAGCTGCAGCTGCAACGGGACGCTGAGCCCATCGGACAGCAGGCGTGGGCGGCGACGGATGAACATCTCCCCCGCGATGAAGCCATCTTGGGCGACGCGGCGTTGCAGGCCATAGAAATCGCTAATGCCCTCGCTATCCGCCTCGGTGAGCCATTCCTTGAACAGCTCCATCACCGCCGTGCGCTGGGCATCGTCCGCGATCAGCGATGACGGCTGGATACCGTCGCCGACGGCGGAGTTTGCCCACCCCCGCACGCCGGCACGGGCATACGCGTTGTTGCGGGCCAGGTAGCGGGCGCGCCCCAGCACCGTGTCGCCGCTGGTGGCGATCAGGGTGTTCACATGCTGGCGGGACGGCAGGAAGGTGGAAAGGCGGCGCCCACGCTGGCCCGCTTCCAGGCTCACGCGGGCCTGGGCACGCTCCCCCGCCGCGCGATAGCCGATGGCGGCCCCACGAAAACGGGACTGGTTGCGGTTCGCCGCCACGGACCAGCCGATGGCCGCACCGCGAATGCGATCCACGAAGGGGAAGGCCATCGGTCAGTACCCCTTGCGGCCGATGAGGGCGACGGTTCGGACGGGCTTGGCACTGCCCAGGGGATTGGGCACCCCCAGCGCCTTGGCGGTGATGCGGATGGCGGATGCCAGTTCAGCAGTGGACCGGTAGGTGATGCTGGTGCCGTCCGTCTCCACCCGCAGGGCGCCGCTGGTGTAGGCGGCGACCAAGGCATCCAGCTTGCTCGTATCGAGGGCCATCAGCGATCCTTTCTGCCGCCCATACCCATCGCCATGTGCAGGGCGAAGCGGGTGGCGGTGGGGCTCTTGCTTTCCAGGGCGCCGCGAACGGCGTTCGCGGCCGGCTTGTTTGACGCTGGGGCGGCATCGACCGCCGCGCTGATGCGGGTGGCCAGACTGTCGAACAGGCTGCCCTGCGCCTTGTCGGTAGGACCATCGAGGCGCCCCTCCAACAGGTCCCACGCCTGGTCGCTGTTGCGGTAGAAACCCACCTTGATGGCGGCGGCTTCGGCATAGATGGCGCAGTCCAGCATTTCGACGCGCTGTCCGCCTTCGGGCTCCCAGACGAACTGGCGGACGCCGTTGCGCTTCACTTCCTTGCGCCGCTCACCCGTCAGCTGCTGGTAGAAGCCATCCCCCAGGCCTTGGGCGAAGGCGATGTGGCCACGGGCGGCAGCGTCTTCCTTGGCCAACAGCTCATACAGGATGCCCTTCAGGCGGCTGACACCCACCCACCACCAGCGGATGCCGGCGCGCAGCTTCTTGCCCTTGCTGTTGATCTCGTCCGTGGCGCGCTGGACCAAGGGCGGCGCACTCTCAAACCGGCTGCCGCGCACCACCATGGCGCGAGGGTTGCCCTTGGCCCAACTCAACACCTCGGTAGACCAATGACCGCTGCCATCGATGGCCGTCATGTCCACTTCCCGCTCGATGCCGTTGTGCGATGCCCACTTCTGACGCACCAGGTCCGCTGCGGCGGCGCGGGCGGCAGCGTCGGTGATGTTTCCATCGATCACGCCCCGGTCGATGGCCCACCGCCGCCGGTCGCGGCCGAAGCCCCACAGCGTCCATTCCAGGCGGTCGCCCTGGCAGTCGATACCGATGCAGAGGATCAAGGCACCGGGCGGGACGATGCCGCGTTCCCAGGCGGAATTCTCGCCACGGTCGCGCAGCGCTTCCCAGGGCGGGGCCTCACCCTTGCTGTCATAGGGCAGGCCCACCGTGTCGTTCAGGAACACCTGTTCCTTGGCCGGGTCGCCCTTCGCCGCCAACCAAGCGCGGGCGATGCTCTCCCAGCTTTCCAGCTCAGAATACGCGGTCCAGATGTAGAAGCCCTTGGCGTATGCGCCGGGGTTGTAATCCACGGGCACGGCCCGCTGCACCATCCACAGCCGGTGGTGTTCCTCGATGGCGCAGCCGCATCCTTCACCCGTGCACGTGAAGTGGGCGCGTTCCGGATGCTCTTCGTCCAGACATGCCAGCATGTTGGACCACTCCAGGGGCTGGAGGTGTCCGCAGTGAGGGCAGGGAACGTGGAAGTGCGTCTGCGTCGACTTGGCGAAGGCGGCCGCGATGCGGCTGGAGTGTTTCAGCAGGGGCGTGCTGATCTTCAGGATCTTGGCCCAGTCGAACGCCTTGGACCGGCTGTCCGCCATGGCTTCAGGGTCGCCGGCCTCCCGGCTGTTTTCCCACTTGTCCAAGTCATCCTGGACTTGGGCGCCAATGGAGATCATGGACAGGGAGGACGGGGAGGCCGCCCCCGCCACCACCAGGTTGCCACGGCCATCCACCCGTTCCTGAAACAGCGTGCTGTTGTGACCATCCTTGGACCGTTCCGCCACCAGCAGCTTGGCGAAGCGCTCCATCCGCTTGTGCTTCAGGAAAGGCCGCCACTTGGTCTTGGCCCATTTCTTGGCGTTGTCGATGGTCGGGTGCACGTACAGGAACGAACAAGGCGCCTGGTCCAGCATGCTGCCGGTGAAGATCTGCGCCAGGACGGTGCCCCCCAACTGTGCCGACTTCATCACCACCACGACGCGGGCGGGATCATCAGGGTTCAGCGGGGCCAGGATGTGGCGAAACAGGGGAAACCTGCTGGGATCGAATGCCCCCTGGAAGGGGCTTTCCGTACCGAATTCGACGTTGTCGATTGCCCATTGCAGATGATCCGGCTTGGGCGGTGGGGCGAAGGCTGCCGAGATGCACTCATCTACCGCGCGCTCAGCATCGTAAATCGGCCGGGTGTAGGACATCAGGCTTCCCCGTCCAGGACCGCCAGGCCATCAGCCAAGCTCACCGCGTCGGGACGGGACGCCGCCTGGTCACGCGCCTCATCGGCAATGGCCTTGCGCTGGTCCCGCAGCCAGTCGCGCAGCAGCACCGTGATTTCCCGCGAACTGCCCTGAAGATGGGACGCCAACTGCGATGCCAACTGCGGGAGGGACCCTTCCAGCCGGGAGACAATGGCGCCAAGCCGCTTGGCCATGTAGCGGTCCACATCCGCCTTCACCACCAGGGTGCCGTCATCCTGCCGGGCCTTCGTCTTGCTGCGCTCAACGTCCAGCTCCGCCTGTTCGCGCCTGGCCCTGAGCAACAGGCTTTGCTCAGACGGTGGGTAACCCGCACCCCCGACCGGGGTGAAGTCTTCCGCCGCGCGGTGCGTCTCGCTGACGATTGGGGGGGCGGGGACCTCGGGGGTCAGCAGAAGGGACGATTGCTGGGCAAGCTGTTGCCCCAGGTCCAGGCTCATGCCCAGCTGCTGGACCGCAAGCCTGACGTTGACGCGGGAATTCCGGCCCACACCGACCAAGGCGGGGGCCGTCAGCTTGCGCTTGCTGATGTAGTAGCTGATCGCGCTGGGGTCGCGGCCTATCATCGCCGCGAAAGCACCCTTTTCGACCACGGCGCCCGTGGCCACGGCGGTCGCCAAGTCCATGGGCTCAGACGGCCCCGAATTGAGGGACTTGAACGACTTTAAGCAATTTCAAACCCCGACTTTGACGCGAATTGAAGCGCCCAAGTTGCCCGTATATCCCAAAGTCAGGGGAGGACCCGCCGGGGGTGGCGGGGTGGGTGGGGGTAGGGTGGCGGGGGCGCAGGAAGAGGGCGCCTGGGGCCTGGGGGAGGGCCTGGGGCGCGCGGGTGAGGCGAGGCAGGGCGCGGGGCCGGCGGCTCTGGGGCGCACCCAGGGCGACGCGAGCGCCAGAAACGACGACGCCCGGACGGCCTTTCGGCCCCGGGCGCAGCATCATCACTCTGCTTTCATAGTACCACAGGTTGCGCTTGTGCGTCAATGCACTATTTTCGCGTGCGCGCGCATTTTTTTTGGGGCCGGGCAGGCCGGTGGTGCCGGCATGCGGGGGCACACCGGCGCGGGCGTCGGGGTGGGGCATGGGTCACCTGATGGCTGGGGCCAGATACGACAACGCCCGAGTGGCCTATCCGGCCCCCGGGCGCTTGTCTCGAACTGTGCCTGAACCATGCCTGAAGGTGCCCCCGACTGTCAAGAGGTTGCCCCCGAGGCCAGTGCAGGCCCTAAATCGTGTGGGTCAGCAGCGGCGGCGGCGCAGGGTAAGCCTTAAGCGCACGGCTCACGGCAGATGCCACCGTGCCCTTTCGCACCCCGATGTCCGCGTTGATGGTCGAGCACGCCGCGCCCTGAACGATCACCCACAGGCAGGCCGTCGCCGCCGTCACCACCACGCCGTCCGGCCGCGCCCCCAGCACTGCCGTCACCAGCGGGTCCAGCAACCAGCGGTCCAGCTTGGCTGCCTCGGGGTGGGCGCCGCTGATGGCGGCGGCGGGGATGTGCCCACCGCCCTTGCCGCCGTCCACCTTGATGATGGACGGGTCAATGGCGCCATGCCCAGCCCAGCCGTGGGCGGTGAGCGACGCCACGATGGCGCGAATTTCGTCGGCGCTGCGGATATCCGCCTCGCACAGGCTGCCCTTGGTCAGCATGTGCTGCAAAGGGTCTTGACGCACCGGCCCCGCCACGCGCTCTTCCCGCAACCGCTCCGCCTGGTCGCGCCGCGCCGCCTGTGACCGGATGCTATTGGCGCGCCGCACCAGCTCCCCATCCAGCAGCGCCTGCAACCGGGCCGCCACGGGGTCAACCCAGGCGGCATCCATCGGGTGGTGCGCCGCGTGGTCCAGCATCGTGGCGCGCAGGGCCAGCACGTTGCGCCGCGCCGCCTCACCGGGCACGCCGTCCATCATCAGCGCCGTCTTGACCAGCGCCACCAGCTGACCGCCCTGGCACAACGCGATGGCCATGGCCCGGGGCAGCGTCAGGGCGTCGGGGGCCGGCATCGCGCCAGCGGCAGGCAGGAAGGGCACCACGGTTTCAGTCATCAGCAACCCCATCATCGGATGCCTTACACCCCATCAGGCGCCGTAAGGCTGGGCGTAAGGCTGTTAACTTATTGATTTCTAAAGGGCATTCTCTAGTTCCTTACTCACCTTACGGACCTTACGCAGATCTATCTCTGTGCATGCGCGTATGTGTAAGAGGGCGCGAGGGCGCGCGCATGTGCGCGTGAGTTGACGGTGCGTAAGTGCGTAAGGCGCGTAAGCGACTATCAAAAGTCCAGCCATATCAACCGCTTGGCCGCCAAGGCTTGCGTAAGGGCGGGCGTAAGGCGCGCGCACCGAGGCGTAAGTGGGCGCCTGCGATGTGGGCGCGCGAACGCCGTTCGGCATCAACGGGAGCGCGAGGGCGCGCTATGGTGGATGGCGAACACATCAGTCGTGCGCCTCCCAACCATCGCCAAAGAACGCTTCCTTGGGCACGATGGCCTCCAGCGGCAGCAGCGTGCATCGCTGCACCTTGCCACCTATCTGGATGCCGTGCTGCGACCGTTGCGCACCCTCGAAACGTCGCAGAGACTGCACCCATACGCCGGCACCCCCGGAGTGTCCGGCCGCCCACACGGTGCCGGCAAACAGCCCCGCCAGGTTGGTGTGGGAATTGCTGACGGCCAAGTACAACCGCCCATCCTGCCCATCCTTGACCACCCTCATGCCATAGAGACCAAGGGCCTGCTGCCCCTCCAAACGGTCGAACCCCTGATCGGATGGCCCGCCATATGCCGCGCTGTAGACATGTTCACCGATGGTGCGGCGCGTACCGCCGCGATAGATATCCGCCATCGTCGTCAACAGGTGGTGGACGCAATTCTCGTGGTCCGGCGCATCCCCCGACTGTTCCGCGAGCGCTTCCACCGTCAGCTGGTCGAGCAGGGCAGCAATCTCCATCGGCTTGGGCATGCGGTCGTGCAGCACCGCCCATACGCAGCCCAGCAGGGTTCCGAACACATCACAGGTCCGGCCACTGTGACCGGCCCTGCCAAGCGCCGCGCGGAATATATCGATGGCTTCCAGGATGGCGCCCCACCGCTCAACCGACAGGCGCAGCAGCGCGCGCCCCAAGCGCCGCATTAGCTTCGGTTCCAGTTTCGGCGGGTCGGTGCTGCGCAGTGGGTCCAGTTCCAACACCGCCATGCGGGACTTGTCCTGCGACGTCAGGGGTGGAATGAGGATGCTGCTGAACATGAAACAGCTGCGGATGGGGTATTCCGCCGCCTGGCCATCCTGGCCGCCGCGTCTCAGCTTGCCGCTGGTGGCTGCGATCTTGGCCAGCTCGATGATGCCGTTGTTGCGCTGTGGGTTGTCCGGCCTCGGTTCCAACTCATCCAGGGCAATCGGCAAGGTCGTCTGACCCTTCGTCTGGTAGAGGGACGCGGCCGTGGCGTCCGCTGCGCGCAGCAACCACCGGCCCATCAGGTGCTCCATGATCAGGTCTTGCAGCGTGGACTTGCCCGTACCCTTGTCGCCGGTCAGCCATACGCAAGGCCGGAAACGAAGGGCGCCTCCCAACGGCGCCGCCACCAGCCAGCCCAGCAACAGCATGGCATCCAGGTCCGCCGCCTTGCGCTTGAACTCCCACTTGCGCAGCAGGTTCATGAGGTAGGCGGCCGGCGAGATGCCCCCATCCCAATCCTCATCCGAGGGCCCCGGCAACGGCTCATCCGCCGGATAGACCATGTCATCGATCACGCCAGGGCGCTGCGTCTCGCCATTGCGGAGCACGAGGTTGCCCAGATGCAGGATCAGCCGCCCATCCTCATCCGCCCAAGCGCCTGCGCCACGCACATGGTCCCGGGGTGTCCACAGCCCTTTGAAAGCGTTCGCCTCCATCAGCTGTTCGGCGACGATCTTGGCGTGCCATCCCGTCACGCCCCCGTCCTTGTTCTTGCGGGGATAGTTGTTGTAGAGCCACCGCGTCCGTGGCGCGAAAAGGCCTCGTATGCTGGCTTCGCCATGCTTTTCGTCTGGCAGCTCCCTGAACTGGCACTGGGCATCCAGGTAATAGTGCACCCCGTTTCGGTTGCCCAAAGGCTGGACAGGACAGTCTTCGGGCAGCCGCTCTCGACGGAAAGGCAGCTCAACCCCACCATCGTCGTCATCTCCGCCGTCGAGCGGCGGGACATAGGCCTCCGCCGCCTCCACCGCCGCCTCGAATGCAGTTCCTCCGACTGATGGAACCACTGCGCGGCTATCGCGGTCCGGGGGAACGGCCGCCACGGCCGCAAGCACGGCTTCCGCCTCGGTCAACGCCGCCCGCGCCGCTTCGGTGCCGGCCAAGGCACCGATGGCCCCGTCATCGTCCGCCCGATCCAGCATCCCCGCATCCAATAGCGCATCGACTTGGCTGGTCGGGACCAAGCGGGACACCATGGGCTGCCCGGCTCGATGCATGGTGTAGGCGTTGCCCGTCGCCAACGGCACCAGCGTCACGTCGCGTGACGCCACGGTCACGACCAAACGCGCCAAATCCGGTGTCAGGAAATCGTCAGGTAGGTCAATCACGCGCGCACCTTCAGGCCAGCATTGGCCGGCAAGGATTGTTGTGTCTGGGACAGCAGGCGCCGCCGTGCGGCAACGCCACGCGCCCGCCACAGCGGGCAACTATCGACCAGTTGGAACAGGCGGTTGTGCAGCACATCCACCCGCATGGGCTTGGCGCTGACGATGCCGAGGGAGTGCTTGACCTGGATGTCCAGCACCACCAAGGGCCTGGTATCCGTGGCCATCAGGGCAAAGGCCAACAGCCGCGCATCATCCAGCGACAGAGGGGGCAGCACGGGCTGGGGGGCTACGGTCACGGCATCACCCCCGCTGGCCGGGGAATGCTGGCCAGGCGGATCACTCGCCCGCCCGTCGCGATGTTGCGCAGGGCCACATCCACCGCCTTGCGCGGGGCAGCCCCTTCCCAAAGACAGACAAGGATGTGCGTCACCGTTTCCGGAATGACCGCCTTGCCCAGGGCATGTACCGATCGAACTGCCCACACCGGTGATGGACGCCCCTGTGCCAGGGCATAAAGCCCCAACTCGGGTGTGACACACAGCGTCAGCGGGCCCGGTTCCAGGGCGGTCAGACGGATGACGCTATCGCCGGCATCGCCTATCTGCTGCCTGTCGAATAGCTTCTGCCCTGTGACCGCCGTGTCCCATATTTCTTGCCGCGCCTTGCCGTCGCGCTGGATGAACGTCAGCAGCACGGCGTTGACGGTGCCGGTTCCCAATGCTGCGACCAACGCGGGCCAGGGCCCCAACTCCACCACCCGCCGCCCCTTGTCCAGGCGATGGCGATACGGCGCTACCGTGGCCCGCAGCGTCGGGGGCACCTTCCCCACTGCCAGGCCGAACCGTCCGACATATGCGCCAACCGCGTCCGGCGCGCGCGGGCTGTCTAGAGCGACGGCCTGGCCCCAAAGTGACCGCGCCAGGTTCACCTCATCCGGGATCGGTGCGGCCGGACGAGGCAAGCGCCCCAGCAGGTCGTCCTCATACGCCTTCCTGACCCCGGCGTCGGGGATGGCACTCAGCCGCTGCAACAAGGCGGCCCGCATGCCCGCCAAGGCATCAGCCTGCGTCAGGTCTCGCCCTTCCGCCTCCATTTCCCAAATCACATCGGGCAGGGACCGGGCCTGGTCCAGCACTGCCTGAAACGCGGGAATGCCACCGTCACCGCGCAGCAGGCTATCGGGATCCGCGCCATCCGGCATGAAAGCGATGCGCGCGCTGTGATCCGGAGATAACTGAGGCAGCAAGCGCTCCACCGCGCGATGTGCGGCCTTGCGGCCGGCCGCATCGCCGTCGAAGCACAGGATGGGCTGACGCAGCCCCCCATCGGGGTAGAGCCGCCACAGCGCCTCAACCTGTTGTGCGGTCAAGGCCGTTCCCAACGGCGCCACGGCACCAGTAAAGGTCGCCATGACGCAGCTGATGACGTCGAGATAACCTTCCGTGACGATCAGCGCTTTCCCGGATGCCACGGCCTGCCGCGCCCGGCTCATGCCGTACAGCAGGCGCCCCTTGTGGAACAAGGGGCTATCGGGGGAATTGAGGTACTTCGGCCCGCTTCCCCCATCCAGAACGCGCCCGCCGAACGCAATCACCCGCCCCTGGCGGTCCATAACAGGGAACAGCACCCGATCCCGGAAAAAGGGATAGGCGGGACGCCCATCGTCCGGCCGCTTCCACAACCCCACGGCTTCCAAATCGGCCTCGGTATAGCCCGCGCCCATCAGCATCGTTTTCAGGGGCGCACTGTCCGGCGGGGCGTATCCAATACGGCATTGGAATAGGATGTCGCCGCTGATGCCACGGCGCTGCAGGTAGGCCAAGGCCTCGCGCCCCAAATCCGCCGACAGTTGCCCCTCATACCAGCGCGCGGCCCGGTCCATCAGGTCCAACAGTGATTGCTTGCGGGCGTACTTGATACGATCAGGCTGGCTGGCCCGCGGCACGTCCAGGCCCGCCTCCGCCGCCAGCATCTCCACAGCGTCCACGAAGGACTGGTTGCCGACACGCATGACGAAGGCGATGGCATCGCCGTGGGCGCCACAGCCGAAGCAGTGGAAGAAGCCCTTTTCGTCATTGACGTAGAAGCTGGGGGTTTTCTCCCGATGGAACGGGCAGGGCGCCCGGAACTCATGCCCAGCACGTGACAGCTTGACGTGTCGCGCCACCACACCCGACAGGGACAAGCGCCCCCGCAACTCATCCAGGAAGGCGGGGGAAAGAACCTGGCGGGGGCCAGTCTCGCGCCGCTCCGCCACCAGCCAATCCGGCAATGGCGCAACATCAACGACACTAGGCGCCCCAGCCACACCCCATGTAGAGGCAGCCCCATCCACTACGGATGGGGGCAATAGCAGAAAACGACCTTCTCCCCGGGCGGCGAAGCCACGCCCCGGCTTGTCGGTGATATCCTGATTTTCCCCCACCATGAACAGCAGTTGGTCGGTGCCGTCGACGCCGCGCAGGCGCACGGTTTCCGGAAGCGCGAAACCCCCATCGGCCCCGGCCGCCAGCACCTCCAAGGCCACGAGACCGCTGGCATGGCCGGTCGCCATGCCAATGTTGGCGCCCGGAAACTCCGCCCACAGGGCGGCGATGCGCTCCGGATCCGTGGTGGCCGCCGCCGTTCCGTTATCCAGTGCCGGCAGCTTGCCGCCGGGGGCACACGGAAACACTGGCCACCCCCGCTCGGCATAATCCAGCGCGGCGCTAAGGCAGACATCGGCCATGGTCAGAAATCCACCGCCGTATCAAGCACGCCGTCGCCATCCGGCGCCTGCGTCCGCTCGACGAAGCTGGTGCGGCGGCCCGATCCGCCGCGCGGCGGGCGGGCCCCTGGGGCACGGCGGGTGGCCGTGGTGGCCGCCGGCTTGGGGTATCGGGCGCAGAACGCGGTGATGGCGTCGCGCAGCTCATCCATGCGCTGGGGCCGTTCGGTCGCGCGGGCGGTATCCACCATGGCGCCCAAGGCCTCGCGGGCGGCTTCCGCCAGCGGCATGTCCGCCGGCTCCAGTACGGCGGGCAGGGCGTTCAGCCGGTCGCGCAGCTCCGCCGCGAAGCGGCCGGGCTGCGCCATGAAGCGGTCCGCGCTCACCAGCACTTTGATGATGGGATCAAGGTCGCGATCCATGGGTCACCCCCACTGAAATTGAAAACACCAGCAACGCGCTGACGTAGAGCGCGACCACGGCAGTGGCGCAGAAGATGGCGCCACCCCAGGTCACGGGCTGGAATAAGGCCGCCACCCAGGCGCAGGCCGTCGCGAACGCCGTTCGCGGGGCCTTGTCAGCAGCGGGCAGGGCGTCCGGCGCGGTCATGGCGCACCAGCCTGCAGGGCCAGCACGTCGCGGCGCAGGCGACCCAGCGCCTCGGCATCGGCATCGATGGCCAGCAGGATGCCGGCCAGCTCCGCCTTGGTCAGGGTGGCGCCGCCGTCGCTGTCCGGATGCATGGCGGTGCTGATTTCCTGGCTGATCTTGCCCAGCGTGGTCAGGCATTCGACCAGGCGCACATGCGGGGCGGCGATGATGTGGGCGTCGCGCCTGGCCCTATCCACCGCCGCGTTCATCACGGCCAGGAAGGGCGGCGCATAACCGGCGCGCACCATGGCACAGTCCAGGATGCTGGCCATCATGGCGGGAATGGGCTTGTTCTTGTCGGCGTCCGTCCATCCCTTGACGGTCGGATACTGCCGGTTGGTCGCCGCCATGACCGGCCCCTTGCCCAGCACGCCAAGGCACAGCTCGACGGCATCTTCAAAACTCAGCGGCTCGCGCAACTTGGTCATGGCCCCATCCCCCTGGGGATAAAATCGGAACGGATATTGTTCCGGCGCAATGCGCGCCAAAGTGGCAGGATCACCCCGTCAGCAACGGAGGGACCGATGGCGTGGAGTGAAGAGGGGTGGATGCGGCGCTTGCGCGCCGAGGGTGACGCGCTGGCCAGGGCCGCCGAAAGGCTGGACGCCGCCGCGCTAGCGACGGATGACCCGTTCCAAGCCCTGGCCTTCCGTCGTGCCGCCGTTCGTCTGGCGTCGCGGGCCGAGGCCATCCCCTATACCGGGCTGGGTTGAGGACGGCATGGCCGACGGCTTGACGCCACCAGCCATGCCCTTCACCATCGCGGGCGCCACACCCTGCGATGGAGAAACCTATGCCCGATGCAGATTTACGCAACGACCTGGAGGAGTTGGCCGCTTTCACGGAAAAGGTCCGTGTCGTCGCGGGCCTGAACAACGTTGCCGTCGTTACACTGATAGGCGCCGTCACCCGCATGCTGATCAAGAAGGGCGTTGTTACCGCCGCCGATGTCACGCAATGCATGGAAGAAGCGGACTTCGTCCTACGAGAAGGGACAGTAGGAGACCACACGCAAATGATGCAAATAATTACCCGCTTCGCCCTGAGCCAGACCTGATGCTGTCCCCCAGGGACTTGATAGCCTGGCAGAGTTCGGCTCGCGTACCCTCCGACATCCACATACCCACCGATGGCTTTGTCTGCCTGTATCTGGCCTCCGCCATGGCAGGCTCCAGGAACGCCACGATGGGGCGGCCGATGAACAGGCGCAGGCGCATCAACAGGTCGCGCATGGCGCTTCCTTTCGGTTCGAGAGAGGGAGGGGAAGGGCGCGCCGGCACAGCCGCCAGGAACAGGCACAGCGGGTCGCGGGGGCAGTCGGGACGCTTCATCCCGCCGGGCATGCCGGCGGCCGTGGGCATTGCGGGCATGGTCAATCCCCCAGCTCATAACGACGCCCGCTGTTCTGAGGGTGCATTCCCCCGCCGCTTCATCGCCGCAAGCGAGGCCAGGTATTCCAGGGTGATCCAGCTGTAGCCGCGGCGCTGCGCTGCGGCCACCAGATCTTCCCAATACATGTCCGGGATACGGTCACGATGTTTGAACGACGCGATCAGCCCCCCATCGACGCCGATATCGGCAGCCAATTCGGAGGGGTGGGGCCATGCGGCTATGATGCGGGCGACGGTCATGGGGACCATCGTATTACAAAATGTAATTAGCCCGTCAAGCGCGAATTACAAAATGCAGTTTTCCTAAGGTTTCCCTGGGGGAGACAACCAATTACAATCCGTAATATGACCGACGCCGACGAAAATTTTCATACCCGCCTCACCCGGCTTCGCAAGGAGCGGGGGTATGTCACGGCGAAGGCGTTTTCTGACGCCATAGGCTTTGGCCAGGCCGGTTACAACTTGTATGAGGAAGGGGGCGCCAATTTCAGGGCGCCACGACCGCATCGCCTCGCCATCATCGCCAAGGCCTTGGGCACCACTCCGGAATGGCTGCTATACGGAAGTAGCAACCCTTCTGGTGAGGCTGCCACACCTCACTTGGCTGAGGGCGCTATCCCCGCCTTTCAAGTGGAAAAGGTAAATGCACCGGTTCCGTTGGTCGAAACTACCGGCGTCACCAAGCTGTTAGATTTGGTGAAGCTATTGAGGTCCTATATTGAGGCGAAGGATTTACCGGGCGCCCGCGTGATTTGTCAGTCCATCGTCTCGGAAATTGATCTCCAGAGCCTCTTGGCCGCTAATGGACAAGGCGGACGGTAGGACGATTTTATTGCCGATGCGCGGCACCAGGTAGCCATTCACTTGCTTGGCTTCACTGCCCAAATGCAGTTGCATCACTCCGCCATACGCCGCAAGGCGTCCGATGCGCCAGGTGGACCCATCTGGGGTAAATGCTCTGAGCGCAACCGCTCCAAATAGTGCGTGTGTATAGCTTTGCGTTAACCAGACTTCGGCTACTTTATCGCCAACCGATAGTAGAATGGATTTGGTTAAAGTCTCGCCAACCAAAACGCCCAACGCATCTATACCAACAATCATCTTAAATACGCGCTCCCGTAGCCAATATACTGCCATTGCCGCCCTGGCAGGGCGACTGGTGTGCGGCCATTGGTCGACCAGCCCCACAGGGCTGGCCTGGAAAGCGCGCGGGAACGCGTGGACCACCCTGCCAGAGTGGTCTTATGCGACATTATGGCATGTGCGAATTTGCCTCAAGCCCAATTTCGCGGCTTGCGTGTACAGGCGTCGGTTAATCTCGTATACATATACATACTATAGTATGCGGACTTGCCAATTTGGCAGGGCGCGAAGCGTAGCGCCTGCGGCCCACCTATTCTTTGACGTCCGGAAATTTCGATGCAGCAGCCGAAAGGTTACGCATCATCACTTCGCCCGACTGGAAAGCCGTGGCGAATTGCTCTGCCTCCACCAGGTGGCGTAGCAGATCAATGCGGCGCAGCAGATCCGCTCGGGCGTGGGCCTTGGTATTGGGCATTACAGGAAGTAGATCAGCCAGGTCACAGCCCAAAGCTTCGGCTATCTTCACCATCCAGTCCAGGGTGAGGCGGAGCTTGCCGTTTTCAAGCTTGTGTATCTGGGAACCATCAGTCCCCAGACGCTCCCCCAGCACCTCTTGGGATATCCCAAGTGCTTGACGGACTTCACGGATGCGGTTTTCCGGGCGCTTCAGTTTCATATCGCCATGATGGTCGGCCAATTGGCAGTGCACCATGTGCGGAATGGCAAGTTCGGCCTGGGTATCCTCACCTAACGGCGAACGCCGTTCGCGATCTATGACAAAATGTAATTTTCCAGTTGCGCCGGAAATTACAATATGTAATTCGTAACGGGCCGGCGTTTCCCAACCCACCGGCCCCGGGATGGCCCGGGCTTCCCCCGGGGCGTCGCGCCCCGGGGGTCTTTTCCGACCACCGGAGGGCTTGATGACCCGCCTTGAAATCCAAACCCGCTTCTATTGGGAACACGCGCAGCTGGCGTCGCGGAACCCGTGGTTCCCGCTGGCTGTGCGCGGCTTCGACGGCCTGTTGTCCGTCGCCGGGGCCGCAACCACCCCTCGGCTGCGCGTCGCTGCGGCCTGGCATGTCGGTGTCGCCGCCCGTGGGCGCGGCTTCCCCAACGCCTTGGGGCTTGAACAGCAAGCCATCGCCGCCGCCTGCGGAGAAGCCGCATGACCAGCGAACTATCCCCGCTGGGGCAGCGCGTCGCCGCCGCGATGGCCGCACTCCCGAACGCCAGCGTGCGCGGCCTGGCCCGTGATGCCGGGCTCAGCTCGCACTCTGAACTCAGCCGCCTGCTGAACGGCAAACGGCAGGACCTGGAGCTGGACACCCTGCGCAAGTTGGCCCCGGTGTTGGGCGTCACGCTTGGGTACCTGACCGGGGATGCGGACCTGGACCGCCCGGGGGCGACGGGGGCCGATGAGCCGGAAAGCGGCGTGCGGATGGTGCCGATATCCAAGCTGGTGGCCAGCCCGTTGAACCCTCGCAAGCGCTTCGACCAGGATGCGATTGAGGAACTGGCGTCCAGCATCATGGCCGAAGGCGTGTTGCAGAACCTGACGGCGCGCCAGCACCCCGACAGTGTCGGCTTCTATGAGGTGTTCGTGGGCGGCAGGCGCCTGCGCGCCCTCCAGTTCCTGGTGGAACGGGAGATGCAGGACGAGGGCTTCCTTGTCCCCGTCAAGGTGGTGAACGCGGACGACCGCGCCGTGCTGGCCATCGCCACGGCGGAGAACGTCGCCCGCCGTGACATGCACCCGCTGGAAGAAGGCGACGCCTTCATCGCCATGGAGCGCAGCGGCACCAGCCTGGACCAACTGGCGGAGATGTTCGGCAAGACCCGCCGGTGGGTGCAACTGCGCATGCAGATGGCCCGCGACCTGAGCGACAGCGTCAAGGAACTGTTCTTCAGGGGCCAGGTGAACCCCGAGATGGCGCGTGAGCTGATGCGCCTGCCGGCGGATCAGCAGGACCATCACGCACGGCAGATCGAAATGGGCGGCGACGGTTATGCCACGGCCGTGGAACTGCGCGACCGCATCACGGAATACGACGTGTGGCATGCGCCGAAGGCGGCGGAACCCCGCGGCTTGCTGGACACGCTGGGGCCGCCGCCCACGTCCGCGCCCGAGGCACAGCGGGCTGAAACGATGGAAGCCAGTCGTCCGCTGGGTGGCACTGCCGCCGACCTGGCGGCAGGGAATGCCATCTATGACCGCTTCGCCCCCACCATCCCGCGCGGCGATGTCCGCATGGTGGAGGCGCCGTCCGCCATGCCGGGCCCATCGCTCATGTCGCCGCAGCTGCGCGCCTATGTGGACCGGGTGAAAACCCAGGCCGTGCAGATGACCGTCTACGGCCACGCCCGCATGGCCATGGTGTTGGCCTGCGTCGGCATGCTGGACAGCGACCCCGGCATCCTGTTGCGCAGCGGCACCCCGGGCGCGCGCCGCGCCGTCCACCCCCACCTGGCCATGAGCCTGGACCAGCTGCGCACGCAACGGTCCGACCTGGCGGCGGCCCTCATGCCCATTCGGGCGGAGACGGAGGACGGCCGCGCGTCCCCCAGGCCAGACGGAACGGCGGACCTGGTCCGCGCCCTGCTGGCCCTGCCGGACGGGGACCTGCGCGTCCTGTTCGTCTGCCTGGTCGCCGCCCGCGCCTATGCCGGCGGCAACGTGGCCGGGGGCGACAGCCCGGCTATTGTCGCGGCCTGGGCGGCGGACATGGGCAACATGGCCAGCCATTGGCAGATCGACGCCGACTATCTGGCCCTGCTGGACCTTCACCGCCTGCGCCGCCTCGCCATCACCATCGGCATGGCGGAGGCCGGGCGCCACCACCGCTTCACCAGCCCCGTCCCGGTGGCGGACCTGAAGCGGTGGGATGCGCCGCAGTTGCGCACGGCGATAGCCGATTTCGTTGACGCGAACGACGTTCGCACGATCCCGGCGGAATTCCGCTTCGGCGCCTACCCCGACATCGCTGCCGCCATGACGGAGGAAGCCGCGAAGGCGGACGCCGTGCTGAACGGGGGGAAGTGATGGCGACACAGCAACTACCTCTGCCAGGCCACAGCCTGGTTGATGCGATGGATGGCTATGTCGTTGTCACCCACCGCAGTGAAAACGGAACCGTGTCGGCAAGGGCCTATCTGCCGGAACACGCTCGCCTACTGGCGGAAGATCTGATCCAGGTCGCGGATGAGATCGAGGCGAAGACCACCGACAAGAAAAGGGGGAAGTGATGGGCAACGCCCCTGACACCATCACGGATGATGCCAAGGCCAACTTGGCGGCACAGCGCATGAGGGACGCCTTCTTTTCCGTCTATGGCGACCCGGAACAGATGACCCCGGATGAGGCGATGCAGACGGCCCACACCTTTGCCTGCCTCCATGTCGGGTGCTTGATCGAATGGGCTATCCGCTTCGCTCCGGACCGCCCGATCCAGAAGACGGCGGCGCTTTTGGTCAAGGTCATGATCGCGACCAACAAGGCGCCTCTAGCCACCGTCCGCCGCCAAGCCGACCCGCTGGCCTTCCTGAAGCCCAATGACAAGCCGAACTGAGAAGATCGCCGAATGAGCATGCTACTCACCCCCTTCGACGACACGATCACCAGCTTTCACATCTGCTGTGGCGGCGGGGCCGGTGCGCGCGGTATGGCCAAGGCCAATATCCGCGTCGGTATGGCGCGCGGCAGGATCGTGACCCTTGGCGGGGTGGACAACGACCCCGCCTGCATCCGCGATTTCACCCGTCGCACCGGGGTTCAAGGCACGGTGCTGGACATGTTTCGCCGCGAAGACTATGTGGCGTTTCACGGGCATGAACCGCCGCCGGGCTGGCGGGAAGCGACGGCGGATGACCTGCGCAGGGCCGCCGGCTATCGCTGCCCCAACATCGTCTTCATCACCGCGCCGTGCAAGGGCGCCTCGCCCTTGCTGGCGGAGAGCAAGGCGGCGACGCCCAAGTACCAGGCCCTGAACAGGCTTGCGGAAAACTGCCTGCGCCTAGTGGGCGAGGCCTGGCCCGGGGCGGATGCGCCCGAGTTCATCCTGTTCGAGAACGTCGTTCGCATCTCCATCCGGGGGCGCCCGATGATCGACCGCATCATGGCCAGGCTGGACCAGGACGGCTATGCCGCCGCCGAGACCAGCCATTGCTGTGGACAGCTTGGCGGCCTGGCACAGCGCCGCCCGCGCTTCCTGCTGGTGGCGCGCAACCGCGCCAAGGTGCCGGCGTTTCTGTACGAGCCGGTGAAGAAGCCGTTATCGACCGTGGGGCAGGTGTTGGAACCCTTGCCGCCGCCGGGCGACCTGTCCATGGGGCTGGGGCACCGGGTGCCGGCCCTGCAATGGATCACTTGGGTTCGCCTGGCATTTGTCGAAGCCGGCAAGGATTGGCGCAGCCTGAACAGGCTGGCGGTGGAGGACGGCGTGTTGCGGGATTTCCGCATCCTGCCCATCCATGGCGCGCAGGCACACGCCATCGGCAACCCCCATGTCGCCACGATGCGTGAGGGTACCGGCCATCTCGGGGTCAACGGTTGGGACGGACAGACGGGCACCATCAGCGGCGACGCCCGCCCCAGCAAGGGCGCCTATGCCGTTGCCGATGTCCGCACCCGCGAGGGCAAGGCGCCGTTCAAGAACGTGTATCGCGTGTTGGCCGAGGGCGAGGCCAGCCCGACCATCAGCGCCGCTGAACGGCCATCGGGCGGCGGCCTCTGCGTCGCGGATCCGCACTTCGAGGGCGCGCAGTACCAGCAATACGGTGTGCGCCGTTGGGAAGGCCAAACCGGCACGGTGTCCGCACAAAGCATTCCGGGGCAGGGGGCCCACAGCGTGGCGGACCCGCGCTGCGCCAATTGGTCCGCCGATGCCCACACCAACAAGTACCGGGTGGTAGAGGCGGACAGCAGTGCGCCCACCGTGTCCTGCGCCGTCCAGGTGGCCAGCGGCGGCCTGTGCGTGGCGGACCCCAAGGCGCACACCGCCCACGGTGGCGGCGGCAAGTACGCGGTGGTGGCGCGCGATGGTAGCGCCGGCACGGTGATAGGCGCCAGCACCACCGGCCATGGCGCCTTCGCTGTGGCCGATGTGATGCCCCAGGCCTTCCGGGGCGGCAAGGAGCATTACGCCACCGGCGGACAGTACGGCGTTACCCATTGGGACGGCCAGACACGGGCTATCCCCGCCTACGCCAAGAACAACAACGGCGCGTGGTCAGTCGCTGATCCGCGCGACGCGCAAAGCGAAGCCCCAATCGACCGCTTGCCGGACCCGAAGGACCGCCTTGTCTGCGTCATCCGCGCGATGGATGGTACCTGGCACAGGCCCTTTACGACCCTGGAGCTGGCGGCCCTGCAAGGTATGGTCGACCCGGGCGAGCCCTTCGAACTGGACGGCACGAGCGACAGCCGGTGGCGCGAAGTCATCGGCAACGCCGTCCCCGAACCGGCCGCCCAAGCCATAGGCGAAGTCTTCGGGCAACTGCTGTTGCTGGTCCGCAGCGGCCGGCAACAACCCATCCGCCACACCCCCATCTGGGTCCGCCCCGTCGCCATCGGCGCGACCCTAGACGTTCCACCCCTGCTGATTTGAGAGGGAACCATGAGCACCAGCCTTACCCTGAGCTTCAGGGAGACTGTCGATATCTATCTCAATGTGGATGAGATTGCCGCCGAAGTCGCGAACCAGGAAGAGGCGGGCGACCCCGCCATCGGCCACCTGATCAACGCCTTGGGCGACAAGGTCCAGCGCGGCAGCGTCGAGGTGTCAGACGTTGCGGTGCATCTGGACGACAAGGGCGCCACCTTCATCCGCGCCCTGGCGGCGGCCCTGGACGGGGAGTGACGGCCATGATCCACGACCTGAAATGCGAGGCCGCCCACTACCGCGAGGTTGAGGCCGGCCGCAAGACGGCGGAACTGCGGCTGAACGACCGCAACTATCAGGTGGGCGACCAGCTGCGCTTACATGAGACGCTGGACGGCACCCCCACCGGCCGTCGCCTGGTCCGCCAGGTCACCCATATCCTGGCCGGCGGCCCTTGGCTCAGCCCCGGCTATGTCATGCTGTCCCTGGCCATGCCGTCGGTGCCGGCGGCCCTGACGAAGCGTCAGCTGGCGGTTATGCGCATGTTGACGGAATGCATGGACGCCAGCGGCACCATTCCCAGCATGCAAGAAATGGCGGATGAACTGGAGCTGGCGTCGCGCAGCAACGTGCACGCCATCCTATGCCGGTTGGAGGAACGAGGCTGGATCAGCCGGGGCATGGGCCACGCCCGCGCCATCCGCATCCTGCACCGCCCGCCCATGCCGGACTGGACCCAGCCGTGGGCGGTGACGGACAAGCCACTGCCGATCAGCGTCGCGGCACAGATGGCGGGGAGGGCGGCGGAATGAGACGCAGCTATCTCAGCCCGGAGGCCAAGGCCGCCATCATCCGCAACCGCCGCATGCTGGGGGTTAAGGCGCCTGATCTGGCACGAGGCCTCGAACTGCCTACGATCCGGGGCGAGGGCGGCCGGCCGGGGTACACCCAACCACCCAAAGGAAGGGATGATGGCGATGAGCAACCTTGACGCCCGCATTGTCAGCGCGCGCGATCTGGTCCAGGCCGCGATAAACAGCGCCGTCGCAGAGCACGATCTCAGCATTGATGAGCTTAAGATCGTGCTGGCCACCACTTGCGGTGCAACACTGGTCGCCGCGACACATGGCGTTAACGGCGCCCGGGGAGAAGACACATCAGGAAGCGACATACTGCTTGCTGGCGCCAACTTCGCCAAATTGGTCTGCCACGCGATGGTGACGGCTGCGGACATCCGCCAGCCCGGCTTAGGGGCTGCAGTGAAAACAGCCGCGAACGCCGTTCGTGGAGGGCGGGTGGTATGAGAACCCGCGACGCTCTGCCGTCCGGCGTCTGCCCACGCGGCCTCAGCCGGATGCAGGCCGCCGCCTATGTGGGCGTGGGCGCGACCACGTTTGACAAGATGGTAGCCAAAGGCACGATGCCGAAGCCGAAGAAGGCTTACGGGGCAGCGGCACGTTGGGACATCCGTGCCCTTGACCAGGCCTTCGACATGCTGCCTCAATGCGATGGGGGCACGGCCGCCGCCAATGACGATGACGATTGGGGCAAGGCCCTAGGCCTCCCCTGAAAGCGCCGGACGAATGGTGGAATTCCGACTACGCGATGGCACCGGCCGCATCACCCTGAAATGGGTGATCGAGGACACGGACCGCCATGGCAATGTCCGGCTCTACGTCCGGCGGCGGCCAAATCCCAAGGTTCGCTTGATGGAGACGCCCGGCACGCCTGAATTCATGGCGGAGTATCAGGCGGCGATCAACGGGGTGCCATATATAAAGGGCGCGCCGGCCGTTACCCCCGCGAAGAAGCCGGCACCCCCCGTGCGCCGCGACACGCGCCCGGGCTCATTCCAGGCCCTTTGCGAATTCTACTATGCCAGCGGCATGTTCCAGGGCCTGGCCCCCAGCACGCGCGCCGTGCGCCGCCGCGAGCTGGACGCCCTATGCATTGCCCATGGCCATCGGTCCGCCCGAACCATAGAGACGATACACATCGTCAAAATCCGGGACGATAAGGCCGAAACGCCCGACGCGGCGAACAACCTGGTGAAGACGCTGCGCCATATGTTCAGCGCGGCGGTGGAAGGCGGCTTGCTACCCAGCAACCCGGCCGCGGGCGTCAAGAAGCTGACGACGGGTGGGGAGGGGCATCATACATGGACGATGAAAGAGGTGGAGGCGTTTGAGCTGGTGCACCCTCTCGGGACCATGCCGCGCCTGGCCCTGGCCCTTCTACTATACACCGGGCAGCGCCGGTCGGACGTCATCCGCATGGGGCCGCAGCACATCCGGGATGGCCATATCGTCATCACCCAGGCGAAGAACGCGCGCCGTAATCCGGTGACGGTGCAGATCCCCATTATCTCCGCCCTGCAAGAGGCGCTGGACGCCATGCCCGGCGGCCACCTGGCTTTCCTGACCACCGCCTATGGCCGCCCCTTTTCGCCGGCCGGCTTTGGCATCCGCTTCCGTGAATGGTGCAACAAGGCGGGGCTGATCCATTGCAGCGCCCACGGTCTGCGCAAGGCCGCACTGACCCGCCTGGCGGAGCTGGGAGCGTCGGAACTGGAGATGGCGGCGATCAGCGGACACCGTGACCTGAACCAGCTACGCCCCTATACCAGGGCAGCCCGCCAGCGGGTCTTGGCCGGACATGCGATGGCCCTGTTCGAAGAACACCTTTCGAACAAAAACGTCCCACCAAAATCCGAGGTTAGAAGGAGTGGGACCTTTTCGGTCCGTAAAGCCTTGAAATCACTCACCCGCTAAGCGGGGGTGGCGTCCCCTAGGGGATTCGAACCCCTGTTACCGCCGTGAGAGGGCGGTGTCCTAGGCCTCTAGACGAAGGGGACGAGGCCGTGTGAGGGCGGT
>NZ_VITO01000030.1:0-8540 GCF_007828025.1 Nitrospirillum bahiense
GCGGGGTGGAGCAGCCCGGTAGCTCGTCAGGCTCATAACCTGAAGGCCGCAGGTTCAAATCCTGCCCCCGCAACCAAACACAAACCCCCGCCCGCATAACGCCGGCGGGGGTTTTGCTTTTGGGGCCGCGGTCCGGCCGGGAAACCGGCCGGCGGCGCTCAGGCTAGAGGTGCCGTCCGATATAGGATCACCTTGATGCCGCCATGCAGCACTGGTGCGCCGGTGGGCAGGAAGGAGAGGTCGGTCACTTTGGCCAGGGCCGGTTCATTGGTGATGATGCCGACGCGCCAGCCGTGGAAGCGCTCGCGCAGCACCCTGCCCAGGCTGCCATACAGGGCATAGAGCTGCTTGGTGTCGCCGATGCGCCCGCCATAGGGCGGGTTTACGATGACCAGGCCGGCCGGGCCGTCGGGCGGGGTCAGGTCGCTGATGGCTTGGCGCCGGAAGTCGGTCCAGTCCGCCACGCCGGCCCGCATCGCGTTGTCCTGGCTCATCTTCACGGCGCCGGCGTCACGGTCGCTGCCATGGAAGCGCATGGTTGGTGCGGTAAGGGTTGCGGAGGCTTTCAGCGCATCCCAGGCGGCGGCGTCGAAGCCGGCCAGCCTCTCGAAGGCGAAGGATCGGGAACGACCAGGCTTGAGGCCGGCGGCGATCTCCGCCGCCTCGATCACGAAGGTGCCCGAGCCGCACATGGGATCGACCACGGGCTCATGGCCGTCATAGCCGCACTGGCGCAGGAACAGGGCGGCCATGGTTTCCCGCATGGGGGCCTTGTTCACCGCCTCCTTATGGCCGCGCTTGTGCAATGACTCGCCCGATGTGTCGATGCTGAAGGTGCAGAGGTCGTCATCGATGCGGGCCTTGATGACGATCTCGGCATCGTCCGCGATGGGGGCGCCCAACTCTTCCGACAGGGCGCGGGTGATGCGCTCCGCTGCGGCGCCGGCGTGGTAGATGCGGGACTTGGTGCAGCTGGCCTCCACCTTCACCGGCACGTCGGGCCGCAGGAAAGTCGCCCAGGGGAAGCGGCGGGCGCGCTTGTCCAACTGCGCCAGGTGCAAGGCGCGGAAGGAGCCGATGCGCACCAGCACGCGGGTGGCGCCGCGCAGCTCCAGGTTGGCGCGCCAGATCTCCGTCCAGCCGCCCCGGGTGTTGACACCACCCTTGCCGGGCTGCGGGTCGGTGAAGCCGGCCGCCATCATCTCCGCGCACAGCGCGGATTCCAGGCCGGGTGTGGTCACCACGTAGATATCAAAGTCTTCACGCTTATCCATGGCGCTTTGATATCGTGCCGCCCCCCTAGCCGGCGAGGGCTTTCTCGCCATGGCTTCCGTGCCGGCGGGGCAGGGTTCAAGACCCGGGCGGTCCGAACCAGGCGGTCAGCGCCTCCTCCAGATCCTGGTCATCCGGTTGCCCCACCCAGGCCACGTAGCCATCGGGGCGGATCAGCACGCTGGCCGGAGCGGGGACGGGGCCAAACGCGGGCAGTTCCCACGGCCCGTCATAGCTGGCGTCAACCCTCTGGAGCCGTCCGCCCCAGGGAGTGAGGTCGATGCCAGCGCCCGGCCCGAGGGTGAGGAACACCGGCCGCGCCCGGTGCAGGTAGGTATAGAGCCGGCGGGGGCCATCGGCCGTGATCAGGTCAAGGTCGGGCATGCGGTGCCCCAGCAGCGGATGGCCGTCGCCCAGGTCATAACGAACGGCCAAGCCCGATATCTGCGCGGCGACGTGCTGGCGCGGGGCGTCCATGGCCATGAATTCCGAGATGAGCTGGCCCAGGGCCTTGGAGCGGTCGTCCTGGCGCTGCAGCGCCACGGTGGCCATGGTGATGAGCAGCACCCGTGCCGCCACCGGGTGCCGTTCGCGGTGATACGTGTCCAGCAGGGCGGCAGGTGCCGTCCCCTTGACCACTTGGGCTAGTTTCCAGCCCAGGTTAACGGCGTCCTGCACCCCGATGTTCAAGCCCTGGCCGCCCATCGGGGGATGGACATGCGCCGCATCGCCGGCCAGCAATACCCGCCGGTCGCGGTAGGCGGCGGCCTGCCGCGCCATGTCGGTGAACCGGGAAATCCAGGTCGGGCTGTGAATGCCGTAATCGGTGCCATAAATGGCGATCAGCGCCTGCCGCACCTCACTGAGCGTGGGGGGGCCGCCGGACTTGAGCTCCCGCTCGGTCAGCACGATGCGGACACGGCCGGCATCATCCATTTTGCCCATCCCATGGGTGCCGGTGGCGTCGGCGCGAAAGCCCCATTCGGGCTCTTCCCTCCATTCGGCCTCGGCGATCAGCCAGCTTTTGGTCGCGTCCCAGCCGGGGAAGTCGATACCCGCCTCTTTGCGGACGAGGCTGCGCCCGCCGTCGCAGCCGACGAGATACCCGGCGCGCAGCCGCCTGCCACTGGACAACGCGATGTCAACACCTTCCTCGTCCTGGGTGAAGCCCGTGACCTCACACCCCCGCAGGATGGTCACGCCGAGTTCACCGGCCCAGTCGGCCAGCAAGCGCTCGATGTGATTCTGCGACAGGGCCAGGAAATACCGATGCCGGGTGGGGAGGTCGCTGAAATCCAGGGTGGGGCCATGGAAATGGCCCACCGGATGGGTTTGCCCCAGCGCCAGGAAACGGTCGGCGATGCCGCGCTGGTCCAGCACCTCGATGGTGCGGATGTGCAGGCCGCCGGCCCGCATCCCCGCCAGATCCTGATTGGGGCGGCGTTCGACGACGATCGCGTCGACGCCCGCCAGGGCCAACTCGGCGGCCAGCATCAGCCCCGTGGGGCCGCCACCGGCGATGACCACCGCATGATCCTGTCGCGTGCCTTTATCCATCTGCCCAGCCTCCTTGTTTCGGAGGGCGGGACTTTATGAACCGGCAGGGCGATCAGGCAATTCTTGAACTCAACTCTTTCAACGCCATCTATAAGTTGAGCGGAGGCAGGGCCACCCGCTCGACCCTCACGTCTATGGCCGCTGCTGTGGGGCCTGAAGCAGCGCGTACAGGCAGTGCGAGGCCGCGCGCCGCGCCTCTTCCCCGGTGATGGCCGCCGCCGCCGGGTCCGTTCGCCGCCGCATGGCCAGCCAGCTGATCGCTTCGATACCGGAACGAGCGAAGGCTTCCACCGGTCCGTCACCTGCATATCGGTGGGCGAACCAGGTGACGATATCGGCGAGATAGGGTGCGCGGTACTGTTGGGTAAAGGCCGTTTTCAGGCTGGGGATGTCGTTGGCGGTGCGGTCGAAGAGGACGATCAGGCGCCAGGCGGCGGCCAGGAAATCGTATAGCTCGGTCGCGATGCCCGCCGCCTCGTTCTCAAGCTGGGATAGCGGCGAGGGATGGTCCAGGGCGGCCCGCAGCGCCGGCCAACGCGGCCAGGAACGGACGATGGCCTCGATCGACAGGACGGTTTCCGCGAGATCGTCCACCGCCACCGGCAGGGGCAGATCGTCCAGCGATATGCCAGCGGCGTGCAGCGCCGCGATATGAAACAGGGCTTCCTTGCTCTCGACATAGCGGTAGGCGGCGGAGGGCGACATGCCCAGTTCCGCCCCGATATCCGACATCTGGGTCAGGCGAAAGCCGCGTTGGGTGAAACACTGCAACCCCGCCTCGGCGATCTCACGGAGCGGGCGTAGTCCCAGCCGGCTCGATCTGCGCATCTCTCACCCTCCGTCCCCAGCCAGCCCATGTCCACCCCCTGGCGAGCAGGAGCGGATTATGTCGGCGGCGGGGGAGAATAGCCGACGGTTCCTTGGGCGTCCTTCATGAACATCGCCAAGCCTCTATGACGTCAGTGGAAAGCAGCCGAACGGCAGGAGGACCGTGCCAAAGGCTTGTCCAGGCGGTATCATGAGTGTATCAGTGATTCACTCAGTTATGAACCTTGCGACGGTTATGGTAAAATTGATCCTGAAACGCATGGGCCCGGCCACTCTCCTGTGGGCCACCTTCCTGTGGGCCGCTGTGCCCGCCGCGGAGGCCGCCCCCGTAGGGCTGACCTATCGCGAGGTACCGCTTGCCAGCGCGGCGGCACGGCGTAGCGATCATCGGCCATTGCTGGATCTCACGATCTGGTATCCGGCGGTGGGGGGAACGGCGCAGGAGGAGGTGGACGTCGGTCCGCCTGGCCAGGCGTTGCTGGTGGGCGGGCCGGCCGCCATCGATGCGGAGCCGGCACACGGGGCGCATCCGGTCGTCCTGCTGTCCCCCGGCTTCGGTGGCAGTGCCGAGGATTTGTCCTGGCTGGGTGGTGGATTGGCGGCGCGCGGCTTCGTCGTCGTCGGGGTCAGCCATCCCGGCAACAACGCGCTGGATCGCACCCCGGTGGGTGGAACCGCCTGGTGGGAGCGGCCGCGCGACCTGATCGCCGCCGCGCGCGCCATGGCGACGGATCCGGCGCTGGGCCCGCACCTCGACCTGGGGCATGTCGGCGCGGCCGGCTTTTCCATGGGCGGCATGACGGCGCTGGCCCTGGGCGGCGCCGTCATCGATCCCGGACATTTCGATGATTTCTGCGCGGGCAAGCCGGCGGACCAAGTCTGCGACACCGCCCCGGAAACGCCGGATGCGCCCCATGTCACCCAGCGCGCCGGCATCCATATGCTGGGGCTGGACCAGGCGGCCGCCCGCGCGTCGGAAGGCGCGGCCCTTCCGGGTTTGCGCGCGGTCCTGGCCATCGCGCCGCCTGTGCAGATGCTGTCGCCGGAAAGCCTGGGCCGCATCACCGCCCGGACCACTCTGATGGTGGGGGACAGCGATCCGCTGGTGCCCGCCGCCACCGAGGCGGGGGTGGCGGCGCGCCTGGTCAAGGACGCGCGATTGGTGATGGTGCCAGGGGCGGCCCACTACAGCTTCGTGGGCATCTGCACGCCCCATGGCCGGACGGTCCTCAAACTTTGCGAGCGGGCGCCAGAGGCCGAGCGCGCCCATACGGCTGCCCTGACGGAGGCGGTCCGCCTGTTCCAAGACACGCTGTCACCGGGCGGGCGGCCCTAACTGGCCCTTTCGTCCAGGTGGCACCCGTCACATCCTGCGGTGGCGGCTGGCCCGCCTTGCCAGTTCTCAACGACAATAAACCCCCTGGGAGGAATGATATGCAGAGCGGTCGTAGGGACTTCCTGAAGCTCGGTGGCGGCACCTTGGCCATGCTGGCCCTGCCGCAACCCCTGGTCGCCGCGACCGGAACCAACCAGCCTATCATCGATGTGCATCTGCACGCCTATCCGGCATCGATGCGCTTTGAGAAGCCCATCGTCAATCCCATCACCGGGGCCAAGAGCCCCATCCAGACCGGTGCCGACCATCTCACGGCTTGCTTGGCGGAGATGAAGCGCCTGAACGTGGTCAGGGGCGTGGTCAGCGGAGGCGATGGCGACCGGTTGCAAGCGGCCGTGGACTGGCACGACCGGGACGCCGGCCGCATTCTAGTGGGCGCCGGCATCCGCGGATCGGCGGACACGCCCCTGCCGCCGCTGGAGGAACTGCGCAAGCTGCATGCGCAGGGCAAGCTGCAGGTGCTGGGGGAACTGACCTCCCAGTATGCCGGCCTGCCGTTGAGCGACCCGCTGTACGACCCCTACCTGTCCCTGGCGGAAGAACTGGACATTCCGGTGGCTCTGCACACCGGTACCATGCCCGAGGGCACCACCTTCGACCCCTGCTGTCGTACCGCCCGGGCCCGCTTCGGCAATCCCGAATATGTCGAGGAGGCGCTGAACAAACATCCCAAGCTACGCCTTAACCTCATGCATTGCGGCTGGCCCTACCTGGAAGACACCATGGCCATGCTGATGCTGTATCCCAATGTCTATGCGGATACGGGCGCTATCGACTGGCTGCTGCCGCGGCCGGCCTTCAATGACTATCTGAAAGCCCTGGTCGACGCCGGATTCGGCAAGCGCATCATGTTCGGCACAGACCAGATGTATTGGCCCGATGCCATCGGCCTCGCCATAGACCGTATCAAATCGGCCCCCTTCCTGACGGAGGACCAGAGGCGTGACATCTTCTACAACAACGCCGTCCGCTTCTACAAACTGGGCTGAGGGTTTCGCCTCGACAGCCGCCGGGCCGGCCACCCGGCGGCCTTGCCGCGTCAATAGCTCAGCGTCACCGAGACGTGGCCGAGTTCCCCCTTTTCCGTGGCGCCCGGCAGCTTGCGCAACTGCCAACCGTAGGCGAACTTCACCGTGAGATAGGTGCCGTAGGTGTAGCCCAGGCCCACACCGGTGCTGGCCAGATTGACGTTGTCGCTCTCCCCGGCCGGGATGTTGCGGTTCCACAGGCTGCCGTAATCGAAGAAGGCCAGCAACTGCAGGGCGTCATCGGGGCCGCGTTGCACCAGCTTGAAGGTGCGGCTGCGCAGCTCTGTGCTGATCAGCACGCCTTGGTCACCGTTCACCGCGCGCTCGTCATAGCCGCGCAGGATGTCGGCGCCGCCGGCGCCCAGTTGTTCCGTGTCGAGCAGGGCGCGGTTGCTCAGCTGCCCCACCACGCGGGTAGCCCACACCGCGTCCTCCGGCAGCTTCACCAAGCGGTTCAGCTCGCTACGGACATAAAGATAGTTGGCCTTGGCGCCCAGGCGGCCGGACTGGTTGTCGCCCGGCTGGAACGCGGCGTTGGTGTTGTCCCCGGTCAGGCCGCCTGGGCTCCACACCAGGGTGTTGCTCCACCCCGTGCTGCCCCAGGCATCACCCAGGATGGCGTTGTAGTTGGCGGAGAACTGGTTGATCTCCGTCGCCGTGCGCGAAATCTGGACGCCACCGAAGGCCAGGTTGTTGTTGGTGGTCTTGAAATCGTAGCCGAATTCCAGCTGGTGGGAGAAATCCGGCGATCGCGCCAACGGGATTTGATAGCGCAGGCTGGCCTGGCCGCTCTTGCCCACCAGGCCGAAATCATTGCCCACATTGGGCACGCTTTCCTCATAGCTGCCGAAGATCATTAGCCGGTCCTGCCACGGCAGGGGCGCCAGCCAGCTGAGGGAATGGCCGACAAAGGACGCGTTCCGCCCGCCCGGCCGGTCATGCCAGAAATCGTTGCTGGTGGTCAGCTGATAGGACAGCTGCTCATCCTGCCAGAAGGCGTTGCCCCAGTTGAAACCCAGGTTCCAGCGGTCGCGGCCCGTGCTGGGCGCGCCGCTGTTGTCATAGCCGGCGTAGACGCGCAGGGGGAAACGGTCGCGGGTGGACAGCACCAGATCGGTGGTGCCCGGCGTGGCACCTGGGCGGTAGACCAGATCCACCTGGCGGAAGGGGTTCTCATTCAGGCCGTTGACCTCGCGCAGCAGCCGCTCCCCCTCCACCCGGTCGCCGGGGCGGGCGCTGATGTGACGGGTCAGCAGGGCGCCGTCGAACCACTCGTTGCCCTCAGCCGCCACCTGGCCCACCGTGAATTCGCGCACCACCACCTGCACGGTGCCGTTGTCGATGTCCTGTTCCGGCACCAGCACGTCGACCAGCGGATGGTCGTTGTCGCGGTAGAAGGCGACGATGCGGCGGGCCAGCTCATTCAGGTCCGCCAGCCGCAGGGGCTTGCCGATATAGGCCTCGGCGATAGGGCGGAAGCCGGGGCGGTCCAGGATGTCGATGCCGCCGGTGTCCACGCCGGTGACGGTGCTGCCGTGCGGCTTCACCGCGGCCGGCGAGGGCACGAAGGCCAGGCCCTTCAGCTGAGGCAGGATCACCCGGTCTGACTCGGGCGCGGGGGCGGCCGGCATGGGCGGCTGTGGCGCCTGGTCCGCCGGTGCCTTGGCGGGTGGCTCCTTGGGTGCGATGCGCTCATAGCTTTGCGCCTGCGCCCGCACGGACGTCAGTGACAGGCCGGCCAAGAGCAGGGCGGTGAGAACGCGAGCCGGAGGGACGGGCATGGAATTCCTGGGCATGGAGGCGGTCGTGGGAGAAGGAATGGCGGGCGTGGGGGCGCAGGGGACGGTCATGGCGCGCTTCAGCGCCACCGCTTGGCGATGTCGAACTCCGTCTCATCCGTCCCATCCTGGTGGGCGGCGGAGAAGGTCGAGGTGTTGGTGATGGTGCCGCTGGCCGTGGCGGGTGGCGCCAGGTAGATGACGCGATAGTTGCCCTGCGAGTAGTCTGAACCCACCAGTGGCTGGGTGGGGGTGAAGGGCACCTTGCCGGAGGGCTGGTCCACGAAGTGGGTGGAGGACGGCACCTCGGGCACCACCACGGGCGGCGACGTATCTGCCTGCACCGTCAGGGTGCCGGAGACGTAGCTGATGAGGTAATTGCCGGACGTGAGGCCGCCCGGCGTGATCGTGTAGGTACCGGCCGCTGTCCCGCCACCGTTGTAAACCAGGCTGCCGCCCAGGACGGCGGCCGTTTCGCCATTGACGAAGCCGTTGTACCTGGCGCCGTAGGCCGGCGTGCCGCCGAAGGCGATGGTGACGTCGTTTGCGGTGACGGTCAGGGCCGCCTTGTTCACCGTCAGGGGTCCGGCGACATAGCTGATGTCGTAGTTGGCGGCGGTAAGGCCGCCGGGGGTGAGGGTGTAGCTGCCGGCGTTGGTGCCGGCGCCGCTGACCGTCAGG
>NZ_VITO01000030.1:8639-76343 GCF_007828025.1 Nitrospirillum bahiense
AGGGTGTAGCTGCCGGCGTTGGTGCCGGCGCCGCTGACCGTCAGGGTGCCGCCCAGGACCGACGCCGTCTCGCCATTGACGAGGCCGCTGTAGCTGGCGCCCAGGGTGGGGGTCTGGCCGTAGGTGACGGTGGTGTTGTTGGCGGTGACGGTCAAGGCGGCCTTGTTCACCGTGAGAGTGCCCGCGACATAGCTGATGTCGTAGTTGGCGGCGGTAAGGCCGCCCGGGGTGAGGGTGTAGCTGCCGGCGTTGCTGCCCGCCCCGCTGACCGTCAGGCTGCCGCCCAGAACCGACGCCGTCTCGCCATTGACGAAGCCGCTGTAGCTCGCCCCCAGGGTGGGCGTCTGGCCATAGGTGACGGTGGCGTTGTTGGCGGTGACGGTCAGGGCCGCCTTGTTCACCGTCAGTGTGCCGGCGACATAGCTGATGTCGTAGTTGGCAGCGGTGAGGCCGCCGGGGGTGAGGGTGTAGCTGCCGGCGTTGGTGCCGGCGCCGCTGACCGTCAGGGTGCCGCCCAAGACCGACGCCGTCTCGCCATTGACGAAGCCGCTGTAGCTGGCGCCCAGGGTGGGCGTTTGGCCATAGGTGACGGTGGCGTTGTTGGCGGTGACGGTCAGGGCCGCCTTGCTCACCATCAGTGTGCCGGCGACATAGCTGATGTCGTAGTTGGCAGCGGTGAGGCCGCCGGGGGTGAGGGCGTAGCTGCCGGCGTTGGTGCCGGCGCCGCTGACCGTCAGGGTGCCGCCCAAGACCGACGCCGTCTCGCCGTTGACGAAGCCGCTGTAGCTGGCGCCCAAGGTGGGCGTCTGGCCATAGGTGACGGTGGTGTTGTTGGCGGTGACCGTCAGGGCGGCCTTGTTCACCGTCAGGGTTCCGGCGACGTAGCTGATGGCCGAACCGTCCGTCGTGGCGGCCCCGCTGGCCGTGATGGTGTAGCCGCCGACGTTGGCGCCACTACCGGCCCCGGTGGAGGTGAGCGTGGGCGCGGTGCCGAGGCTGGTGCCGCCCAGATAGGCGTGCGCCACGCCGGTCGCGCCGCCGGACAGCGTGTAGGCCAGCGTGCCGCTGACATCCTGGCCGTAGGTCTTGGTCACGTCGCTGGCCGTGATCACCAAGGTGGGTTGTTCCGCGAAGACATAGCGGTTGCCGCCGACCGCCACCGTGCCGGACGCCAGGGTGCGGTTCCACAGGGCGGTGTTGCCGCTGTCCAGGTTACCGAAGGTGTCGCCGGCGGAGGTGGCGGAATAGACCAGCCAGCGGCCGCTGGCGGCGGTGATGGCGCTGGAGCCGGCGGTGTTGATGAAGGCGCTGGTGGTCGACAGGGTGACGGCATCGCCGGTGGCCTGGCTGGTGACCGCGTTGGCCAAGGTCAGCGTTCCGCTGGTTGTGATGGTGACGCCACCGGTGGCGGTGATGCCGCTGATACCGCCGGCGGTGCCAATGGTCAGGGCGCCGGCGTTGGTGAAGGCCATGGCGCCCCCGGCGGTGGCCGCCAGGGTGCCGACGCTGTTGGCCTGGGTCAGGGTGATGGCGCCGCCGGCGTCCAGGCCCAGGCTGCCCACGGTGATGGTGGCGCCGCTGGCCTGGGTGATGGTGCCGCCGGCCTCCAGCACCAGGGTGCTGGCATGGGCCGGGGCAATGGCGGCGCTGATGACGATGTCGCCGGACACAGGCGGATCCACCACCAGGGTGCCCGCGGTGACGCGGTCCAGCTCCGCCGCCGACAGCTCCAGCGTGCCGGTGGTGGCATCGCTGGCGCTGCCAAGGTCGACCGTCCAGCCGCTGGTGACGGGGGCCAGGGTGACGGTGCCGCCGCCGGTGGCGCTCACGGCGCTGGACAGGTCCATGCGATCGGCGATCAGGGTGACACCGGTACCGGAGATGGCCTGGGACACGGTCAGCAGGCTGTCGGCCCCGGCCGTCAGTTGCACCGTGGTGATGGCGGTGACCCCGCTCAGGCCGTCGACCGTGCCCACGGTCAAGGCGCCTGAGTCCTTGAAGCTGACGCTGCCGGCGCTGGTGGTGGCCGCCAGGGTGCCGACGCTGTTGGCGGTGGTGGCCAAGCTGATGTCGCCGGCGGCGCGCACGGCCAGGTTGGTGGCGGTAATGGTGGCGCCGCTGGACTGGGTGATGGCGCCGCCCGTGGCCAGGGACAGGGTGGAGACATTGCTGGGCGCGATGGCGCCCGCGATGGTGTAGCCGGCGGTCTCGCTGATGTCCGTGCGGCCGATGACCAGAGTGCCGGCGGTGACGCCGTTGATGCCGGCGGCGCTCAGCACGTCGGCGCCGGTCACGCTGCCGCCCACGGCCAGGGCGCGGTCGGCGGACTGCTGGCGCAGGGTCACCGTGCCCGTGGTGGTGATGGTGGGGGCCGCGCCGTTGGACAGGGCAAAGTCGTCGCTGGTCAGCGTGATGGCGCCGGTCTGCGTGCCACTGCCGAGGCTGGCGGCCGTGCTGACGCCGTCGCCCAGCAACAGACCGGCACCGGTGGTGCCGCTGCCCGTCAGGGCGATGGCGCCGCTGGTGGTGCTGACCGTTTCGCCGTAGAGCCGCAAGCCGGTGCCGCCCGTGCCCGTGCCGGTCAGGGTGATGGCGCCGGTGGTAGCGGTCACGCTGCCGCCGTTGATCAGCAGGCCGGTGTTGCCGCCGGGGCCAGCCGCCGCCGTGCCGGTCAGGGCGATGGCACCGGTCGCCGCCTGCACTGTGCTGGACACCAGTTGCAGGCCCAGGTGCGCGCCGGCGGCCGTGCTGGTGGTGGCCGATCCGGTCAGGGTCAGCGTGCCGCCGCCGCTGGTGGTGAGGCTGCTGCTGTTCAGCGCGATGCCGGAGGAGGTGCCGGTGACGCTGGCCTGCCCGTCACCCTTCAGGATGGCGCTGCCCCCCTCCAAGCTGATGGCGCTGTTGGTGATGCTGATGGCGGCGTCGTCGGTGGCGCTGGTGCCCGTGCTGTGGGCGTTGCCGGCCGTCGTGGGGTCGCTGACGACGGGGCCCCCCACCAGGGCCAAGGTGCCGCCCTTGGTCAGGATATTGACGTGGCTGAGGGTGATGCCGCCGGTGCCGCTGCTGTCGCTGTCGGCGTAGGCGGCCAGCGTCAGGGCGGCGGTGGCGGTGCCGTTGACGGTAATGGCGCTTGAGGTGCCCTGCAGGGTGACATTGTTGCCGGCCACCAGCGTCAGGGTGCTGGTGCCGCTGCCGGTACCGACCGCGAGGCTGGTGTCGGTGACGGTCAGGTCGCCGCCGGCCGTCAGGGTCAGGGTGCCGCCCGCCGCCAGGGTGGCGGTGTTGGTGGGGGTCGCCACCATCAGGTTGCCGCCGGCGGTCAGGCTGTCGCTGCCCGTGCCGCTCAGCGTCAGGCCGTTATAGCTGGTGCCGCCTGCGGTCACGCTGTCCACGGTGACGGCACCGGAGGTGACGACGCTGAACGTGGCGCCGTTGGCGGTGAAATGCGTGACGGCGTTGCCCGTGTTGGTCAGGGTGTAGCTGCCGCCCTCCAGCGCCAGGCCGCCGGCGCTGATCGCCTGGGTTTGGGTGATGCTGGTGCTGGCGCCGGTGAAACCCAGGCCGCCGGTCAGGGTGATGCCGTCGGTGGTCCCCACGCTTCCCACCGCCAGGGCGGTGTTGGAGCCGATCAGCACGCTACCGGTGTTGGCGGCCAGCGTGCCGATGCTGTTGATGCTGTTGCCGCCGGACAGGCCGCCCAGCTGCCAGACGCCGCCGCTGCCCAGCAGCAGCAGGCTGGGTGTGGTGATGGCGGCCGACTGCGTGCTGGTGCCGGTGCTGTTCAGCGTAAGCGTGCCGGTGCCGCTGACCGTCAGGGCGTCATCGACGGTGATGGCGCGGCTGCCGGCCTCGATATCCAGGCTGGCGTTGGCGGACAGCGTGATGGTGCCGCCCGACACGGTGTAGAGCAGGCTGGAATCAATGCCGCTGGGCCGTGCGCCGGCCAGCGCGCTGGTGCTGACGGTGGGGCCGTCGCTGGTCATCTGCACCGTGCTGCCCAGAACGGTCAGGCCGGTGGTGGTGCCGCCGCTGGTGGTCAGGTGGATGGCGTTGCCCAGCGTCGTGTTGCCCAGCGCCGGATTCAGGTAGGCGACCAAATTGCCGCCGGTGATGGGGCTGCCGTCGGCCAGGATGTAGTAATAGCCGTTGGCGCCGGCGAAGCCGCTGCCCAGGCTGGTGCCGTTGGTCAGCGCGCTGACGCGGTTGGCGACGGCGAAGCTGCTGCCGGCGGCGTCGCTGTAGGCGGTGCCGGTGACGATCTGGACGCCGCCCGAATGTTCCCAGGTGAAGTAGGGCAGGGTCACGCCGTCGACCATGCCCCAGACGGGCGTGGTGTAGTCCCACCCGGCACCGGTGAAGGTGCTGCGCGTCTGCATCTGGGCGGTCGTCTTCCCCGTGACGCCGGAGGTGGTGCCGCCACCCACGCCGACCGACAGGCCGGAGGTTTCGGTGTCATAGAAGCTGTTGCTGGCGGTGCCGACGTTGCTGCCGATCAGGCCGCCCAGGGTGGTGGTGCCGGTCAAGGCCAGCGCGCCGATGCTGTAGGTTCGGGCCACCGTGCCGCTGTTGGTGCCTACCAGGCCACCGGCGGCGGACCCGCTCTTCACCGTGCCCAGCAGCGCCACCTGCGCGTAATCGTCGGTGATGGTGCCGATCAGGCTGTTGACCAGGTCGACGCTGTTGTTGCCCACCAGGCCGCCCACGGACTGGGCGCTGCCGGCGGCGGTCATGCGGATACCCCCCAGGGCGTAGCTGCCCTGGATGGTGCCATTGCTGTTGCCGACCAGCCCGCCAACATCGGTGCCGCTGGCGGTGATCAGGATGTCGGCCTTGGCATCCTGCAGCAAGGCGCCACCGGTGATGCTGCCGATCAGGCCGCCCACGGTGCTGCCGCCCGCGATGCTGCCCCTCACGGTGACATGGCTGACGGCACCGCCGCCGGCGTCGCCCACCAGGGCCCCGACGGCGCTGCCGCCGGTGACCGATACGGTGCCGAGTGACAGGTCGTGAAGGTAGCCGATGCCGCCGGTTGTCGCGAACAGGCCGACGTCGGTATTGCTGGGCAGATTGATGGTCAGGCCGCTGATGCTATGGCCGCCGCCATCGAATGTGCCGGTAAAGCTGTCGATGGGGGAGAAGCCGCCGCTGCCCCACACGCCGCCGGTGGCGGATAGGGCGCTGCCAAGGTCGATATCGTTGGCCAGGGTGTAGCCGAGGCCGGGGTTCAGGTTCGTCAGCTGCAGCTGATGGGCCGAGCGCACGGTGGCCGACGCCTCCGCCACCAGCATCGGCCGCGTGCCGCCGTCCACCATGTACCAGGTGCCGGACATGTCCCAGCCGGCGTTGGAGAAGGTGGTGCTGGTGAAGCCCTGGGTGCCGGTCAGGCCGGTGAAGCCTGTCACCGTCAGGCCGCTGCCGCCGGAGGCGGCGCCGTAGCTCCGGCCCGTGGTCGTGACGTCCCAGAATGAATTGCTGGCGGTGAATGTCACACTGGACAGGCCCACCAGGCCGCTGGTGTAGATGCTGCCGCTGGTGCTGCTGATCCGGCCGCTGGCGTAGCTGTTGTTGATGCTGGCGCCCGCCACCTGGATGATGCCGACCAGCCCGCCTTCTTCCTGAAAGCCGGTGACGTCGCCGGTGGCGTAGGTGTTGGTCAGGCTGGCGCCATACAGGTTTCCCACCAGACCGCCGACCACGCTGCCCCCGCCGGTGACGGTGCCGCTGGCGCCGGAGGTGGCGATGTTGCCAGAGGCGAGGCCGACCAGGCCGCCGACGTCGGTCCAGCCGCTGACGGCGCCGGATGCCCAGGACCGATTGATGGTGCCGGTGCTTTGTCCCACCAGGCCGCCCACGTACAGACCGTGGCTGCTGGTGCCCGAACTGCTGACGGCGGCGGTGGACCAGCTGTCCGCGATGGTGCCATTGGTGAAACCCACCACGCCGCCGACACTGTCGGCGGTGGCGCTGACCGTGCCCGACATGCCGGCGAAGCTGATGGCGCCGGTGGCGCTGCCCACGACGCCGCCCACCTGGCTGGCACCGCTGACCGTGCCGGAAACGGTGATGTTGCTGATGGTGGTGCCGGTGGCCGACCCCACCAGGGCGCCCACGTTGTTGCCGCCGGAGACGGAAACGTTGGTCAGCGCCAAGTTGGCCAGTTTGGCCGAGGCGGTGGTGGAGGCGAACAGGCCCCTATTGGTGGCGCTGCCGGTAATGGTCAGGCCGCTGATGGTATGACCCTGACCGGACAATTCGCCGGAGAAGCTGGCGATGGGCATGAACCCGCCGCCCCATATGTCAGCGGCGTCCGCGAGGGAGGTGGTCAGGCTGATGTCATTGGCGATGGTGTAGCGGGCGGTGGGGGCCAGGGCCACCAACTGCAGTTCATGGGCGTCGCGGATGGTGGTGCTGGCTTCCGCGCGCAGGACCGGGCGGGACAGGCCGGCGGGTAGGTACCAGGTGTTGCTGAAATCCCAGCCGCTGAAGTTGGATTGAACCGCCATCTCGGCGGTGGTGCGGCCGGTGATGCCGGTCGCGCTGCCGCTTCCGACGCCGCTGGACAGGCCGGTGGTCTGCTGGTCCCAATAGGAATTGTTGACGGTGGCGCTGACGTTGAAGCCGATCAGGCCGCCAATCTTCGTGCCCGGCGCGCTGATGGCGCCGCTGGCGTAGCTGTTGCTGATGGTACCGGTGGCGCTCTGACCCACCAGGCCGCCTATTTCATCCGCGCTTCTGCCAGACGTTTCCGTGACGGTGGCGGTGGAATAGCTGTTGGAGATGTTGGTGGATATCCCCGCCAGGCCACCCGCCAGGGCTTGGCCACCGACCCCGCCGCCACCGGTGACGGTGATGGCGCCGCCGGCGTAGGACGTGTTGATGGCCGTGGCGCTCAGGTCGGCGGTAACACCCAGCACGCCGCCGGCATAAGCCTGCCCGCCATTGACGAAGCTGAGATTGACGTCAGCCATCGAGGTGGAACCGGTAATGGTTCCGCCATTGTACTGTATCCCCACGATGCCGCCGACGCCGTAGCCGCCACCGCCCTGGAAATTCAACGTGCCGGTGACATAGGCGTTCACGATATGACCGCCGCCGTTGGCGCCGACCAGGGCGCCGACATGGCTGTCGGCATTGGTGACGGTGATGGCGACGTTGGTCAGGCTGATGTTGTTGAGGGTGCCGGTGTTGCCGCCGAACAGGCCGATGTAGGTGTTGCTGCCGCCACCGTAGTTGATGGTCAGCCCATCGATGGCGTGCCCCTGCCCGTCATAGGTGCCGCTGAAGGGTGTCGAAGGGGTGCCCAGGGGGATGAACCCGGCGGGGACGCTGCCGGTGGTGGACTTCCAGATGCCGCCGGCGGTCGGCGCCGGCATGCGGATGTCGTTGCTCTGGGTGTAGCTGGCCGTCAGGTCGTGGGCGACCAGCTGCAATTGGTGGGCATTGCTGATGGTCAGTGAATATTCCCAGAGGCCCAGGGGCCGGGTGCCGCCGTCGCTCAACCACCAATCGGTGGTGAAGTTGAAAGCGCCGTAGGCGCTGGCCTTGTAGGCGTAGGTGCTGGCGCCCGACTGCGCTGGATCGCTGGTCACGGCCGCGGCGCTGCTCGTGCTGCCCCCCACGACGGCGCCCACCGCCGCCGCGCGGCCGGTGCTGTAGGTGTCCCAATAGCTGCTGGTGATGCTGCCCGCGCTGACGCTGTCGCCGTTGGTGCCCACCAGGCCACCGATGCTGCCGGCGCTGCCGCTGCTGAGCGTGACGCTGCCGCTGGCCCAACTGGTGGTGATCGGGTTGGCGTTGATGCCGACCAGGCCGCCCACGCTGGTCACGCCGGCGACGGTGCCGGTCGCGTAGCTGGTGGCGATGCTGCCGCCCTCTGAAATGCCGACCAGGCCGCCGACAGCGTCGTTGCCGGTGACATTGCCGGTGGCGTAGGCGTTGGTGATCGCGGCCCCCTGGCCGGAACCGATGAAGCCGTTCGTTCCCACCAGGCCGCCGACCCGGCTCGCGCTGGGCGCGTAAACGGTGCCCAGGGCATAGACGTCGGTCAGGCTGCCGGACCGCTGCCAACCGACCAAGCCGCCGATGCCGGTGCCGCTGTAGCCCTTGGGGACGGTGATGGCGACATCGGTCCAGCTGTTGCTGATCGACTGCTGGTCGTCCTGGCCGACCAGGCCGCCGATGAAGTCGCCGTACCCGGTGATGGAACCGGTGACATGAACGTTGGTGACGGAGCCGCCGTTGTTGGCGCGCCCGACCACGCCGCCCACACGGTTGGAGCCGGTGATGTTCACATCCTCCAGGCCCAAGTTGCTGACCTTGGGACCGTTGCCTGTGGGCGTGTCGCCGAACAGGCCCACTGCGACGGTGGTGGGCCGGTTGATGGTCAGGCCGGTGACGGTATGGCCCTGGCCGTCCAGGGTACCGGAGAAGCTGTTGATGGGGGCGAAGCCGGCGCCGCTGTTCCAGGCGGCGGTGGCGCTGGCGTCGATGTCACGCCCCAGGGCATAGGTGCCGGACAGATTGGTGGACAAATCCTGCAGGTTCTGGGCGGTGTTCACCAGCATGTAGGCGGTGAGAGAGCCGCTGCCCAGCGCGACATTGCCGGCATAGCTGGTGGGCGAGGCGTAGCTGGCCGGGTTGTAATAGAGGTTCACCGACCCGCTGCTGCCGGTCATGGCCACGCCGCCGCTGGTGAAGGTGACGGTGCCGCTGCCCGTGCCGGTGTTGTCGGCGTGCAGGGTGACGTCCCCGGACCCCGCCGTGTGGCTCAGCGTGCCGCCGTTGAAGATGATGCTGTGGTAGGCCGACAGCGTCAGGCTGTGGCTGGCCGCCCAGGTGACGTTGTTGGCGACGGTGATGTCGCCCGTCTGGCTGCCGGTGTTGCCGGTGGTGATGGTGACGTCGGCCGTGGCCAGGGTGTTCTGCAGCGTGGTCGTGTTGATGACGGAGCTGTCGCCCGTGGGGGTGAACGTGCCGCCGGACAGGCTGCTGTTGAGGTTGCTGCCGGTGGAGATGGTGACGTTTTCCGGGTCCAGCAGCAGTTGGCCAACGGCACCCAGCGGGGCGGTCAGGTCCACCGCGCCGGTGAAGTCCAGCAGCTTGTGGCTGGACACTTCGGCGAAGCCGCCGTTGCCGCTACGGGGACCGCCCTTGGCACTGAGGGCGCCGGCGAAGCCGGTGTACTGGTCCGACCAGACGATGACGCCACCGCCATTGCCCTTGGCGCCCGCGTCGGCCTTCAGGGTGGCGCCGGCCGCGACGGTGGTCTGGGCGGCGGTGGCCACGGTTTGCTTCACCAGCTTGGCGGACGCATCGCCGCCGCCCTGGCGGTCACCCCCCAGCAGGATGGTGCCGCCGGCTCCGGTGGTGCCGCTGGCATCGACCACGGCGCCGGCCTGCACGGCCACCGATTTGCCCGTCGCGATGACGGTGCCGCCGCTGCCGTCGGCGTTGGTCGCCGTCAGGGCGCCGGCGACCGTGACGGCGCCGCCCTGGTCCGTGGCCGTATCCGTCGACCCGCTGGCCGACAGCCAGATGTGCCCATTCTTGACCGTGGTGCCGGTGGCGCGGATGGCGCCGCCGCCGTTGCCGGCCAGGGCATAGATGTTGCCGCCGGCGGCCTTCAGTTCCGCCTGCGCCGCCGCGATGGCGCCGGTGTTGGTGACGTCGCCGCCCCCCACCTGGACATAGACGCGCTCACCCGCGTCGCCGTCCTTCAGCAGCACCTGCTGGCCGGCGGCCAGGCCCACGGTGCCGTTGGGCGCGGTGATGGTGCCGTCGTTAGTGACGCTGCGCGCGATCAGCAGGACGTCGCCGCCGGTGGAGGAGATCTTGCCCAGGTTTTTGACCTCGGCATCCGTGTCGCCCTTGAACAGCAGCGTGCCGCCGGCCATGAAAGCGTCGTTGGCGATGTCCAGCGTGCTGGCGGTGAAACTGCCGCCCGTGACCACCACGCCGCTGGACCCCACGACCACGCCCGCCGGGTTGATGACGTACAGTGTGCCCGTGGCCTTCAGCGTCCCCAGGATGGTGGACAGGTTGCCGCCGGTGACGCGGTTCAGCGTGGCGCCGCTGCCGTTGTTGAAGCTGACGGTGCCACCCTGGCCGATGGAAAAGCTTTTCCAATCGATGATGGCGCGCTGGCTGCCCTGGTTGACGGTCAGGCTGCCGGGGCCGCCGCTGATGCTGCCCGATCCGGCCTGGAAGGCGCCGCCCGTGGGCAGGGTGGGGCCGCTGCCGGCGCGGGCCGGTCCGGCGGCGGTGACGGCCAGCAGGGCCATGGCCGTGCCCGCCAGCAAGGCGGCCCGGTGGCCGTGCCGTTGGGGCTTTGGTGAGAAGATCACATGGCCTTCAGCGCGCGCCGCACCGCCTTGCGGGGCATTCCCCCGCATCCACATCCCAACCCGAGAACCCATGCTGTCCGCCCCTGGAACCTGTGGCCTGAAACTTTGGCGTACCGGGCTCATTGGGGACACCACGCGGGTGACGGTCCTGCCCTGGCCGCCAACACCGCGTCACTGGTCATGCCCCGGCTCGCGAATACGCCGCCAGTCACGCAACCGTTCAGCTGGCGACTGGCACCGGGACCATAACGCAACCCTTGCGGGCAATTTACAGAAATTGTCGAAAGTGTACCGCAGTTATGCTGCTAATTATCCTCAAGTGATTGATGCGTTTATTGGCATACACCCGTAAGGCATACGTGGTTAACGCAGCCACGCCGCTACCGGGCGCCAAGTGGCGGCTTCCCGGTGGGGAATCCCATATGGGCGCCCGGGAAGGTACGCATTCCCGGCCCCCGCCGGCTGGCCGGCGGGGGAAACCGGGGACGCTACTGCAGGCGCAGCTTGGCGACATCGCCGGGCGTGATCTTCGACGGGGCCGCGCCAAAGCGCGCGGTCACGTAATTGGCCACCGCCGCGATCTCCTCATCCGAATAGGCGCCGGAGAAGCCTGGCATATAGGGCCGGCCGGCGATCTGGGGGCCGGAGCCCTTCAGGATCATCAGGGCGACGTTGGCGGCACTGGGGTCGTTGACCGCCCGCTTCGCCGTCAGCTGAGCCTCCGCCGAATTGACGCCGGTGCCGCTCCAGGCATGACAGCTGGCGCAGGCACCTTCGAACATGCGCTTGCCGTCCAGGTTGTCGGCCACGGTGGCGCCATGCTCCCGCGGGGCGGGGCCGGCCGGGGCGGGAAGGCCGGTGTGCACCGCCGGCACGCTTTGCAGATAGGTCCGCATCGCCGCGATGTCCGACGGGCTGAGCTTCGAGAAGCTCAGCTCCACCGCCTCGCGCATCGGGCCGGAGGCGACGCCCTTGCCCTTGGCGTGGCCGTGGGCCAGGTAGGCTTCGATCTGCTCCGCCGACCAGTCCCCGATGCCCGACGTCGCATCCGGGGTGATGTTGTAGGCGTTCCAGCCCTCCGCCTGGCCGCCGGCGAACTTGCGCCGGGTGTCCATGGCCTGGAACGGGGTGCGCGGCGTATGGCATTCGCCGCAGTGCGCCGCTCCCTCCACCAGATAGGCGCCGCGGTTCCATTCCGGATCGCGCTCGGCCACCGGCATGAAACGGTGGTCGGGGTTGAACAGCATGCCCCAGAAGATCATCAGCCAGCGCTGGTTGTAGGGAAAGGCGAAGGTGTCGGGCAGGTTCTCCCGCCGTACCGGCGCCAGGGAGAACAGATAGGCCTTGATGGCCAGCACGTCCTCGTCCGTCATCAATGTGTACGACGCGTAGGGGAAGGCGGGGTAGAGATGCCGTCCCCCGGGCGCCACGCCCTTGTGCACCGCCTTCAGGAAGTCCGCGTCGCTCCAGCGGCCGATGCCCGTTTCCGCGTCTGGGGTGATGTTGGGGGTGTACAGGGTGCCGAAGGGCAGCTTGAACGGTCGGCCGCCGGCGTAAGGCGTGCCGCCCTCCGCCGTGTGGCAGGCCTGGCAGTCGGCCGCCGCGGTCAGATAGGCGCCCCGTTCCAGCAAGGCGGCGTTGGCCAGTTCCTTGGGCACCCCGGTGGGCGAGGTGCCCTTGAAATCCGCCAGGTTGACTGGGTGGCCGCCGGCGAAATCCAGTGGGCCGGGCAGGAACACCATCCGGGCCAGCACGGCGGCGCCCGCCACGACGATGATCCCGGCGACCAGTAGGGCCGCCCTTTTCGTGCTTCCGCGCATCAGGTCCGCCCCCCCTTGGCCAACAGTGTCCGGTCTATGGGCATGCGTGTCAGCTGCACGCCCGTGGCGGCATAGATGGCGTTGGCCACGGCGGGCTGCACCGTGGTGGTGCCGGGCTCGCCAATGCCGCCAGGCGCCTCGGTTGAGGGCACGAGGTGCACCTCCACCGCCGGCATTTCATCGATGCGGACGACGCGGTAGTCGTGGAAATTGCTCTGCTGCACGCGCCCCTTTTCAAAGGTGATCTGGCCATGCAGGGCGGCGGACAGGCCGAAGACCATCCCTCCCTGGATTTGCGAGATCACGCCATCCGGGTTCACCACCATGCCGCAATCGACGGCGGTGACCAGGCGGCGCACCCGCACGTCGCCGTCATCCCGCACGGCCACCTCGGCGATGGTGGCGAGATAGCTGCCGAAGACCGACTGCAGACAGATGCCCCGGCCCACGCGCCCACCCGCCTCGGCAGGCAACGGCGTAGCCCAGCCGGCACGCTCCGCCGCCGTGTTCAACACCTGCAACGCCCGCGGGTTGGCCGACAGCAGCGCGCGGCGATATTCCAGCGGGTCGCTTTTGGTTTCCCGGGCCAGCCGGTCGATGAAGCTTTCGACGGAGAAGACAGTGTTGTTGGGGCCCACGCCGCGCCAGAAGCAGGTGGGCACGCCCTGCGGCTCATGGCGGACGTAATCGACGTGGAAGCCGCCGACGGCATAGGGCTGGTCGCTGGCGCCATCGATGGCGTCGATGTCGATGCCGCCGGTGAAGGCCGGCGGCAGCCACCGGGCGATGACCGAGGGGCCTACCACCGTGTGGCGCCAGGCCACCGGCTTGCCATTCTCCAGCTTCGCGGACAGCCAGCTGCCGTAGGTGGAGCGGTACATCGCCTTCTGGATGTCCTCCTCCCGCGTCCAGACCACTTTCACCGGGCCATCGACATGGGCGGCGATGCGCACCGCCTTGTCGATCATATCGACCTCCAGCCGGCGGCCGAAGCCGCCGCCCAGCAAATGGTTGTGAACGGTCACCTGCTCGGGCTTCAGACCAGCGGCCTGCGCCGCCATGGCCTGGGCCTTGGTCATCACTTGGGTGCCGGTCCAGACATCGCAGGCGCCCGGCCGCAGGTGCACCGTGCAGTTCATAGGCTCCATGGGCGCGTGCGCCAGGAAGGGCAGCTCATAGCTGGCGCTGATGACGCCGGGGGCGCCCGGCTGCGCATCCGCCCCTTCGCTCTTCACCGGCACGCCCGGCTGCTTCGCGGCCTCATGCATGGCTGCGCGCAGGCTGTCGGTGGACAGCGTGGCGTTGGGGCCTTCATCCCAGGTGATGACCAGCTTGTCCAACCCCTTCTTGGCCGCCCACATGTGATCGCCGACCACGGCCACCAAATCGTCCAGCACCACCACCTGCCGCACTCCCGGCACGGCGCGGGCCTGGGCGTCGTCCACGCTCTTGACCTTGCCGCCGGGTACCGGGCAGCTGGCCAGGGTGGCGAACTTCACGCCCGGCGGCATGGCGTCGATGCCGTATTGGGCGGAACCGTTGCCCTTGGCCTCGATGTCCAGCCGGGTCTGGGTCTTGCCCAGCAGACGGAAGGTCTTCGGATCCTTCAGCGGCGGATCGGCCGGCGGGGTCAGGCGCGCGGCGGCGGCGGCCAGATCACCATAGGGCAGGGAACGGCCGGTGGCTGCGTGGAGAACGGTGCCGTCCCGGGTCTCGCAGCTGGCCGGCGCCACCTGCCAGCGCTTGGCCGCGGCCTCCACCAGCATGGCGCGCGCGGCGGCGCCGGCCTTGCGCATGGGCGTCCAGTAGGCGCGGACGGAGGTGGACCCGCCGGTCGCCTGGATCTTGAAGATGGGATTGCCGTAAAGCGCGTCGCTGGCAGGTGCCGCCTCCAGCCGGACGGCGGCCAACGGCAAATCCAGCTCCTCCGCGATGAGCATGGTCATGGCCGTGTAGATGCCCTGGCCCATCTCCACCTGCGGCATGATCAGGGTCGCGGTGCCATCACCGGCGATGCGGATGAAGGCGTCGGGCGCGAACACGGCGGGGGCGTTCTCGCCCGCCACCGCCAGACGGCCCAGTGGCAGATCGACGGCCAGCAACAGGCCGCCGTAGGCCAAGCCCCGCAGCACGTCGCGACGGGAGGTGCCGGGCGTGGAAAGATATTTGTCCATCGTGCACCTCAGGTCAGGGAGGCGGCGTGCTTCACGCCCTCGCGGATGCGGACGTAGGTGCCGCAGCGGCAGATGTTGCCCGCCATGGCAGCCTCGATGTCGGCGTCATTGGGCGCCGGCGTCTGCGCCAGCAGCGCCGCGGCCGACATGATCTGACCCGACTGGCAATAGCCGCACTGCGCCACCTGCAGGTCCATCCACGCCTTCTGCACCTTGGCGCCGGCCGGGGTGGCGCCGATGCCTTCGATGGTGACGACGGCCATGTCGCCCACATCCCCGACGGCGGTCTGGCAGGAGCGAACGGGGGTTCCATCCAGATGGACGGTGCAGGCGCCGCACTGGGCGACGCCGCACCCGAACTTGGTGCCCGTCATCCCCAGGACATCACGCAACACCCAGAGCAGTGGCGTGTCCTGCTCCACATCCACATCGTGGACGGTGCCGTTGATCGAAAGCTTGACCATGGATTTTTTCCCGTGCTGGCGGCCCTTGCCCATCCGTTGCCGGCACCGTCTGCGAAGCGGTGCCGGCAACGAAGGCGCGTGTCACAGAGCTTCGCGCAGAACGGTGCGGTTCCGGAATCATACCGCGGGCGGGGGTGGGACCATCGACGGGGCGTGGCCATGGCGGCAGAATCTCATAGACTATTGTATTATAAAATAAATTTTCATTTCCCCACCATTTTTGCCTGCGAAGTGTTGCCCGCTGTGCAACGATGTTTATGGTCAATTGCGGACCATCAGGGACTTCGCCGCCATCCTGACCATCTCTTGCCCCAGGCGGCGTCTTGCTGATTTGGCGCGGCGTCAGAGGGTGTGATGGTCATCCTTGCCGGCAGGTAACGGTGGATGGACTGTCCGTCACCAACGGGAGGGAAACGGACCATGACACGCACCATCACGGAAAAGCGCGCGGCCTTCCGCGCCCTGCATCAGGACGGCTGTTTCCTGCTGCCCAACCCCTGGGACGTGGGCAGCGCCCGGATGCTCCAGCACCTGGGTTTCCAGGCCCTGGCGACGACCAGTTCGGGCTATGCCTGGACGCAGGGCCGGCCGGATTACGGCGTGACGCGGGACGACGTGCTGGAGCACCTGCGCGCTTTGGTGCCGGCCACCGACCTGCCGGTCAATGCGGACTATGAATCCGGCTTCGCCCATGAAATCAGCGACCTCACGGCCAATGTTCGCATGGCGGTCGAGGCTGGTGTCGCCGGCTTGTCGGTGGAGGACATCCGCGCCGACGGCCAGCCCGGCCATTACGACACCGCCACGGCCATGGAGCGTATCCGCGCGGCGCGGGCCGCCATAGACCAGGTCGATGCACACGCCCTGCTGGTCGCCCGTACCGAGATCCTGTTGAGCGACCCGTCCTGCGTGACCGAGGCCATCGACAAGATGGTGGCCCTGGCCGAGGCGGGCGCCGATTGCCTCTATGCCCCCGGCCTGGTGGACAAGGCTGACGTCGTGGCCCTGGTCCGCGCGGTGGCGCCCAAGCCGGTGAACCTGCTGGTCATGCGCCCCGGCCCCAGCCTGGCGGAAATCGCCGACTGGGGCGTGCGCCGGGTCAGCGTCGGCGGCGGCTTGGCGCGTGCCGCCTGGGGCGGCTTCCTGCGTGCGGCGGAGACGCTGCGGGGCGGATCGTTCGACGGGCTGGCCGCCGGCGCCTCGGGCAAGCAACTCAACGAGATCTTTGGCGCCTTCAGCGGAGCTTGAGCGACAGTTCCACATCCTCGCCGAAGGGCAGGGAAAGATAGCCGTTGGCGGGGTCGCGCACCCGGGTCAGATAGTCCGGGCTGTGGTCAGCGTTGTCGGCGAGGATGTAGGCGCCCGGCCGCAGCCGGCTTTCCACCAGGTCCAGGATCTCAGGATAGAGGGCCTTGGCGCCGTCCAGCAGCAACAGGTCTATGGTCTGTGGCAGGTCGGCGGCCAAGGTCTGCAGGGCGTCGCCCTCGCGGATTTCCACCAGGTCGATCAGGCCGCCTTCCGTCAGGTTGGCCCGGGCGCGGGCGACCTTGGACGGCTCGAACTCCGTGGTGATCAGCCGGCCGCCGCCATTGTCGCTCAGGGCCGCCGCCAGATGCAGGGTGGACAGGCCGAAGGAGGTGCCGAACTCCACGATCGTGCGTGCGTTCGAGCCGCGCGCCAGCATGTACAGCAGCGTTCCCGCCTCACGCGACACCGCCAGGGGCATGTCCTTCAGGGCGCTGTAGAACCTGCGGTACTCGGTCTTGCTGCGCATCAGGTGGGTATGGTCGCCGCGCGCCATCATGTCGGCCACGCCGGGAATGGAGGAGGGCGTGATCCGGGCGGCCTCCGCGAACAGGCGGTCCAGCAAGGGTGCCACGGGGGCGGTGGTCAGGGTGCTCATGGGGATGAATCCGGGTTGACGCGGCGCGGTCTTGCGCCGCCCTCAAAATACGACTAATTCGTCATGTTCCCTATTCGCATTGCCCCGGCCCGCCATGCCCGACCGCGCCAGCCCCCGCATTTCCTCACGAAAGCAGCCGCAGCAGGCCCGCTCCGCCGGGCTGGTCGCCACCATCCTGGAGGCGGCTGTTCAGGTTTTGGCGAAGGAGGGGGCGGCACGCTTCACCACCGCGCGGGTGGCGGAAAAGGCGGGCGTCAGCGTCGGGTCGCTGTACCAGTATTTTCCCAACAAGGCCGCCATCCTATTCCGCCTGCAAAGCGACGAATGGCGGCAGACCGCCGACATGCTGCGCGCCATCCTGGAGGATCGCGCCCGGCCGCCGCTGGTCCGGCTGCGCGCCTTGGTCCACGCCTTCCTGAAGTCGGAGTGTGAGGAGGCGGCGATGCGAGGGGCCCTGGCCGATGCGGCCCCCCTCTACCGCGACGCGCCGGAAGCCAAGGAGGCGCGGGGATCGGCCGACGATGTCGTCGCAACCTTCATGCGTGAGGCCTTGCCCAACGCCACCGACGCCGTGCGCGCCATGGCGGGCGACCTGATCAAGACGACCGTGAGCCAAGTGGGCAAGGACTATTCCGAAACCCCGCGCACGGACACGGAAATCGCGGTCTATGCCGATGCCATGGCCGACATGTTCTGCGCCTATCTCCGCAGCTTGGACCAGGGCTGAGTCCATATACGAAGTTACGTCCTATCCCGCCGTTTTCCCTTGGTTTTAAGGTGGCGCGCGGCCTCGGGTGGCGGGGCCGGGTTCGGCCATGGGGGACCCTGAGGATGCGGACCGGGGCGATGGGCCGGCGGCTGGCCGGCGCGCTGTTTCTTTTGCTGGGCACGACGGGTTTGGCCGGCGCCTCGCCTTGGGGCGAGGTGGGCGATAACCCGTTGCGGGGCGATATCGAAATGCTGGCGGCGGCCGGCCTGATCGATGGCGTCACTACGCAATGGCCCTTGCCCTGGACGGCCATCGTGCCGGCGCTGAAGGCCGCCGATCTGGACGCCCAGCCGGATTCGGTGCAGGCGGCGGCGCTGCGCGTGCTGGGCCGCGCCACGCGGGAGAACCGGCCGGGTTTCAGCACCAGCGCCAGCCTGGACCTGACCAATGCACCGGCGCTGGTCCACGGCTTCGACAGTCTGGGCCGGGGGGAGGGGCAAACCCAGGTGGCGCTGTCCTACAGTTCCAACACCGTGGCCGCCCGGCTGGCCGTGGGCAGCTACACCCAGGACTTCAAGAACGGCGCCACCAAGCTGGCGCTGGACGACAGCTATCTCGCGGTGAAGGCGGGCGACGCCCTGGTCTACGGCGGCTGGCTGACCCACTGGTGGGGACCGGGCTGGATCTCGGCCCTGACCCTGTCCAACAACGCCCGGCCCATGCCCCAGGTGGGTATCCAGCGTCTGGACACCTCCCCCTCGACCTGGCCGGTGCTGGAATGGCTGGGTCCCTGGCAGGCGGAGTTCTTCCTGGGCCTTCTCGACGGCCCGCGCCTGCAGAAGAACACCGTGTTCGACGCCTTGCGCGTCACCGTCAACCCGGCCCCGGGGCTGGAGATCGGCTTGGCGCGGACGGGCGAAATCTGCGGCCAGGGGCACCCCTGCGATCCGGCGGAGTATTTCCAGCTGAACAACTCCCCCACCGACGTCAACAGGACCAATGACGAGGGCGTGGTGGACATCAAGTATAGCCATGACCTGTGGGGCGTGCCGGTCCAGGCCTATATGCAACTGATGAATGAGGATAGTTCGCCCATCACCCATTCCGGCACCAGCCACCTGTTTGGCGCCACCGCCTTCGTGCCCCTGGCGGGCCGCCCCCTGCGGCTGACGGCGGAGTACGCCGACAGCATCTCCACCACCGACATCTTCAGCTTCGCCAGCCGCATCTACGGCTTCTCCTACACCAACGGTGGCTACCCCGATGGTATGCGCTATCGCGGTCGCACCATCGGCTTCAGCCTGGACGACGATTCCCGCCTCTTGTCCCTGCAGGGCAGTTGGACCGATGCCGATGGCTGGACCTATGAGATGACGCTGCACCACGCCGTCATCGGCACGGCGCAGTCGGCCGGCGCCAACATCGTCAGCCCCGCCCCCGTCAAGGTGAACATCCTGGAAGGACGCCTCAGCCTGCCGTTCCGCCACTTCACCCTGGACCTGCGCGGTAGTGTCCAGGACGACCAGGCGCGGCCGGACCATGGCTTCCTGCCGGCGGTGGAGGCGGCCCTGCGCATCGCGCTGTAGGGGGCGCGCATCGCGCTGTGAAAATAGCGCGGGCTCATGGGAATAAACCCGCGGTCCGTATCCGTCATGGGATTGAGGGGAGACATCCCCACGTTGCCTGCCGGAGGATCCATGCCGTCCATCGTCGCCTGCGCCAAGACCACCACCCCGCGCGATCGCGTCCGCGATGTCGCCGCCGGCCTGTTCGCCGACCGGGGGTTGGACGGGTTCAAGATGCGGGACCTGGCGCAGCGCCTGGGCGTCAGCGTCATGACGCCCTACCGCTATTTCGAGAATAAGGAGGCCATCCTGGCCTGCGTCCGCGCCCACGGCTTCGCCTGTCTGGCAGACGCGCTGGACCAGGCGCGGGGCGGCGGCGCGCTGGAGGAGCGGGTGGCCGGCCTGGCCACGGCCTACGGCGCCTTCGCGACCGCCGAGCCCGCGCGCTATCGCCTGATGTTCGCCCTGGCGCCGGCCCAGGTGCCCGGGGTGGCGGAGGTGCGACGTCAGGAACGCCGGGTGGAGGACGCTTTCGCCGCCCACGCTGCCGGCTTCGCAGCGCCGGGGCCGTCGTGTGCGGATCCGGTCGCCCTGGGCCGCCTGCTGTGGTCCACCCTGCACGGCGTGGCCGTTCTGCACCTGGGCGGCCAGCTGCCGCAGGCGGACCTGACCGACGCCCTGTGCCAAGCCGCCCGGGCGCTGGTCATCGCCCGTGCCGGGAAGGGCTCCACACCCGCCGGGACCGCCGCGTGACCATGACGGCGCCCCAGCCGTTGCGGATGCCGGAGCCGGCGCCGCGGGCCGAAGCGGTCGAGGTGCCGCCGCGCCGCGCCCGGCGGCACCTGACGCCCAAGCGCGCGCTGGACATGACGCTCAGCCTGGCGCTGTTGCTGGCCTGCCTGCCGCTGCTGGGCCTGATCGCCCTGCTGATCCGCCTGGACAGCCGGGGGCCCATCCTGTTCCGCCAGCAGCGCATCGGCCTGGCGGGCCAGCCCTTCCACATCGTGAAGTTCCGCACCATGCACGTGCTGGAGGATGGCGCCGACGTGGTGCAGGCCATCGAGGGCGACCCCCGCGTTACCCGCGTGGGCGGTGTCCTGCGGGTGACCAGCCTGGATGAGCTGCCGCAACTGCTGAACGTGCTGTCGGGGGAGATGTCGCTGGTGGGGCCACGGCCCCACGCCGCCGCCCATGACGACTATTACCGCGCCCGCATCCCCAATTATCTCTACCGCCAGAACGTGCGGCCCGGCATCACCGGCTGGGCCCAGGTCAACGGCGCGCGCGGGGCGACGCCCCAGGTGGCGGACATGCAGGCGCGGGTGGACCTGGACGCCTGGTACGTGGACAACGCGAGCCTGGCCCTGGACCTCAAGATCTTGGCGCGCACGCCCCTGGTAGTCCTGAGCCGGCGCAAGGCGTGCTGACGAAGCCCGGCACTATTTCGCCGACACTATTTCGAACGCATAGCGATTACCCCTGGGAATAAACGCGGAAGGCCATCCGTCTTAGGGATGAGAGGACCGTGATCCACCGGGGAATTGGCCCCTGGGATGCCGGTGAAGATGGACGTAAGCTGATGCGGCGTAGGCACGGGCGCGAGGTTTTCCATTGGTTCGACATGGCCCGTGTCGGAGAGCCCTAAGCCGTGCCCCAGCAATTCGCGAACGCCCTGGTCATGCAGCTGCCGGCGCTGAGGCGATACGCCTTGGCGCTGGTGGGCAATGCCGCGCTGGCGGATGATCTGGTCCAGGATTGTGTGGAACGCGCGCTGCGCCAATCAGCGCAATTGCGGGAGTTGCCCCGCATCTCCGGCTGGCTGCGGCGTATCTTGCGGAACCTGTATACCGACGAGATCCGCCGCGGCAACAGCCGGGGGGAGGAGCAGGACATCACCGAGTTGGCCGACCATGTGGAACTGAGCGCGCCGCCGACCGACGTCGGGGCCGCGCGGGACTTCGTGAAGGCGGTCAGCCGGCTGACGCCGGAGCATCGGGAAATCCTGCTGCTGTCCAGTGTCGAGGAACTGAACTATCGCGAGATCGCGGAGGAGTTGGGCATCCCGGTGGGTACCGTGATGTCGCGCCTGGCGCGGGCCCGTGAGCGGTTGCGTAGCGTGATGCAAGGCGAGGGCGCGGAAATCATCCCGCTGCCCCTGGGCCAACAGCACCCAGTATCGAAAGACCGAAAGTGAGCGACCATACCCCCAACCATCCCTCCATCGCGGAGGTCGATCTGCACGCCTTCCTGGATGGCGAGCTGCCGGAAGACCGCGCCCGCGTTGTCGAGGCCGCACTGCTGGCCGACCCCGCCCTGGCGGAGCGCCTGGCCGGGTACGAGGCCGACAAGGCCATGATGAAGCGGCTGTACAGCCCGCTGATCGACCGGCCGGTGCCGCAGCACCTGGTCGACCTGGCGCAATCTGCCGCCAATGGGCACGCCGCCCGGCCCTGGGCCGACTGGCGCCGCCTGGGCGCGGTGGCCGCCGTCGTGCTGCTGCTGGTGGGTGGCGCCTACCTGGCGGGCCGCCCGGCGGGCGGGCCGGCCGGCGATGTCGTGCAGATGGCGCTGGCGGCACGCGATGTGCCGGCGGCTGTGCCCAGTGACCTCGCCCCCTACAACGCGGCGCTCAGCCGCGTCGTGGCCCTGAACATCAAGGTGCCTGACCTGACCCGCGCCGGCTATCGCCTGGCCGGCGTGAAGGTGGAGGGGCAGGCGGCCACGGTGGCCTACCGCGACGCCGACGACCGGCTGTTCACCATCTACCTGCGCCATTCCGACGGCTCGGTGCGCTTCGACCAGTTCAAGCGCGACAAGCTGCGCGTCTGCATCTGGCAGGACGACCAGCTGAGCATGGTCATGGCCGGGGAGATGTCGGCCGCCGTGATGCAGAAGCTGGCCAGCATGGCCTATGTCGGCCTGACGGCGTGAGGTGCACCAGAGGCATGATCTGCATGCCGCTGTAGGATGCGACTGCATCCGCCGCAGCATTTTGGGGAGCGAAGCGGACTGAAATGCGAGGATCAGCCAAGGCGGACGGATGTCCGCCGCCCGGCGTCTGAGGGGGGCTGATGATCGGCAACGATCATCGGCCACTAACGGACAGATCTTGCCGACAGGCTGTCGGGGCTGAACAGCGTGGCGGGGTGCGGGGCGGTGACGGTGTAGGGCGTCGCCTCGCCATTGAAGGCGAAGGTGTAGGCGTAGCCGCCCAGTTCGAAGTCGTGGATGAACTGGCTGCCGATCACCACCGCCGGCACGTCCGGCATGAGGTACATGGTGGCCTGCCCGAACTTCCACAGCTTGCCTTGCTCATCCCAGGAATCCCCGTAAACCGCCATCCAGGTGTCTTCGTCGAGGTAGAGCCGCCGATGCGGGACAACGTCATGCGCGCCAGCGGCCAGGGTGCCGTCCACCACCCAGACGCGGTGCAGCTCATAGCGCAGCGCGTCGGGATTGGGGTGGGTGCGGCCCAGCACCTCGCTCACCGGCTTGGCGTACAGGCGGTTGTTGTTGTAGGGCACGAACATCTCGGCCTTGCCCACCAGCTTGAAGTCATAGTGGTCCAGGCCGCCGAAGAAGATGTAGTACTCGTCCTCGCTCATATAGCCGGCCGCGTCGGTGTCCGGCACGTCGTAGGAGATGGCCGGCGCCTTGCGCACGCGGTGTTCCCCCGGCAGCAGGCGCCAGGCGGCGAAGTCGTGGCGCTTGATGTTGATCGGCTGCCAGTTGAGGTAACCTTCGCCCACGCGGGAGGCCGGGGCCACCGCCAGGTGCAGCGTCTTGAAGTAATAGCCGCCGTAACTGTCGGGCGTGGCATCCCGGTAGTAATAGGGGAAGTCGGCAATTTCCTTATAGCCGCTGGCCTTTTCCACCACCCCGTCCGCCGGCACGACATAGGTGCTGACCGTCACCTCGCGCGCAGGGCCCCAGTAGGCCAGCAGGTGGTTCCACATGGCCTGGAACCCATCCTTGGGGATGGGGAAGGGGATGCCGCCCACGGCCCTCTCCACCCCATAGGCGATGCCTTCCGGCGCCGGCCGGGCGCGCGTGGCGTTCAGCCGGATGTTCTCATAGACCCAGTCGGGGGCGGCGGCCGTGCGATGACTGGGATAGATGTCCATGCGATAGTCGGCGTCGCGCTGGAACAAGTGCTTCGCACCCTCCGGCAGCCGGTCGGCATAATCGCGGAAGTTCTTGGCGGTGATGGAGAACAGCGGTTTTTCCGCCGCGAACGGGTCGGGATGTGGGCCCGTGGCCATGGGGCCCGGCGCGCTCAACCCGCCCGTCCAGGCCGGAATGCTGCCGTCCGTGTTGCCCGCCCGCTCCGCACCCACCGGGGTCAGTCGGGACTTCAGCTGTGCCGCCTCCTGCTCCGTCACCTGGGCGCGGGTGCTGGTGGGCTGGCAGGCCAGCGCCAGCGTGGCCAGCAGCACGGCGGCCAGCGATATGGGGGCCAGCGATATGGGAGACGGGACGGCAGTGGATCGCATGGGCTCGCGTACGGCGCCTGGTGGTGTGAGGGGTTGCGCGCCGGCGTGCCGGGATTTCCCGTGTTTTGGCCGGCGCCGGCGATGGGTGCCGGGGATCATGGCGTGCGGCCCTTGGCGACACAAGCGGGATGTGGCGCTGGCGCATCCTGTCGCGGGGTATGGTAGTGTCGATGCGGCAAGCCTTTGATGGATTGAGCCAAAGCGCAATGGCGTCCCGCGTTCTCGGCCTATTGGTCTTCCCCGTCCTGTGCCTGGCCGCTCCAGTCCGGGCGGCGGATCTCTATTCCGGCGACGGGCTGGATCTGCGCTGGGACAACACGGTGCGCTACACGGTGGCGGATCGTATCGGCCCTCGTAAGGGGGCTTTGCTGACCAACACCAACTGGGATGACGGTGACCGCAATTTCGGCCCGGGCCTCGTCTCCAACCGGCTGGATCTGCTGTCGGCCCTGGACCTGGGCTGGGGCGAATGGGGCATGCACGCCAGTGCCGCCGCCTGGTACGACACCGCCTATCAGGGCCGGACGGATGACGCGGATCCGCAGGCCATCAACGCCTCCACCGCCACGCCCGGCCACTTCGCCCCGGCGGTGCGCGACCTGCAGGGCCAGCACGCCGAAATGCGCGAGGCCTTCGCCCATGGCGCCTTCACCCTGGCCGGCATGCCGGTGTCGGTGCGCGTGGGCCGACAGGCCCTGGTGTGGGGTGAAAGCCTGTTCTACGACACCAATTCCATCGCCGCCGCCATGGCGCCGGCGGACTACAGCCGCGCCGTGGGGGGCCCCAGCGCCTATACCAGCGACATCTACCGGCCGGTGGGGCAGGCGGCGGTGACGGTCCAGCCCTGGCCCGAGGTGGCCTTGTCCTTCTATGACCAGTTCGAATGGCGGCCCACGCGCCAGGCGGGCAGCGGCAGCTATTTCAGTTACCTGGACTATCTGGGCGCCGGCGCCGACCGCCTCTATGTCGGGCCCGGCCGCTACCTGGCCCGCCAAGCCGACCGCACGCCCGATGCCGATGGCCAATTCGGCGTGTCGCTGCACGCCACCGTGGACGGGGTGGATTACGGTCTTTATGCCCTGCGCTACAATTCAATGGACCCGCAATATGTCGTCGGCCCCGACGGCGACGCCTCGGCCCCTGGCGCGGCCGGCTATTACCGCCTGGTCTATCCCGGCAGCGTTCATCTCTATGGCGCCAGTTTCAGCGCATCCCTGGGCGATAACACCGTGACGGGCGAGGTTTCCGCCCGCCATAACATGCCGCTGGTGCTGCCGCCGCCCTTTGTGAACGGGCCGGTGACGGACCGCTATGCCGCGTACGTCCGGGGTGACATGGTGCACGGCCAGTTGTCGCTGACCACGGCCCTGGGCCGGTCCAGCTTGTGGGACAGCGCCGACGTGAATGCCGAGGCGGCGGTGGACGATGTGGTCGGCGTTGTGCGCGACGATGACGGCAACCAGTGGCATCAGGTCGCCACCAAGGCCCGTGTACTGTTCGAGCCGCACTACTTCCAGGTTCTGCCCAACCTGGACCTGACGGTGCCATTGGGCCTGGGCTACAACATCACCGGCCACAGCCTCAGCTACTACGCCCAGAACGCCGGTGCCGGCGACCTGACGGTGGGGGTGACGGCGACCTACCGCAGTGTGTGGAAGGCCAACCTGACCCTGACCCATTACATCGGCGCGCCCAGCCAGCAACTGCTGGCCGACCGCGATTTTGTGGCCCTGGGTCTGGAGCGGACGTTCTAGGTCATGGAGCGCAGGCGCGCGGGCGTCAGGATGTCGGTCGTCCCGCCATCCAGCAGGCGGGCCACCTTGGCCACCACCTCATCCGCCGCCTGGGCCTGCATGTCCACGCTGCCGCCGGCGATGTGGGGCGTCAGGAAGACATTGGGCAGCCGCCGCAAGGGGTGGCGGGGCGGCAGCGGCTCTTCCTCAAAGGTGTCCAGGCAGGCGAAGACGTCGCCCCGGCGCAGGCGGTCCAGCAGGGCCGTGGGTTCGATCAGGCCCCCCCGCGCCACGTTGATCAAGACGGCACCAGGGCGCAGGCGAGCCAGTTCGGCCGCCCCCAGGGTATGCCGGGTGGCGGGCGTCAGGCCCCGGTGCAGGCTGACGATGTCGGCCGCCAGCACTTGGTCCAAGGCGGCGGCGCTGGCGCCCGCCTGGCGGATGTCCGCCTCGGCGGCATTCTCGGACCACACCAGCACCCGGGCATCGCAGTCGACCAGCCGCCGGGTGAAAGCGTGGGCGTTGGCACCCCAGCCGACCAGGCCCACCGTGGCGCCGGTCAGGTCGCGGGCTTGCGGCGGCCGGCCGCGCCCGTCGCCGCCCAGGCGCGCCTTCATTTTCTGCGCCAGGGGTAATAGGCCCAGGCGCGTTAGCGTGGGCTTCAGCCGCCGGGCCAGGCCGCGCAGACCTCGGAGCGGTGGCACCACTCCCCAGCCGCCGTCACGCATGACCGCATTACCCTGGAAGGCACGGCGGCGGCCCAGGATGGCCAGGCCCAGGGCGAATTCCGCCACGCTGTCGGCGTGGGCGTCGCTGGCGTTGACCAGGGCCACGCCCCGGGCCAGCAGGTCGTCGGCGCCGAAACGCGCCACCGACAGGCCGGCGACGCCCACCACGGCCAGATTGGGCAGGCGGTCCAGCAGGTCCGGCGCCAGTGGCGGGGCGCCCCGGCCCAGCAAGGCGGCCACCACGTCCGGCCGCGTTTCCGTCACGTCGCCTGGGGTGGCCAGGCGATAGCCGGCCAGCAGGGGCGACAGGGCGGCCCCCCAATGTCCGTCCACCAGGATGATGCGTTCCGCAGGCGCGGGCGCGGTGGCCGCCGCCGCCAAGAACGGGGGGACGGCACCGATGTGTCCGCGCTCGATCAGGTCACATAGGTGCAGGGATGGGACCAGGGCGGCCAGGCTGTGCGGCGGCTCCGTCCCCGTGCGGATGGCGTCCAGGAAAGCATCGTGCTCCAGGGCGAAGCTGGTCATGCCGCCGGGGAAGGCGGTGGTTAGGGGGCGGCCATCCGTCTGCACGGTCAGCGCCGTCTCGGTGACAGCACAGCTTTCGCCGGCGGCATGGAAGGCGTAGTCCTCGCGCCGGCACCCGGCGGCGTTGTCGCAGAGGAAGGCGGCCTGGGCGCCGCCCGGCCAGCGCATCAGGGCGCTGAAGGTCTCACCGGAAACGTGGGCCGCGAGGTGGTCCGGCAGGCCCCCCATCATCCACAGCAGGGCGTCCAGGGCATGGATGCCGTTGGCGCTCAGCCAACTGGTGGCGCCGAAGCCCGGCGGCTGGCCTGCCAGGGGCTTGTGAAACACCGCCTCCGCCTGGCGCCATCCGGCCAGACCGGCGCGAGCCCGGGCGGCGCGCAGCGAGGGGTAGAAGCGGCGGTTGTGCCCACCCGCCGCCACCAGTCCCCGGGCGCGGGCCAGGTCGGCCATGGCCTGGGCCTGTGCGGCGCCGGGCGCCACCGGCTTTTCCACGAACAGATGCTTGCCCCGGCGCAAGGCCCTCATTCCGTATTCGTAATGAAGCTGGGCACTGGCGTAGATGTGGACGGCGTCGATGTCGTCGCGGGCCAAGGCCGCACCGGCATCCCCGGTGCTGGCGCCAAAGCCGAAGGTGGCCGCCGCCGTGTCCGCCCGCCCCCTGTCCAGGTCGCAGACCAAGGCGAGATCCACCAGCCCCCGATCGCGCAGGGCGGCCAGCACGGGCAGGTGCACATGGGTCGCCATCGGGCCGGCGCCGATGACCAGGACCCTCAGGGGCGGGATGGGGATCGCGGAAGACATCACCCCTGAAGACGGATGGCGGCGCCCGCTTATTCCCCACCCGGTGAAATATATAGTTGCGGTAGCCAACCCCGATTTGTGCCAAGAAATCAGCGCGTAATCAGGGATTCCTCATCATCATGCACAAGCGTGGCGCAGGGCGTGAGCTGGCCCGGTCGGCCTGGGATTTTTTCCGGGAATTCCGGGCCCACGCCGGCGGCGACGGGCTGAAGGCCGCCATCCTGATCATGCTGGGCGCGGGACTTGAGGGCGTGGGCCTGGTGCTGCTGGTCCCCCTGCTGGATCTGGTGGTGGGGGGAGACCGTGGGGGTTGGGCAGCGGCGCTGGCGGGGCGTTTGCCGTGGCGGTCCACCGGCGACGATCCCCTGGCCCGGCTGCTGCCGCTGCTGGCCTGCTTCGCCCTGCTGGTGGGCCTGAGGGCGGTTGTGCTGTGGCACCGGGACGTGTTGCTGGCCACCCTGCGCATCGGCTTTGTCGAGGCACAGCGCACGCGGCTGGTGGCCCGGCTGGTCGCGGCACCCTGGACGCGGCTGTCGACCCTGCCGCATGCCCGGGTTAACCACCTGCTCAGCAGCGACATCATCCTGACCGGCGCCTGTGCCCATTTCATGCTTCAGGGCGCCACCTCCCTGTTTCTGCTGCTGGTGCAGTGGGGGCTGGCCTGCCTATTCTCCACCCCCCTGGCGGCCGTCACCGGTGTGCTGTTGGCGGTGGCCACCCTGGCCCTGCTGCCGCAACTGGCGCGGTCGCGCCGCTTGGGGCGCGAGGTGGCCGACGCCAATCTGCACCTGGCCACCAGCGGCGCCCAATTTCTGGGGGGCCTCAAGCTGGCGCTCAGCCAGAATATGCAGCAGCGTTTCGCCGATGAGTTCAACGGCACCCTGGGCCGGCTGATGGGCCGCCAGGTCGCCCTGACCCGGGAACAGACCAAGGCGCAGTTGGCCTTCAGCACGCTGGCGTCCCTGGCGGGGGCCGCCGCCATCGTGGTGGGGGTCTGGGCGCTGGACGTGCCGCCGGCGGTGCTGATCGTCTTCGTGCTGGTGCTGGCGCGGATGAGCGCGCCGGCCGCCCAGTTGCAGCAGGGCGCCCAGCAGTTCGCCAACTTCCTGCCGTCGTACGAGAAGATCCGGGCGCTGGAGGCGGAGCTGGCCGGCGGCGTGGCGCCGGTGGCGGCCGAGATGGCGGACGGTGGCGCTTTCGCTGGCCCGCAGCCCATCCGCTTCCACCAGGTCAGCTATCGCCACCCCGGCGGCGACCGGGGTGTGTCCGGCCTGGACTTGACCCTTGAGGCCGGCAGCTTCGTAGGGGTGACGGGCGCCTCGGGCGCCGGCAAGACCACCTTCGCCGATCTGTTGGTCGGCCTGACGGCGCCAGATACCGGCACCATCACCGTGGGCGACCGCGCCCTGGCCGGTGCCGCGCGGCGGCAATGGGCGGCCGCCATCGCCTATGCGCCGCAGGACACCTTCCTGTTCCACGACAGCATCCGCGCCAACCTGGCCTGGGCCAACCCCTCGGCCAGCGAAGCCGAAATGCGCGCCGCCCTTGGCCTGGTGGGCGCCGGCGCCCTGGTGGACCGCCTGGAACAAGGACTGGACACGGTCGTGGGCGCCCAGGGCGGCCTGCTGTCGGGCGGGGAGCGCCAGCGCTTGGCCCTGGCCCGCGCGCTGATGCGTGAGCCGCCCTTGCTGGTGCTGGACGAAAGCACCGGCGCCATCGACATTGCGGGCGAGCGCGCGTTGCTGGCCGGCCTGGCGACGCTGCCGTGGCGGCCCACCATTGTGCTGATCGCCCACCGGCGGGAAAGCCTGATGCTGTGCGACCGTGTCCTGGAATTCGCCGAGGGCCGTGTCATCGCCGACCGCCGAATGGGCATGCCCGACGCTCAGGCGTCGGCCCACAGGGCGCGGTAGCTGGCGGCGATCGCCTCCAGCCGCCGCAGGCCGGCGGCCAGGTTCGGGATTTGGGCGGCACGGCGCGATGGTGCCTTGGGCAGGGCGGCCAGCGTGGGGATCAGGGCATCCAGGTCCGCCACCACCCGGGCATGTCCCGCCTCCGCCAGGTGGCCGAAGGGGCCGGTGGCATCGGCGCTGAGGAACAGGGCCGGCACACCGAAGAGTACCGCCTCCGCCGCCACGCCGGAGGCCAGTGACACCACGGTGTCCATATGGCGCAGCAGGGCCGGCAGCGGCAGGGCCGAGGCGGGATCGATGCGGATGTTCGGGCCGCGCAGCGCCAGCAACCGGGCATGGCGCCGGTCGTCCCCGGGGCCGGCGGCGGGGTGCCGGCGGATCCACCAGCGCCATTCCGGCGGGCCCGCGGCGATGCGGTCGGCCACGGCATCCCAAACGGCGGACGGACCGGTGGTTTGCAAGGCCACCAGGATGTCGCGCTGGGCGTCGCCGCCGGCGGCCTGGCGGAACCGTTCGTCCCAGGCCCGGGTACGCGGGTCGGCATCGTCGAGAAAGGGGCCCAGGCGGGGATGGCCGCCGGCCAGGGCCTGATGCCAATGCCCATCCGCCCAGGCGCTGATATGGGCGGCATCGGCCGGGTCCCAGGTCCAGAACAGCGCGGGCAAGGTGGTGTAGCCTTCGGTGCCGACGCCCGCCCAGCCATAGGCCTTGTGCCGCCCGCCCTGGGGGCAATGCTGCACATCCACCGACAGGATGCCGCGCCGCCGGCAAGCGAGCGCCAGGGCGGATCCCAAGCCGGCATACCAGGTGGTGGTGAAGGCCAGGCGCGGCCGGGCGATGTCCAGCACCAGGCCCAAGGCCTGGGCCCGGGCGCGCAGCCCCATGGCACGCCGCGCCAGGCGTTCCGGCCGCAAGGAGGGCGCCGGCACGCCCTGGCGGGCCAGGAAGTCCACCACTTCAGCATGGTCCGGCAGGTCCAGCGGCGCGCGGACCAGCGGGGCCAGCGCCTGGGCGGCGCTTGTGATCAGGTCCACCGCCAGGGTGGGCCGGCGCCAGGGCGTACGCCGGCCGGGTTGCAGGTGCAGGTAGCGCGCCCCGTCGCCCTCCAGCTCCGCCATGAGGGGTTCGCCATAGCGATCCTCCCAAGCGCCGTCGATGCACTCCACCGACACGCCATCGCCCAGGAACAGGATGTCGGCCCGGTGGGGCCGGAGGATGACGTTGTCCCGGCGCCCCAGCGTCGCCAGCGGGTGGGCCAGGGTGCGCAAGCCGCGCACGACCCGGGATGGCCGGCCGGCCTCAGGGTCGGCCACATGCTGGCGGTAGAGGTCCAGGTACAGGTCCATGCGCGCCAACGGCCACAGATGGGCGTCGCCGCTGGTCCAGCGGCTGACGGCGAAGCGTGCCTCGATCTCCGCCACCAGGGCCAGGTACTGGGCGTGGAAGGGCGTCGCCATGGCCGCCTACCGGGCCGCCAGCTCATCCATGCGCGCCTGCCACGCCGCCTCGATCTTCAGGCGCATCTCATCCCACATGCTGTGAGACTCTCGGGTGGAGCGGGTCCAGGCGCCCTTCAGCCGGTCGGTTTCATTGAAGCGGTGAATCTTGCGCCGCGCCTCCAGCCCCTCCAGCGCGCGACCCAGGGGGCTGGCCAGCAGCCATTCCCCGGCGCGCTTCAAGGCCGTGGTGTAGGGGACGCAGTTCAGGCTGTCCCCATGGACGTCCACGGGCGGCGCCCCCACGGCGTTGGGCAGCCAGTCGGCCGTCCAGGCGTTGGCCTCCCGCACCGTCTCATACACGTCTGGGCCATACAGCGGGATCATCTGGCACAGCTCCTGCGCGTCATAGAGGCTGCGGCGCGCCAGGGGCAGGGCCGCCAGCGACAGGAAGGTGTTGGGGCAGAACAGGCCGTTCGCCAGCTTGGCGTCCATCAGGGCCAGCAGGCGGCAAAAGGCGCGCGTGCGCCACATGGTGCCGGCGTCGGTCACCAGCAGGAAGTCGATGTCGCCATTGGGGGGGAAGTTGCCGGCGGCCAGCGAGCCCGTCATCGCCACCATGCGCACATTGGGCAGGCTGGCCAGGAAGCGGGCATAGCGCCGCGCCGTCGGCCATTGCCGGCGCGACAGCTCCCGCCGGGTACGGCGGATGGCGAACAGGTCGGTCCGGCCGCGCAGGGCGTGATAGGTGCCGTCCGTTTCCAGGTGGCGGGCCAGGGCCGGGCCGCCCAGCGCGTGCTGCACGTCGCCCGGCGTGCAGCGGATGCCATGCAGATAGCGGTGTATTTCAGGCACGGACACCGGGAAATGGAAAATATCCCGATAGGCGATCGTCGAGTAAATCGCCGTTTCCAATTTATTCATCGTAAGGACGACGGTCATGAAATCCCCTGTCGGCCGATCAATATCGGCGTCCGCACATTTAGATTATTTATTTTAAAAGGCGCATTGTTTATTTTATCTGTGCTGGATATGCTGCGCCATCGATGTTTGATTTTTGGTGGGTCATGGCCATCCGGCACAAGGTCGTTCTTTACAATCCTGCGGCTGTGTTTCACACCATGCCGCTGGGCCTGCTGGCCATCGGCTCCAACCTTGATCCCGCGCGCTTCGACGTGCGCATCATCGACGCGCGGATCGAGGCGGACCCCTTGGACGCGGTGCTGCAGGCCATCGATGGCGCATTGTGCTTTGGCGTCACCATGCTGACCGGCCGGCCGCTGGGCGACGCGCTGGCCATGCTGCGGGCGGTCAAGCAGGCGCGGCCCGACCTCACCACCGTGGCCGGCGGCTGGCATCCCTCCCTGTTCCCGGTGGAGACGCTGGACGAACCCAGCATCGACATCACCGTAGCGGGGCAGGGCGAGCGCACCTTCGCGGAGATCATGGATCGTCTGGCCGAGGGCGGTGATGTTGAGGGCATCGCCGGTGTCGCCTACCGCGACGGCGACCGCGTGGTGCGCGCCAAGGCGCGGCATCTGGAAAGCCTGGACGCCTTCGCCCCGCCCAACTTCGACCTGATCCGGGTGGAGCGATACTTCGAGCTCAAGGGCCGGCGGCAGCTGGACTACATCGGCTCCATCGGCTGCAACTTCCGCTGCGCCTTCTGTGCCGACCCCTTCGTCTATGGCCGCGACTGGAAGGCGACCTCGGCCAGCCGCATGGGGGTGGAGATCGAAGCGCTGTGGCGCCGCTATCGCTTCACCGACCTGAATTTCCAGGACGAGACCTACTTCACCCACCGCCACCGCGTGGCCGACATCTGTGAGGAATTCCTGCGGCGGGGGCTGGATTTCACCTGGGCGGGCACCATGCGCGCCGACCAGGGCGTGCGCCTGCCGGACGAGATCTGGCGCCTGTGCGTCCAGTCCGGCCTGCGCCGCGTGCTGGTGGGGGTGGAGACCGGGTCGCACGAGATGATGAAGCGCATCAAGAAGGACACCACCATCGATGCCATCCTGGAGACGGCGGCCAAGTGCCGGCAGCACGATGTCGCCGTCATCTTCTCTTTCATCGTGGGCTTCCCGGAGGAGACGGAAGCGCAGGTCGAGGCGACGCTGGGCCTGATCAAGACCCTGCGGGCCATGAGCCCCAAGTTCGAAACCCCGCTGTTCTACTACAAGCCCTATCCCGGCTCGGCCCTGGCCGCCGCTGTGGCGGACCAGACGCCGCGCACCCTGGACGACTGGGCGCGGTTCGACTATGTGGCGGGGCCGGCGGGCACCTGGGTGCCACCGCATCTCTACCGCCGCATCGAGCGCTTCAAGTTCTACAACAAGTATGCCGCAGGCACCGCAGCCACTGGTCAAGGTGCCGGCCGTCTGCTGCGCCGGGTGGCGCGCTGGCGCATCGACCACGACGTCTACGCCGCCCCGGTGGAGAAGTTCCTGGTCCAGCATCTGCGCCCCGAGCCCTCCCTATCCTGAGGCCTGTTCCGCGTCGACCAGGGGGGCGCCGGCCGGCGCGTCCCGCGTCGCGGACTTGGGCCGCAGGGCCATTTCCCAGGCGCGCTCGAACCCCGCCGGCGACAAGGCGCGGCGGACGAACGCGGCCCCCTTGCGCGCGGCGTCGGCCCACAGGTCGGCATAGGCCTCAGGCTGCGTCAGGTAGGGGCCCCATTGGTCCTCGGGCAGTGTCAGGGGATATCCGGGTGCCCGCAGCCCTTCCATGGCCGTGCGGTTGCCCAGCACGGGGCAGCCCCAGGCCCAGGCCTCCGCCACCTTGGTCTTGATGCCGCCGGCCACCAGCGCCGGCACCAGGGCGATGCTGCCGGGCCGGTAAACCTGGGCCAGATCGTCAGCATAGCCGTGCCAGCGCACGCCGGGCACATTGGCCAAGGGGCGGGTCTGGCGGCCGTGGATGTGCAGCGGCGTGGCCGGCTTCAGGCGGCGCCACTGATCCAGCAGGAAATCGATGGCCGTGCGGTTCTGCAGCTGCCGGTCGCTGCCGATGAAGACGAAGCGCAGGGGCGCATGGCCGTGCCCCCATGGCTCCGCCCGCAGGGGCACGCCGGGCGGGATGGCGCGCACCACCGGCGGCCCGTCCTTGGACAGGGCATCCGCAGGGGCGTGCCGGCACAGCATCTGCCGTTCCACCGGCGACAGCAGCACCGTGGCGCTGGAGGCCAGCATCACCTCCCGCTCCGCCGCCGGCAGGGTGCGGGCCTCATAGGCCGTCACCAGGCGGGCCAGCGGCCCTTCCGCCAGGCGGCGCGCCCAGCGGGGAAAGTGCGGGCCGACGTGGCCGGTCAGCAAGGGCAGGCGGTGGTGGCGCAGATAGGTCATGCGCCGCGACATCAGGTCGTCGAAGTCGGTGACGATGTGCAGGTCGGGCAGGGTGCGCCGCAGGGTGCGCAGCAGGGTCTGGCAGCGCACGGTGTCGAGGTAGACGGCATCGAATGCCCCAGCAGCGATGAGCGCCGCCACCCGCTCCGCCTCCCGGGGGCCGGCGTACAGCAGGCATTGCAGGGGCGGCGGGCGCCCGCTCGCCAGGCTCGCCAGCCAGGCGGCAGCGGCGCCCAGACGGTCGGCCCTGCCGCCCTGCAGCACGGAATGCAGGGTGATCACCTCCACCGTATGCTGGCGGCGCAGGGCCACCAGGATGTGGCCCATGATGGGGGTGCGGCCGTTGCGCTGGGCCAGATCGCGGGTCGTCACGAAGGCGATCCGCAAGGCGGGTCTGGAATGGCTGTCCATGGGTCTACCTGAGGCGGGCGCATCCCATGTGCGCCTATCCCCAGGACGGATGGCGGTGCCGGTCTATTCCCTGACTTGAGGCAAATGATTCATGGCGCAGCAGAGCGCCAGGGGGATCCACAGGCCGGCATCGACGAAGGTGTCCTGGTTCAGGAAGCTGAATCCTAGCGCCGCGGCGCTGGCCAGGCGGAAATAGCGGTGGAAGGCATCGTGCGGCCGGCCGCGGAACAGCTGGCGCCAGAAGAAGACGATGAACAGGGCGAAGCCGACCACACCGGTTTCCGACAGCAGGCGCAGGAACAGGTTCTTGGCATTGCCCTTTTCTGGCGAATTGGGGTCCAGCCAGCCGATGCCTTCCTTGGCCCCCTGGGTGAACAGCTGGGTGGCGAAGGCCCAGTCGGGAGCGTATTCGCCGAAATAGCGGTAGTTGTTGCCCAGGGACACGCCGAACACGGGATGGTCCAGCCAGGTCAGACCGGCGGCCTCCGCCGCGGCGAAGCGGCCGGCCAGGGCCAGGGCGTCGGTGACGCCGGTGGCGACATCCCCGCCGGCCAGGCTGTTGAGGTCGGCGGATTCCGTCAGATAGGCGATCGGCCCCATGACATAGGTGGCCCCCGCCCCGGTGCCCAGGCCGCTCATGACCACCACCGCGCCGCCGCCGGCCACCAGCACGCCCAGGAAGGTGGCCGCCGCCAGGATGCGGCCGCGCAGGGCGGCGAGGAAGACGCTGAGCCCCAGCATGGCGACGATGCAGGCGAGACCGAAGCGGGAGCCGGAGAACAGCAGGCCGCCGATGGCGACGGCGAAGCCGCCCGCCAGCCGCAGGGCGTGGCCGGGCAGGGCCGGCAGCCCCACCCCCTCCTGCCGCGCCATGGCGCGGGCGATCAAGGCGGGGATCAGCAGCACGATGATCTGGGTGGCCAGCCACGACGGCTCGAACGTCATGCCCTGGGCGCGGTTGACCAGGCCGTCATAGCGCACGGCGATCAGGTCGGTGACAGCCTGGACGATGCGCAGCAGCTCCCCATGCTGGGCCATGGCCACCACCTGCACCCCCGCGAAGGCGATGGACACACCCATGCCGATGAACAGGAAGCGCAGGGTCATGCGGATGTCGGCGGCGTTGCGGATCTGCAGCCGGGCCACGACATAGAAGGCTAGGCCCACGCCCCATGTCAGCAGGGCGCGGACCAGGCTGTCCAGCGGCGTCTGGCCCTTGAAGGCGTCCGGCGGCTGGACCATGACCACGCCCAGGCCGCTGACGACGATGTAGAGGGTGAACAGGCCCAGGGCCGCGAAGCCGTCGCCCACCAGCCGGGGCCGCTGGCCCAGCACCACCAGGCGGTAGGCGGCCAGGATCAGCAGCAATGCTGCCGGCACGATGGCCAAGGGCCGGGCCAGCGTGCCGTTGCCGAAGGGCAGCAGCGGCGTGGCCGATACCGGCACGCACAACAGCAGCACCTGCCACAGGCGTCGTTCAATGGGCTGTAGCGGATCGGCCGTCATGATGACGCCAGGGCGGGCCGCGCCACGGTCAGGGGTCGCAGGCGCAGCAGATACACGAGACCCACGGCGGCCCGGAGGGCGCCGGCGGCCACCGAGGCGATGCAGGCACCGCCGAGGCCCAAGCGCCAGGTGAGCCAGCTGCCCACCGTCAGGCCGAACAGGGCGGGGTAGAGCTGCATGCGGAAGACGGCGCCGCTGGCACGATAGCCGCGCAAGGCGGCGCTGAACAGCGTCGCCGCCAGATAGCAGGCGTAGGCCAGCGCCAGCAGGCGCAGCTCCCCCGGATGCGCGGCGTAGGCGCTGTCGCGGCCATAGAACATGCGTGCGGCCCAGGTGGGCGCGGCCAGGATGACCAGGAACAGCGGCCCGACCAAGCCGCCCGCCACCAACCCGCGTTGACCCACCAGGCGCAGCAGATCCCGGAAGCTCAAGGTGTCGCGGGCGCGCGCCACCTCCGGCACCAGAACGTTCTCCATGCCGAAGATGACGGGGCTGGCCACGGCCACGACGTTGGCCAGCGCCACCAGGGCAGCGGCCCCGGGCGCATCGTCGTGCCAGGCCAGCAGCCACAGGAACCATTGGGTGGACAGGGCCGCCAGCAGGTTGGCGCCCAGCACCGGCGCGCCCAGGCGCCAGTGGTCCGCCATTTCCGTCCGCAATCCGCTGACGGCGGCTTGCCCATTCCGTCCCAGGTGCCGCGCCGCAGGCAACGCCGCCAGGGCCGACGCGGCGGCGACCAGCAGGAACACCCCCCCGATGGCGAGGTTGGCGCGCAGGGCCCACACCGCCACCAACGGTCCCAGGTAGCGCAGGGTGTCCAAGGCGATCAGGGGTATGTGCCGGCTTTCCGTCAGCAGGGCGCGCCGCACCACCTCTTGCAATTGCCAGCAGACCAGGGCGGCCCCGGCGGCCGGAAGCAGGCCCAGGTGGCCGACACTGGCCGTGGCGACGCCCAGCAGGGGCAGGAAGGCCAGGGCGCAGAGGGGCGTCAGCAGCAGGGCCACCGCCAGGGGCCGGCCGCCGGGGGCCGGCCGCACCGACAAGGGGTAGGTCACCAGCGCCTGATGCAGGGTATTCAGCACCAGGATGAAGGACAGCACCACGGAATAGGCGCCGTATTCCGCCGCCGGCAGGCTGCGGGCCAGCGTCACGTTCAGCGCGAAATTGCCGAAGCTGACGATGGCCTGATCGGCCAGCCCGCCGGCAAGTCCCAGCCCCGTCCTTTTCACTGATGCACCCGATGCGGTGAAGGCCTTCGAAGTGGGGGCAGAGTGGTCCGGCCGCGCGTCGCGGGAAAGCACTATATTTTTCCGGAATTGGGGAATATCGGCCGGCCGCCATCCGTCGTTCTGCCAGGTTTCAGGCGATCGGGGGCGATGACGGTGGGTGTGGATACTCCAGATTTGGCATGGGCCGGCCGCACCGTCCCCGACGGCGCGTCCGATAGCGCCTGGGTGCCGCGCGGCCAGGGGGGCGACGGGCTTGGGGGCGATGGCCTGGGCCTGTTCCTGGGCCGCCTGCGCCGCCACTGGTTCCTGGCCGCCTTCCTGTTCCTGGCCAGCGTCGGCGCCTCCGTCGCGGCCGCCTTCCTGCTGCCCTCCTACTGGCGGGTGGAGGTGCTGGTGATGCCGGTGTCCAAGAGCGGCGCCGGCTTCAGCAACTTGGACCTGGGCAGCGCGTCCGGCCTGCTGGGCGGCCTGGGTGGGCTGGGTGGTGTCGCCGGCCTGCTGGGCAAGTCCTCCTCCTCCAACGAGGATGAGGCCATGGCCGTGCTCGGCTCTCGTGAGCTGTTCGACACCTATGCCACCCAGCAGGACCTGCTGCCCATCCTGTTCGCCAGCAAGTGGGACGCGGCGGCCAAGCAATGGAAGGTGCCGGCGGACGAGGTCCCCACCCTGCGCCGGGGTTTCAAGCTGTTCAACCGCAGCATCCGCGACATCACCCTGGACCGGCGCAGCGGCATCGTCACGCTGGCCATCACCTGGAAGGACCGCGACCTGGCGGTGCGCTGGGCGCGCGACCTGATCGCGCTGACCAATGCGCAATTGCGGGACCGCGCCCTGGCCGACGCCAACCGCAACCTGGCCTATCTGCGCACCGCCATGGCCAACGCCCAGAAGGAAGGCAACAGCAACGCCCTGAACGCCGCCCTGGTCAGCGCCTACGAACGCACGCTGCAGAACTACATGTACGCGACGGGGCAGACGGAATTCGCCTTCCGCATCATCGATCCGCCCACCGTGCCCGACGTGCGCGAACGGGTGTGGCCCAACCGACCCCTGTTTCTGGCCCTGGGCGTCATCCTGGGCGCCCTGCTGGCCGCCGGTGGCGCGCACTTGCGTGGCCGGGCTGTGGGGCGCCGCTGACAAATGCGCGCGTCCAAGATCGCCATCCTGGTCCCCAGCTACAACGGCGGCACCCTGCTGGCCGAAACGGTGGCCTCCGCCGCCCAGGCCGGCCTGCCGCCGGACAGCTATGAGATCGTGGTGTGCGACAACGCCTCCACCGACGGCAGCGCCGATGCCCTGCCGGACCGGGACGCGCAAGGGGCGGCCATCACCTTGCGCCGCAATGTCCAAAATCTTGGCCGTGTCGCCAACTGGAACCGCGCCGTCGAGGTGGCGGAGGAAATGGGCTTCGGCTTCGCCCTGTTCCTGATGGTGGGCGACCTGGTGCATGGGGCGGGCCTCACCAAGCTGCGCGACCGCATGGTGGCCGCCGGGGCCTGCCTGGGAATCGCCAGCTACGAGATCGTGGATGAGGCCTTGCGGCCCCGGCGGGTGGCCCGGCGCATCCTGTGGCGGGGCGCCATGGGCCTGTCGGCGCAGGCCTTCCTGGTCCAGTCGCTGGCCAGGGGCGCCATGCTCTACGGTCCCCTGGGCGCCAACCTCTATTGGCTGGGTGGCGGCGCGCATCTGCGCTTCGACCCGTCGGACGAAAGCCACACAGACCAGTTGGCCACCGCCGTCTTCACCCGCGTGGCCGGGGGCGGCGTGGTCTATCTGGACCAGCCCATTTCCCGCTGGCGGGCCCGGCCCGGCCGCTTCCACAGCGGCATGGAACCCCAAGGGCGGCTGGCCAGCGATGTGCGGGTCATGGAATGGGCCTGCCAGGCCGCCCGCGTGGCGCCCGATTACCCCAAGATCCGGGCCAGCCTGTTGCTGCGCGGCGCCTGGCTGACCCGGGGCGACCTCAGGGGCGCCTGGGCCTTGTCCGGCGCCCTGGTGCCGGCCGCCCCCTCCTGGACCTGGTTATTCCGCCTGCTGTGCCGGCAGGCGTTCCACAAGACACCCTGGCTGGTGAAGGCCTGAAACGATGACGAAAAGAATTGGGGCGACGATGAGCGCGGGCCGGAAATGGGCCCGCCATGCCATGCTGGTGGCGGCGCTGGCCTCCAGCGTGACGCCGGGGTTGGCGCAGGCGCAGGGGCTGTCGCAACTGCTGGGCGGCGGCAATGGCAACGACCTGACGGGCGACCTGCTGCGCACGGTGCAGCAGCGGCTGACCGGCCAGTCCACCATTCCCTCCCTGCAGCCCGACGTGCAGGTTCAGAACCCCGCGGTTCAGCAGGGCCCCCAGGTCTATGGCCCGCCCTCGGCCATCGAGCGGCTGATGAGCGCCCGCGCCGGCCAGCCCATCCGCCAGTACGGCTATGAGGTCTTCGGCCGGGGGGCGCCGGTGGTGGTGCGGCAGAGCGGCGCCCTGCAGGACGGCTATATCCTAGGCGAGGGGGATGAGATCGTGCTGACCCTGCGCGGGCAGCAGAACGCCAGCTATCGCACCCGGGTGGACCGCGACGGGCGGGTGGTGTTCCCCGGCTTGCCGCCCGTCGCGGCGGCCGGCCGATCCTTCGGCGGCTTCCGGGAGGATCTGGAGGACGCGGCCGGGCGCGCCCTGACGGGGACGGAGGTGCTGGTGTCCGTGGGCGCGGTGCGCCAGATCGCCGTGCGCGTGACGGGGGAGGTCAACTCCCCCGGCTTGTTCAACCTGTCCGGCCTGGCCACCGCCATGGATGCCCTGTCCCTGGCGGGCGGTATCAAGAACACGGGCTCCCTGCGCGACGTGCAGGTGGTGCGGGGCGGCCGCAGCTTCCGCCTGGACCTGTACACCCTGCTGATGGGGGACGCCGCCGGCCGCGATATTCCGCTGGCGGAAGGCGACCGCATCGTCGTGCCCTTGCAGACCAGCGCCGTGGCCGTCGTCGGCCAAGTGAAGCGGCCCGCCATCTATGAACTGCCGGCCGGGCAGCAGGCCACGCCGCTGTCGGCCCTGATGGCTATGGCGGGGGGCACGGAGGTGCGCGGCAGCTACCGCTATTCCATCCTGCGCACCCGCGACGATGGCAAGCGCGAGATGGTGCAGGTGGGTGCCGGCGGCGGCGCCACGGTCCATGACGGCGACGTGGTGTTCGTGGCGCCCACGGCCGACATCTCGCTGGCCAAGGTGGAGTTGCGCGGCGCCACCACCCTGAACGGCAGCTATCCTCTGGAAACGGTGCGGTCCCTGCGCGGCCTGCTGGCCTCCAGCGACATGTTCGCGCCCGCGGTGGGGCGGCCCTTGCCCTATCTGCTGGCCGACGCCGTCATCCGCCTGGATCCGGCGACCTTGCAGCGCACCGTCATCCCCTTCGCCGTGTCCGACGTGCTGGAGGGCAAGGCCGACGTGGCCCTGCAGTCTAACGACGTCGTCTACATCACCAACGTGGCGGAGATGCGCTACATCGCCCACAAGGCGGGCGACCTGCAGCGCAACCCGACCCGCAAGGTGAACGACCATCCCGACCCGGTGCCGCCGCCGCCGGTGCCTGATGCCAACGCCGCCCTGCAAGTCCAGGCGTTGCCGCCCGGCCTGGCGGCGGATCCGCGCCTGGCGCAGCTGGCGGCCATACAGGGCATCCAGCTGCCGGCCGGCCAGCCGGGCGGGGCCGGGCAGGGTGCTGCCCTGCTGGCCGCCAACCCGGCCTATGCCGCCTACGCCGCCAACCAGCTGAGCCAGCAGAACCCGGCGCTGCAGGACCAGGGCCCGCCCAAGCCGGAGGAGGAGCGGCTGAACCCCGGCATTGTGGCGCCGCCGGATATTCTCACCGCCCAGGACGGCAGCACCGCCCGGGCGGATGACGATCAGGACCAGACGATGACCCTGCCGGCCGGTGCCGGGCCCCTGAGTGCCAGCCAACTGGGTGTCAGCCAGGCCCAGCATTCCCGCCGGCCGCCCCTGCGCCTGTTCGTCGGTCTGGATGACGATACCCGCCGCCTGCTGGTCGGCACCCTGACCAACTACCACGTCACGGTGGTGGGCGAGGTCAACAACCCCGGCGATTTCCTGGTCATGCCCGGCGCCACACTGGATAAGCTGGTGCAGGCGGCGGGCGGCCTGACGCCCAAGGTGGATCTGCACGCCTTCGAGGTCACCTCCGCCGATATCGACAATGCGTCCGGCCTGTCGCGCACCGTGCGCCACAGCTATGGCCTGCCGGTGGCGCAGTTCGCGCAGGTGGCGCTGAAGCCCTTCGATCGCGTGCGCTTCAACCCCGTCTTCTCCGACCGCGACACGGGCGACGTCACCCTGTCGGGCGAGGTCAAGTTCCCCGGCGGGTATGAGATCTTGCGTGGCGAGCATCTGTCGTCCGTCCTGGCGCGGGCTGGCGGCTTCACCGACGCCGCCTACCCGGCCGGCGTGGTCTTCCTGCGGCAGTCGGTGGCGGAATCCCAGCGCGACACCCTGCAGAAGGAGGCGGATGCGCTGGAGCGCCAAATCATCTCCATCGTCGGCAATGTCAGCGGCAAGGTGCAGGTGACGGATGGGGAAATCGCCTACGTCACCCAGATGATCGGCCGTCTGCGCCAGGGCATCGGCCCCGCCAGCGGCCGGGTGGCGGTGCATGTCGACCCGAGGGAGATTGCGGCCCATCCGGAACTGGACCTGGTGATGGAGCCGGGCGACCAGCTGGTGGTGCCGCGCCAGCCCAGCGCCGTGGTGGTCTCGGGTGAGGTCATGGCCCCGGGCGGCATCCAGTTCCGCGGCGACCGCAGCGTGGACGACTACATCGCCATGGCTGGCGGCATGACAGAGATCGCCGACGACGACCATGTGTTCGTGGTGCAGCCAGACGGCTCCGCCATCCAGGTGGACGGTGGCGGCTGGCTCTCCAGCCCGCCAAAGCTGGCGCCCGGCTCGGTCATCGTGGTGCCGCGCAAGCTGCGCCACTTCACCTGGGACAGCATCCTGATGGACATCATCCAGGTCACCAGCCAACTGGCCATCACCGGCGCCTCGCTGGCCGTGATCTCAAAGTAGGCCCACGGGGAATAAAGGGCCCCCGGTTTCCGTCCTTGGGTTAAGGGCGGGCCCGGGGCCCGTTCCATTCTTCCTCCGCGATGGGATGGCGGATGCCTCGCATATTAGTCGGCAGTGTTTATTTCCTGCGCCTGGACCCGGCGCGGTGGGCGGAACATCAGCCGTTCCCGCCGCTGGGCACCCTCTATGCCGTCGGCACGCTGCAGGCGGCCGGGCATGAGGTGCATTTCTTTGACGCCATGATCGCCCAGGCCGTGGCGGAGTGGTCGGCGCGGGTGGCGGAAGTGCGGCCGGACGTCGCCGTGCTCTATGACGACAATTTCAACTACCTGTCCAAGATGTGCCTGTCGGCCATGCGGCTGGCGGCGCTGGAGATGATCGCCGCCGCCACGGCCGTGGGGGCCAAGGTCGCCATCTGCAGTGCTGACGCCGCCGACCATCCCGACCTCTACCTTGACGCCGGTGCCGGTGCCGTCATCGTCGGTGAGGGCGAATTGACCCTGGCGGAGCTGACGGCCGCCTGGCGCGATGGTGCCGATGACCTGTCCGCCATCAAGGGTCTGGCCTGGCGCAACGGTGCTGAGACCGTGCGCAACCTCAAGCGTGAGGTACTGCGCGACCTGGACGCCCTGCCGCCGCCGGCCTGGGAACTGGTGGACATGGACGCCTACCGCCAGGTCTGGCGCCGGCACCACGGCTTCTTCGCCCTCAACCTCGTCACCTCGCGCGGCTGTCCCTATTCCTGCAATTGGTGCGCGAAACCCATCTGGGGCCAAGGCTACGCCGTGCGTGGTGCCCGGGCGGTGGCGGAGGAGCTGGCGCGCCTGGTCTGCCTGGCGGCGCCCGACTACATCTGGTTCATGGACGACATCATGGGGCTGAAGCCCCGCTGGTGGGGGGAGTTCGCCGCCGCCATCGATGAATTGGGCGTCAAGGTACCGTTCAAATGCCTCAGCCGCGCCGACCTGGTGCTGCGCGAGGGCGCGGTTGACGACCTGAAGCGCGCCGGCTGCGACATCGTCTGGCTGGGGGCGGAGTCCGGCAGCCAGAAGATCCTGGACGCCATGGACAAGGACCTGTCGACCGGGGAGATCGCGGAGGCGACGGCGAAGCTGAAGGCCGCGGGCATCCGCGTCGGCCACTTCCTGCAATTCGGCTATCCCGGCGAGGGCATGGCCGAGATCGGCCAGACCCTGGCCATGCTGCGCGCCACCCGGCCGGATGAGATGGGCATTTCCGTCTCCTATCCCCTGCCGGGGACGGCGTTTTACGAGCGGGTGCAAAGCCAGCTGCGGGACAAGCGGCATTGGGACGTGTCGTCCGACATGGCCATGCTGTACCGGGGCCCCTACACCACCGCCTTTTACCGCCACCTGCACACTTACGTGCATCGCGACTTCCGTGTGCGCCGCGCGGTGGCGCAGTTGCGGGATGCCGTGAGGGGCCGGGCCGAGGGCGGCGATCATCTGCGGGCCCTGGCCTTCGTCGCCTATTGCGGCGTAGCCATCCCGCTGTCCTGGGCGCGGCTGCAGTTGCTGCGCCTGATGCCGCATCCGGCTGCCCCCCGGACGATGACTGCGGGCAGGGTGGCGCCTTGACCGACATCCTGCTGACCCACGGCTATTTCCTGATGGCGGATCCGGCGGAGCGGGCGGTGATGAAGCCCTATCCGCCGCTGGGGCTGCTCTACATCTCCTCCCACCTCAAGGCCCAGGGCTTCGGGGTGGAAGTGATGGACACCACCTTCATGGACATGGCCGCCGCCCAGGCCACCTTGGCGGCGAAGCGGCCGGCGGTGGTGGGCATCTACGTCAACCTCATGACCCGGGGGAATGCCCTGCGTCTGGCGGCGGCGGCCAAGGCGGCAGGCGCCACCGTCATTTTCGGGGGGCCGGAGCCGGCGAACTACGCCGAGGAATACCTCAGCCGGGGTGGCGATATCGTCGTGTCGGGGGAGGGGGAGCTAACCCTGGCGGAGCTGATCCCCCATCTGGCCCGGCATGGGCTGACCGAACTGGATCAGGTTCACGGCATCGCCTATCGCGATGAGGACGGCGGCGTGCGCCGCACCCCGGCGCGCAAGCAGATCGCCGACCTGGACGCCCAGCCCTTTCCCGACCGGGACGCTATCGACCTGGAGCGCTACCTGCAGACCTGGAAGACGCACCACGGCGTGCGCTCCGTCTCCCTCATCGTGGCACGGGGGTGCCCCTACACCTGCAACTGGTGCAGCCATTCCGTTTTCGGCCATAGCCACCGCCGCCGGTCCGCCCAGAACGTGGCGGATGAGATCGAGTTCATCCGCGACACCTACGCCCCGGACCAGCTGTGGTTCGCGGACGACGTTTTCACCATCAACCAGAAATGGCTGGAACAGTTCGCGGCCGAAATGAAGCGCCGGGGCCTGCGCTATCCCTTTGAGACCATCACGCGGGAGGACCGGCTGAACGAGCGGGTGGCCGATCTGCTGGCGGAACTGGGGTGCTACCGCATTTGGATCGGCGCCGAAAGCGGGTCACAGCGCATCCTGGACGCCATGCAGCGCCGGACCAACGCCGTACGCATGCGGGAGATGATCGCCCTGGTGCAGAACCGGGGCATCCGCGCCGGCACCTTCATCATGTTGGGTTATGACGGTGAGACCTGGGAGGACATCGACGAGACGGCCCGCCACCTGCGCCTGTCGGCACCCGACGACGTGCTGACCACCATCAGTTATCCCATCAAGGGCACGCCTTATTACGACAAGGTGGCGGACCGCATCGCCGGCGGCGGTGCCTGGCAGGAGAGCAGCGACCGCGCCCTGACGGTGGTTGGGCGCAAGTCGCGCCGCTTCTACCGCCATGCCCAGCACTGGCTGGCGGCGGAAAGCCGCCTGGGCCGGCTGGAAGCCGCCCCCCGGCGCGACTTGCTGCGGCACGCCAAGGCGCGCGCCTCCTCGGCGCTCAGCCGCCTTGCCATGTACGCCACCCGGCATGAGGTGGAACATGGCTGAGGCCCTGTTGCAGCCGGCGGCCTTCGACCGCTTCGCTGACGATTACGACGCCGGCTTCGCCCACAGCATCCCCGGCCGCTGGCTGCGCCACGCCGTGTGGCGGCAGGTGGGCGCCCATCTCCGGCCGGGCATGCGCGCCCTGGACCTGGGCTGCGGCACGGGGGAGGACGCCCTGTGGCTGGCCCATGCCGGCGCCCAGGTGACGGCGGCCGACGGCTCCCCCGCCATGCTGCGGGTGACCGCCGACAAGGCTGCGCGCCTGGGCATGGCCGACAGGGTCGTCACGCGCCGGATCGACCTCAACGCCCCCGCCGACCTTTCTCCGGCGGATGGCGGCGGCCCTTACGACCTGGTGCTATCCAACTTCGGCGCCTTGAACTGCGCTATTGACCTGGCGCCCTTGGCCGACGCCCTGCGCCGGGCGGTTGCCCCGGGCGGAGTGGTGGCCCTGGTGGTCATGGGACGCTTCTGCGCCTGGGAAACCCTGTGGTACGGGGCGCGCCTGCGCCGTACCGCCGTGCGCCGCTGGTCCGGCCGCTCCACCGCCGACATCGGCGGCGCGGCCATCCCCATCCGCTATTGGACGCCGGGCGACATCGCCCGCGCCTTCGCGCCGGCGTTCCAGCCGGTCTCCGTCCATCCGGTGGGGGTGTTCCTACCGCCATCCGACCTGTTCGCCGGGCTGGAGCGTCATCCCCGCCACCTGACCCGCCTGATGCGGTGGGAGATGCGGGTGGGCAACCATGCGGCCCTGGCTGGGCTGGCCGACCATCATCTGACCCTGCTGCGGCATGTTTAAGGAAGCGACCGCGCCATGATCCTGTTCTACAACCCCGTCAGCTCCGCCTCCAAGAAGCCGGTCCTGCCCATGTCGTTGCTGGCCATCGGCGCCATGCTGGAGGGGGTGGAGGAGTATCGCATCATCGACGGCAACCTGGTGCCGGACGGGTTGACGGCGCTGCGCCAGGCGCTGGTCGAGACCAAGGCCGACATCCTGTGCGTGACGGTGATGCCGGGGCCGCAGCTGTCCAACGCTTCCCCCATCTGCCGGGCGCTGAAGGCGGAGTTTCCTCACGTCACCATCCTCTGGGGCGGCTATTTCCCCACCCTGCACGGCCAGATCGTGATGCAGGAGGCTTACGTCGATTATGTCTTCCGGGGCCATTGCGAACTGGCCTTCGGCGAGTTCGTGGCCAAGGTGCGGGCAGGGGAGGATGTGACCGGACTGCCGGGCCTGGGTTGGCGCGACGCGGACGGCAAGGTGCACCTGAACCAGAAGCCGCCGGTGCCCGACATCAACGCGCTGCCGGACTTCCCCTACCACCGGGTGGATATGGACGCCTACGTCCGTTCCTCCTTCCTGGGATCCCGCACCATCGCTCACCACGCCAGCTACGGCTGCCCCTTCCAGTGCAATTTCTGCGCGGTGGTGCACAAGGTGAACGGCCGCTACTCCGCCCAGACGGCGGAGCGCACGGCTGCGGTGGTGGAGAAGCTGGTGCGGGAGCACGGCGCCACGGCGGTGGAGTTCTACGACAGCAACTTCTTCGTCCATGAGGCCCGCTGCGCCGAGTTCGCGGAGCGTATCACGCATCTCGACATTGGCTGGTGGGGCTTCGGCCGCGCCGACACCATGCTGAAGTTCAGCGACGCCACCTGGGCCAAGATGCGCAAGAGCGGCCTGAAGATGGTGTTCATGGGGGCGGAATCCGGCGACCTGGAAACCCTGAAGCGCATGAACAAGGGCGGCAAGCAGGACGGCAACGCCATCCTCGCGGTGGCGGAGAAGATGCGCCGTCATGACGTCGTGCCGGAGATGTCCTTTATCATCGGCAACCCGCCGGATCCGGCGAAGGATGCCGAAAATACCATCCAGTTCATACGGATGCTGAAGAAAGTTAATCCGGCAACGGAGATCGTGTTCTACATCTACAGCCCCGTGCCGGTCGAGGGCGCCATGCTGCAGGAGGCGCAGGCGGCCGGCTTCGAATACCCCAAGGACGTGGCGACCTGGACCGAGGCGAAGTGGGAGAAGTTCGCCCAGCACCTGTCGTCCAACCTGCCGTGGATGAACGACGACATCCGGCGCAAGATCGGCAATTTCCAGCGGGTGCTGCACGCCCGCTACCCCACCATGACCGACACCCGCCTGACCCGCACGGGGCGCTTTGCCCTGCGCACCATGGCGGCCTGGCGCTACAAGACGCAGTTCTACGACTTCCCCATCGAGCTGCGCTTGCTGGACAAGGTGTTCCCCTACCAGCGCCCCGAAATTCAGGGATTCTAGGATGGGCGCCCTTCCCCTAGCGCGCGCCTGGCGGGGCCGGCGCCTGGCCCGGGTGCCGGTGGTCACCCTTATGCCGCACAGCCGCTGCAACTGCCGCTGCGTCATGTGCGACATCTGGAAAGCCAACCGCAACGGCACCAGCCTGGAACAGGCGGCGATGGACCGTCTGGTGGAGGATTTCAGCGCCCTGGGCGTGCGCTGGGTGGTGCTGTCGGGCGGGGAGGCGCTGATGCACCCCAACCTGTGGGGCCTATGCGCGGCGCTGAAGACCCTGCCGCTGAAGATCACCCTGCTCAGCAGCGGCCTGCTGCTGGAACGGCACGCCGCCGACATCGTGGACTGGTGTGATGAGGTTATCGTGTCGCTGGACGGGCCCGAGGCCACGCACAACCGCATCCGCGGCATCAAGGACGCCTACGCCTCCCTGGCCGCCGGCGTGGGCGCGTTGCGCCGTCGCCGTGCCGATTATCCTGTGGCGGCGCGCTGCGTCATCCAGCGCGGTAATTTCCATGAGCTGCCCGCTATCGTCGATGCTGCCAAAGCCATCGGCCTGGACAGCATTTCCTTCCTGGGCGCCGACCTCACCTCCACCGCCTTCAACCGGCCGCAGGCCTGGGCGGAGGGCCGGGTGGAGGAGGTGGGCCTGGCACCGGTGGAATGCGACGCCCTGGATGCCGTCATCGATCAATTGGCGGCCAGCCATGGCGGCGACTTCGCCGGTCGTTACATCCAGGAAAGCCCGGCTCGCCTGCGCCGCATCAGCGCGCAGTACCGCGCCGCCCGTGGCCTGGCGCCGCCCCCTTCCGTGCGCTGCAACGCGCCCTGGGTCTCCACGGTGGTGGAGGCCGACGGCACGGTGCGCCCCTGCTTCTTCCACGAACCCATAGGCAGCCTGCGCGACGGCACCCTGCCGGAAATCCTGAACGGCCCGGTGGCCCGCTCCTTTCGCGCCGCGTTGGACGTGGGCAGCGATCCCATCTGTCAGCGCTGTGTTTGCAGCCTCAAGCTATGAGTACCGCCATGGCCACTCCCCAGCCGGCCCCGCCGCCCCCGGCCGTTTCCACCGCCACCCGCCTGTTGTGGACGCCCTGGACGGCGGCCAAGCGCGCGGTGCTGCGCCGCCGCCTGGGCCGGGCGGTGTTCGAGAAGATCCGGGGCCGCTCCTTCGTCGTCTGGCCGGGGGTGTTCAACCCCGTGGTTTTCCGTACCGGCCGCTTCCTGGCGGAATTCATCGCCACCAGCCCGCTGCTGGAACCGGCGGAGGGGGCGACTGCGCTGGACATGGGCACCGGCTGCGGCGTGCTGGGCATCTTCGCGGCCTTGCGGGGATACCAGGTGGCGGCGGTCGATGTGGTGCCCGAGGCGGTGTCCTGTGCCCGGGCCAACGCCATCCTGAACCGGGTAGCGGTGGAACTGCACCAGGGCGACCTGTTCGCCCCCGTGGCCGGCCGCACCTTCGACGTCGTGCTGTTCTCCCTGCCGAAGTTCCGGGGCACGCCCACCACGACGTTCGAACAGTCCTGGCGCAGCCCTGACGTCATCGACCGCCTGGCAGCCGAACTGCCCGCCAGGCTGAAGCCCGGCGGCCGGGCCTACTTCGTGCTGACCAGCCACGGCGACTGCGCCGGTATGCTGAACGGCCTGGCCAAAGCCGGCCTGGTGGTGGAACGGGTGCTGTGGCAGCACTTCGGGGTCGAGACGCTGGCGATTTATTCCGCGACGACGCCAAACCGCGACAGCAGCGCCGCCGTATCCAACTGAGGCCTAAGCGCCGCCAGCATTTCCGCCACGCTCATGCGCACGTGCTTGGCCTCGCCGCCTACCGTCAGGCGGCCGAAGCCCGGCGGGGCGCTCAGGCGGTCGTCCACCAGCACCGGCTGTCCGGCGCGGACCACCAGCAGGATGTCGGCGGGCGTCAGGGCGAAGAAGGCGTCCCACGGGTCGTCGGCGGTGCGCCGGGCGATGACCAGGTCGTCGGCCATCGTGTGCCGCCAGAAGCGCGCGGCGCGGAAGGTCAGGCTGGCAAACAGCTCCGCGTCCGCCACGCGGCCACGGGCCTGGCGCAGATGATCCCACAGGGTGCCGGGGGCGGAGATGGTAGCGTCGGTACCGAACAGCAATTGGGTGTGGCGCAGGGCGGCAGCCGCGTCCGCCGTGCGGCCGAACAGGAACAGGTTGCTGGCGGGGCACCACACCAGGGCGGCCAGGCGCCGGAAATCCTCGCCCTCCAGGCTCACGCCGTGCACGCCGGCGACGGCGCGGCGGAACAGGTTTTCCTTCAGGAAGGCCAGGGCGCGGCGGCGGCTGTCGACCGTCACGCCCTCTGCCAGGTGCGTCACCGCCGGTCCCAGCCCCGCCATCCACCGCCAGGGGCTGGCCAGTTCCGGCGAATGCAGGTCCTGAAAGGGTGCCAGCACGCGGATGGGGCCCTCGACCGGGGCGCCGCCATGGTCAGCCACCGCCGTCACACCCCACAGCAGGTTCTTCAGCAGACCGACCTGGACGCGCAGGCGGGCGGGGATGGCTTCGATGCGCGTGACCAGCGCGCGGTTCGCCTGCACGTCGTGGCTCCAGCCCAGGAAGTCGTCGTAGGGCGGGGAACCGGTGGGTGGATAGCAGTTGAAGGCCAGGTGGTCGTGGGAATTGATCAGGCCTGGAAAGGCGATGCAGTCACCCAGCCGCCGACCGTAGGTCGCCGCCAGATCCGCCAGGCTGGCCGGGGGCGCGGTGGGGCCCATCCAGTGCGGCGGCATCACAGTGTCTCCGACCCGGCATGGGACAGGCGATAGGCCAGCAGGCCCAGCGCCTCATGCGCCGCCAGATCCAGGTGCGCCAGGTTGGCGGCCAGGGACAGATGGGTTTCCGGCCCCCGGGCGGTGGTCAGGTAGTCCGACGGCCATGGGATAACCTTCCAGCCCACGCGCGAGGCCGAGAGCATGGCGCGGGGCATGTGGTAGGCGGAGGCGACCAGCAACCAGGCCTGCCCCGGCGCCGGCTGCGCCATCCGCTTGGCCAGCACCAGGTTTTCCAGGGTGGTGCGCGACCGCGCCTCATAGCTCACCCGCGTGTCGTCCAGGCCTAGGTCAGCCAGCACGTGGCGCGCCACCTCGGCCTCCGGCATGCCGGCCGTGCCCAGCTCACCCGACCCGCCGCTGAAGATCACACGCGCCTCTGGATGGTGCCGCGCCAAGGCGGCGGCGGCCAGCAGGGTGCCTCCGTCCGGGCCCACGCCCGGCACCCCCCGGTCGCGCAGCACCTCGCCATTCAGGCCTTCGCCCAACACCAGGATGCCATCGATGGTAGCGGGTTCCGTGAGCGGGCGGGGATACAGACCTTCGATAGGCCGCAGGGCCCAATTGCCCACGGGCAGGGCCAGCAGGACCAGCAGCGTCAGGGCGCAAGCCGTTGCCGGCACCACGGCCGCCGGGTGGCGCCGGGCCGCCAGCACGGCGGCGGCGAGGGCCGTCCACACCAGCACATGGCTGGGCGCCACCAGGTACCAGCCGATCTTGGAGACGGTGAAGAATTCCAGCGGCGTCATCCTGGCGCACCGCCCATCAAGTATTTGAGTTTACACCGTATAGTCCTACGCTTCCGCTTCATGTTGAAGGGGTGCCGGCCATGACGATGACGGATGTGATGAGGACGCCGATGCGCCTGCTGCGCGGCCTGGGGCCATGGCGCCGCTCGCCCCGGCGCTTCCAGCCCTTCAGCTACACGGCCCCTGACCGCTATCCCTGGCTGTTTACCTTCGTGCGCGATCGGCTGGGCGACGGGCCGGACCGCCGCCTCCTGTCCTTCGGCTGTTCGGTGGGGCAAGAGGTCGCCAGCCTGCGCCGGCTGTTCCCGCAGGCGCGGCTGAAGGGCATCGACATCGATCCCCGTAACATCGCCGAGGCCCGCGCCCTGCGGCTGCCGGGCGTGGACTTCGCCGTGGGCGACAGCACGGCCGGGGAGGATGACGGCGCCTATGACGCCATCTTCTGCCTGGCGGTGTTGTGCAACGGCCGGCTGACCGTCAACGGGGCCGAGCGCTGCGACCCCGTGCTGCACTTCGCGACCTTCCACGCCATGGTGGCGGACTTCGCCCGCTGCCTGAAGCCGGGCGGCCTGCTGTGCCTGGTCACCACCAACTTCCGTTTCCGTGATACCGAGGTGGCCGCCGGCTTCAACGTGGCCCTGACCATCACCCCCCACCAGTTGGCGCCCGACGTCATATTCGGGCCGGACAACCGCCTGATGCCGGGGGAGCGCTACACCGACGTCGTCTTCGTCAAGCGTTGAGCTAGAAGACATACTGGACCAGCAGGCCGATGGTCTGGACCGTGTAGTTCTCGGGAATGACGCCTAGGTAGGTGTTGTTGTTGATGGCGCCGGCCGTCAGGCCCGTGTAGTGGAAATCCACCACCCGCTCATAATTGAAGCGATAATACAGGCGGTAGGACAGCTCTTCCGACATCTGCCAGCGCACATCGGTTTGCAGGGCGTGGCTGTCGTAGGTGATGTCGGGGAAGCTGCTGCCGGCCTGCGCCGGCGTCAGGCTGTTGAAGAAGGCGCCGGTGCTGGCGAAGGCGTAGTCGATGGCCGTTCTGGCGCGGGTGAAGGTGTAGTCCGCGTTCAGTGAGACGACGCCCCAACTGTGGTGGGCGTTCAGGCCCACCGTATAATTGTCCGACCCCACCGTTTCCGTCCAGCCGTTGGCCAGGGGATAGCCCGGGCCGCCGGCACTGCCGCTGGTGCCGCTGCCGGTGGCGTTGATGTTGGCGACACCCCGGTCCTGGTTCTGATAGGTGAAATAGCCCGTCAGCGTGGTCGCGGCCGACATCTGGTAGGTATAGGCGGCGGTGACATCATAGGCGTGGGTGGCCTGCAGGCCGTAGGCGGCGTCGTACTCGTCCACCTTGACGCTGCCGGTCAGCTGCAGGTCGCTGCGCGGGGACAGGATGTAGTTGGCTTGGCCACGCAGCACATGCTCGCTGCGGTTGGCCACGTCGAACTTGCGCAGGTCCGCCAGGGCGAAGGCCGGATCGCCCGCCGGCGTGGCGGGGATATAGCCGGGCAGGGCGGAGGAATAGTAGGGCGTATAGGGGTTGGACTGGTAATCGCTGCCGATACGCCGCGCGAACTCATACGACATGCGGGCGGTGCCCCACTCATACCCCGCGGTGCTGACCTGTAGCCGGGCGATGTTGTCGTGGGCGTCCGCGATCTCGCGCACCGTATGGTCGATGGTGTCGTTCTCGTAGGACAGGTCCAGCTTCCAGTGGGTGTCCAGGCGGTAGGCCGCCTTGACCGTCGCCTGCAACTCGTTGTTGGCGAAGGGCATGTTGCGGATTTGGACCAGGCTGCCCGGGGTGTTGGCCTGGTAGATGCCGCTCAGGGACGGAATGAAAGGCGCCAGCCCGCCGTCGATGGCAATGTAGCCGTACTGCCCGGTTTGCGGGTTGTAGGCGACGTAGTTGGTGCGGTTGGCCTCATCCCGGTCGCGCACCTCCACCGTCAGGCCCAGGTCTGGGCTGACGGTGTAGTGATACTGCGCCACCGCGTTCAGGATGTTGATGGCGGCGTTTGCGGTGGGCTGGCTCAGCGCCGAGGCGTTGTTCCATTGGCCGAGGTTGATGGTGTTGCCGCCGCTGGTGATCAGGCCGCCGCCCGTGCTGGGCGCCTGCAGCTCATCATCCTGGCGCATCAGGCTGTAGGACAGGCTGGCGGTGAAGCGTGAGGCCGGCGACAGCTGCACCGCCAGATCGCCCTTCACCGTGTGATAGTCGTTGTTGGGCGCCAGGCTCAGCCGGCCGGTCTGCGGGATATAGGCGCCAGCGGTGGTGTTGGAGGTCAGGCCCGGGTTCTGCCAAGTGAGATCCAGGATATCGTTGCGGAAGAACGACCCGGCATAGGCCAGGTTGGCCTGGAAGTTCTGTTCCTTGTAGCGCACGCCGCCGGTGACATCGACGGTCTGGTAATGGATGGGCTGGATCAGCTGGGTGGCGCCGTTCTGGAACGGATAGCCGAAGGTGGCGCTGATGGGCTGCGTGCCGTTGCGCTGCTCATCCGAAATCTTCAGGAACAGCTCGGCATGCTCATCCACCGTGTAGGTCAGGGAACTGCCGGCCTTTTCCCGCAGGATGCGCAGGGTGCTGGGCCCCACCGCCGCCGCCACGGCGTTGACCTGCGCCGGGGTGGAGGCGCCGGGCGTCAGGCCGCCGCGCAGGGTGAGATTGCCGGTGCCCGCCCCGTCCCACAGCGACTTGGCGGTGGTGGAGAAGGTGTGCGGGATGCTGTCGAAATAGGCCTGCAGGTCGAACACGCCATAGCGGCCGACGTCCACCTGGTAATACTGGTCGGTGCGGCCCAGGTTCTGGCCGTAGGCGGAGGCGTGCAGGGCGGTCTTGCGGTTCTCTGCCGAGAAGCCCAGGCCGGTGACGGTGAAGCCGTTCTTCCAGTCGCCGTATTCGTTCAGCGCGGCCGAGCGGCTGTCCTGGCCGAAGGTGCCCATGATGCCGGCCTCGAACCAGCCCTGGGTCCACCAGTCGGGGGCGCTCTTGCTCTGCGTCATGTCCGGCGTGCGGAAGGGCACGGGATACATCAGGCCCGTGGGCGTGCGCGTCACGTCGTCGATGATGGACAGGCCGTCGCTGTCCCGCGCCCGGTTCATCACCTGGGCCGTGGGGTTCAGGACGTTGCCCGGCCCGCCGTAGCCGGTGGCGCCGCTGTCGGCCTGGGCCGCCGTCACGGCCAAGGGGGCCGCCAAGGGGGCGGTGGCTGCCAGCAGCCAGCGGGTGGAGGTTTTCAGACGAGGTCTCATCGTTCGAACCGCGCGCCGGAGGGACTGTTGGACCCGTGGATGTTCACATGGCAGGTCTGGCAGCTGGTGGCGATCAGGCGCGGGTCGGGCATGGGGCCGCGCGCCATGTTGCCGGCCGTCAGCAGGCTGCCGGGATGGCCGTCTTGCGAGTGGCACTGCTGACACAGCACCGGGCGCGGCGCGTTCAGCAGGTTCTCGAAGTTGGACCCGTGCGGCGAATGGCAGTTCAGGCAGCTTTCCCGCACCGGCGCATGCTCGAACAGGAAGGGCCCGCGCTTGTCGGCGTGGCAGGTGAAGCACACCTCGTTCACGCTGTCGGCCTTCAGCAGCGGCGCCGTGGTGGAGCCGTGCGGGTTATGGCAGTCGGTGCAGCTGAGCTTGCCCTCCAGCAGGGGCATGTGCGACCGGCGGGCGAATTCCGCGTGCTGGGCCTTGTGGCATTGGAAGCAGGTCTCGTTGATGCTTTCCCGGGCGGTCAGGCCGCGCGCGCCGAAGGTGGTCATGGGGTTGTGGCAATCGGCGCAACCCAGCTGATTGCTGTCATGGATGCTGTCATGCCAGAAGATGCGCTGGCCGCCGGCGTGGCAGGTCAGGCACTGGCCGTTCTGTTCCGCCACCGGTGTTTTGCTTTTCTTGGAAAAGCTGATGATGGTCGTCAGGTCCGAGGGATCTTCGACATGGGCCGAGCCGGGACCATGGCAGGCCTCGCAATTCTGCGCCTGCAACTCCGTGCGGGGGTTCTGCTGGAACACCTTGGCGTGGATGGTGTGGGCCCAGTTGGTCGCCTCCTGCTGGTGGCAGCTCTCGCACGTTTCGCGCCCGACATAGGTGCGCTGCGGCTTGGCCTCCGCCTTTGGCGCGTCGGGCTTGGAGACTTCGGCCTTGGGCGTGTCAGCTTTCGCAGTGTCAGCCCTGGGACTATCAGGGGCGTAGCTGGCCAGGCGGGTCCATTTGGACGTGGGCGGCTGGGCCGCTGGAGCAGGCGTGAACTGGGTGGCCTTCAGGCTAGGGTAGGGCGCGCCCGTCGCCATGCCCATGTGCGCGGCGCCCGCAGGCATGGCGGCGATGTCGCTGTCGATGCGCTGCAGGGCGTCGGCATCGACATGGCCCGCATGGATGCGCGCCATCTCATCCCGCAGGGCCGCCTGATCAGGCGGCAGCACAGGCGTTTCCGCCCGGGCCAGGCCCGCCAGGCCGCAGGCCAGCAGCAGGGCCAAGGCGATCGCGCGCCTCATTGCGGCGCCAGGGATTTGAGGTAGGCGACCACGTCCCGGCGCTGCTGTTCATCCGCCAGGCTGAAGGGCATCTTGTTCGGGACGGATGGATCGCCGACGAAATCGCCCAGGTATTTGTGCGGGTTGGCTAGGTAGGCGACGATATTGTCCTCGCTCCACACCAGGCCTTTGGCCGCCGCCTGCTGTACGGCGGGGGAATAGCTGTAGCCGCCGATGCTGCCGGCCGGGCGGCCGACCACGCTGAACAGGCTGGGCCCCACCTTGTTCACGCCCTGCTCCGCCGAATGGCAGGCGGCGCATTTCTTGAAGACGGTGGCGCCGTTGGCGGCGTCGCCCGCGGCGTGGGCCGTGCCGGCACCCCCCACGGCCAAGGCCACCACCAGCGCGGCGGAAAACAGGTTTTGCTTCGGCGTCATACAGCGGCTCCCTCAGTCCCTGTCCCCTCAGACGGGTGGGACCGGCGGGATATTCCCCTGCCGCCTCGAAAAAGAGTGATTTGGGGAAAAGTGATTAGGAAAGGTTTGGGGCCGGTGGGTGGCTATCAGACGGTCTTCTTGGCCTCCCCCGTCACCGGCGTCCAGGATGGCGGGTCGCTGGCAGGGAAGGAGTCCTCGCTGGCGTCCTCCACCGCGTCGCGAGCTGGCACATAGGGCGGTGGGGCGTTGGCCTTGTCGATCAACGCCTTCTGGCCATCGACCATGGCCTGCGGCACCACGGGGCCCGGCGTCGTGACCACGGTCTGATGGCCTCGGATCCTCGGATCCTCCATACGGGCCGGCGCCATGGTGGGGCCGCTCAACACCTGGCGCATCTGGTGGGTCTGCGGCCGGGGCAGGGGGTGGGGCCGCTCTTCCGGATCGCTGATCTCATAGGGCAGGTTGTGGCGCTCGGCATAGTCCACCGCTTCCTGCAGCTTGTCGAAGGCGAGGAAGACATCCATTTGCGGATCGCCGCCGCCCTTCCAGCCCATCAGCGGATCGGTTTCATGCGTGGGCTTGGCCTCATAGGTCAGAATCCACGAGGTTTTGCGGCCCGGCGCGTTTTGCATCGTGGCGGGCGAGGGCCGGCGGATGTAGACGCGGAGCGGGACGGGGATGCCCAGGGGATCGCCCGGGGACCGAAGCGGCTTGGTCATGTGTCACCTCCAGAAGGAAACAGCGCTTCAAGCGTCATTGCCCGGCTTCGTTCCCCGCCCCCGAAACGGAACCGGCCGCCCTTGCATCTGTTGACGCCGCATACCCCTTGCGGAGACAGGATCATGAGCGAAGAAGGCAACGGCACCTCCCGCCGCACCGTCATCGGCGGCTTGGCGGTGGGCACGGCGATGGCGGGTTTCACGGCGATTCCCGCCCAAGCGGCGCCTGCCCCCGCCGGCGGCAAGCGCACGGCGCCCGAATACCCCAACCCGCCCTTCCCCAAGCAGGAACAGCAGGAACCGCCGGGCCTGGCCAGCCGCATGAACCCAAGGCCGGACCATGGCGAGGAAAGCTACAAAGGGTCCGGCCGCCTGGCGGGGCGCAAGGCCCTGATCACGGGGGGCGACAGCGGCATCGGCCGCGCCGCCGCCATCGCCTTCGCCCGCGAGGGGGCGGACGTGGCCTTCGGCTACCTGCCGGTGGAGGAACCGGACGCGAAGGAGGTGGTGACGCTGATCCAGGACGCAGGCCGCAAGGCCGTGCCCCTGCCGGGCGACATCCGCAACGAGGCCTTCTGCCAAAAGCTGGTGGCCGACGCGGCGCGCGAACTGGGGGGACTGGACATCCTGGTCAACAACGCCGCCCGGCAGCATTCGGTGGACAGCCTCACCGACATCAGCAGCGAGCAGTTCGACGACACCTTCAAGACCAACGTCTACGCCATGTTCTGGATCACCAAGGCGGCCATGGCGCACCTGGGCAAAGGGGCGGCCATCATCAACACCGCCTCGGTCAACGCCTACGATCCGTCGCCCAACATTCTGGATTATTCGGCGACCAAGGGCGCCATCATGATTTTTACCAAGGGCCTGGCCAAGCAGTTGGCCAAGAAGGGCATCCGGGTGAATGCCGTGGCGCCCGGCCCGGTGTGGACGCCCCTGCAGCCCAGCGGCGGCCAGCCGCCGGAAAAACTGGTGACCTTCGGGTCGGATACGCCCCTGGGCCGGCCGGGGCAGCCGGCGGAGCTGGCGGCGCTCTACGTGCTGCTGGCCAGCAACGAGGACACCTTCTCCACCGGCCAGGTCTTCGGCGCCACCGGCGGTCACGGCGGGCCGTGAGGCCCGCCGCCCCGCCGCCCCTGGGGGGCTCAAGCGACCTTGAGCACCACTTTGCCCCGCACATGCTCATCCTCCAGCACATGCTCCGCCTCCGCCGCCTCTTCCAGGGCGAAGACTTTATCGACCTGCACCCGCACCCGCCCGGCGTCGATGAGTCGCCCGATCTCCGCCAGTTGGCGGCCATCGGGGTGGGCGGTGTAGCGCGTGCCCTCAGCGCCATGCTCCCTGGCCTTGTCGGCCGAGGGCTCGGTCAGGGTGGAAACCAGGATGCCGCCCTGTTTCAGCACCCACCATGACCGGTCCTGGGTCTCACCCGCCACCAGGTCGTAGACCAGGTCAACCTCCGGCACTTCATCCTCAAAGCGCTGGTTCTTGTAGTCGATGGCCTTGTCCACGCCTAGGGACCGCACCCACTCCAAATCCCCTTCGGAACAGGTGGCGTAGACGGTGGCGCCGTAGGCCTTGGCGAACTGCACGGCGAAATGGCCCACGCCGCCAGCGGCGCCATGAACCAGCACCCGTTGCCCGCCCTTCAGGCGCCCATGGTCGAACAAGCCCTGCCAAGCCGTCAGGGCGGCCAGCGGGACGGCGGCGGCCTGGATGGGATCCAGCCGCTCCGGCTTGGGTGCGCAATGGGCGACGTTGGCCACCACATACTCGGCATAGCCGCCCCGGTCGGTGGGCAGCATGGCGTAGACCGCTTCCCCTTCGCTGTAGCCGGTGACGGCGCGGCCGCATTTCTCAATCGTGCCGCACATATCACGGCCCAGGGTCAGCGGCAGTTGGTCGGCTGGGAGATACTTGCCATTGCGGATCTTGTAATCAACGGGGTTCACGCTGGCCGCCTGCACCCGCACCAGTACCTCATAGTCACCGGGCTCGGGCTTGGGCACATCTTCCAGCGTCAGAACCTCGGTCCCGCCAAAGCTGTGGATACGCACCGCCTGCATCGGAGCCTCCTCTCTTGCATTGGAATGATGGGGGCAGCAAAACCCGCCATCGCCGTCATGGTTCCGCGTCGGCGATGGGAACCAGATCGCCTGTCGCAATCTATTCCGGGTTTGCGTCGCCAAGGCGCAGGCCGGGGAATTTGACGACGAGATTGAGGCGTCGAACCTGCTGGCGGAATACGAAGGCGGGATCGGCGCGCCGGAACGGTTGGTCGGCCCTAAAACCATGAATCATGACAGCAGCTTCCGGCTGATCGCCTCAGCCATCATGATCGTGGTGACGTTGGTCGGTGCCGATACGATGTCCGGCATGATCGACGCGTCGACGACATGCAGGCCCTCCACCCCGCGCACCCTGCCCTGGCTGTCGACCACGGCCGCCGGATCGCCTTCGGCACCCATGGGCACGGTCGAGGTCGGGTGGGAATAACCGTCGATCTGCGCGATGATCGCCCGCTCCAGGACCAAATCGTCCTGGACATCGTCCCCCGGCGCCATCTCGAACGCAATCGCGTCGCTGAACGGGGCTGTGCGCCCGATCTTGCGTGACAATCGAACGGCTTCCTTCATGCGTCTGAGGTCGCCGGGATCATCGAAGAAGTTGAAACGGATGAGCGGCATCGCCCTCGGGTCGCGGCTGGCGAGCCGGATCGAGCCGTTCGACTTGGGCAGCGTCACGGCGCAGGCCAGCACGATTGCACCGCCTGTCGGGCTCAGCGCGGGATCGAAGATGTGCGTGCCCGAGACATGCAGGTCGAGTTCGTCCGGCCCCGCTTCGGACGAGTTGGTCCAGATGATCGCGCCGGCGACGGGCGTCATGGAGGAGACCTCCGGCTTCAGCGCATAGACATTGTAATAGAAAGGATGCTCCTTCAGCCGCTCACCCACCGGTGCGTCGACCAGCACCGGGATGCCCAGTTCCCGAAGATGACCGGCGGGGCCGATCCCGGAGCGCATCAGGATGGCGGGACTGCCGTAGGTGCCGGCCGAAAGGATCACCTGTCCGGCACGGACCTCCTCACCGCCGACCAGGCGGACGCCAACGGCGCGCTTGCCGTCGAACAAGACCGTGTCGATCTCCGCCCCGCCCCGGATGGTGAGGTTCGGCCGCGCGCGAACCTCGTCGGTGAGATAGGCCATGCCGGTGTTGACGCGATGCTCGCCGACGACGTTCAGCGGATAGGGTGAGACCCCGTTCTGCTGGGCGCCGTTGAAGTCCTGAACGCGCGCGAGGCCGACCGCCTCCGACGCCAGCACGAAGGCGCGCATGGACGGCGTGATCTCCTCCATGGTCCGCTGCCGGATCGGAAACGGCCCGGTTCGTCCGTGCCAGGCGTCATCACCCGTCGGCGTGTTCTCCAGCGCCTTGAAGATCGGGAAGACATCGTCCCAGGTCCATCCCTCGACGCCCATCGCCGTCCAGCGCGCGAAATCGGATGGGCGGCCGCGCATCGCGACAGCGGCGTTCACGCCCGAGCTGCCGCCCAGCACTTTCCCACGGATCGCGTTCACGTCATGCCCGAGCGTGGCGCCATCCTGCGTGTGGTAGCCCCAGCCGTGCGCGGCGTCGCCGCCGACCCGGTTCGCATTGGCGATCACGTCGGGATAGGCCGAGGGCGCATAAGCGGCGCCGGCCTCCAGAAGCAGCACGTGACGGCTTCCGTCCGCGCTCAGGCGACGCGCGAGGACGGCGCCGGCCGAGCCGCCGCCAACGATCACGACATCATGGTGGGTGTCCGATGAAAGCTGGGTTGCCATGGGATCTCTCTATCAGATCTCGACCGGCCATCGAGCGGCGGGTCGTTCAGGGGGTGAAGGCGCGGATGAGGAAGCGGCTGGCGCGGTCAAGCGCGTCACGGCTGCTTTCGAGATGGGCGACATCGAGCTGGAAGACGTGATGCATCCCCCCCCAGACCTCGAGCTCGACCGCGACGCCGGCCGCGGCGGCCTTGGCCGCGAATTGGCGGGAGTCGTCGAGAAGACGCTCGGCGGTGCCGACCTGGATCAATAGCGGCGGCAGGCCGGACAGGTCGCCGTGCAACGGCGAGGCGAGCGGGTCCGTGGCGGCGTAAGCGCCGAGATATTTGTCCGCGCAGTCCCGCAGGTAGTCGTGGCCGATCAGCGGGTCGACCAATCCTGGATCCGTCATCGACCCGCCGGTGAAGGCGAGATCGGCCCAGGGCGAGAAGACCACCCCCGCGATCGGCTTGGCGGTGTCCGACCGCTTGGCCAGTTGCGCCATGGTGACCAAGGACAGGCCGCCCCCGGCGGAGTCCCCCACGATCGCGATCCGGGAATAGCCTTGCCCGATCAGGTATTCGTAGGCGGCCAAGGCGGCGTCCGGCGCCGCCGGCAGGGTCGCCTCCGGCGCGAGAGGATAGTCGATCGCCAGGGCGGGGATGCCGCTCCGGCTGACGATCTGGCTGACGAAGCCGCGATAGGCCTGGGCCGTGCCCATGACATAGCCGCCGCCGTGGATGAACAGGATCGCCTGCCCGGCGGCGCGGGCGCTCTCTGGGCGCACCCACCAGCCATGCACCTCGGCGGTGGTGACTTCCTCGACAGTGGCGCCGGCCGCCAAGGGGCTGGCCGCGATGAAGGTGTCGTAGATCGCGCGCGGCGCGCCGGTGGCGGTGCCCCAGAAGTGGGCGAAGTGGGCCAGCAGCGCCGCTTCGCGCCCGCGCTCCGCCGCCGATATCCAGGGCACGTTCGTCTCGGTGGGCCGGTCGGCTGTTCTGAGGTCGGTCATCTCTCGATCTCCTATGGATGGGGTCGTCATGCGCGATCACTCCGGGCGTGGGTAGGCCGTCGCGCGGGGGGAACGTCACCGCGCGTGGATCAGGATGGATGGGTTGATGGGATCAGGTGGGAACGCGGCCGAACTTGCCTCGCGCGAAATCGGCGAGCGTGCGGCGGACATCGTCGGCCGTCGACATGACCAGCGGCCCGTGCTTCACGAACGTCTCGTGGATCGGCTTGCCGGCCATCAGCACGAAGTGGGCGGGAGCTTTGGCCGTCATGGCCACCTCGATGGCCAAGCCCGCCTCGACCGTTGTGGCCGTGCCGGCCGGCAGGACCCGCTCCTCCCCGTCGGCGGCGACCGTCACCGTGCCCGACACGGCATAAATCCATGCCTGCCGCCCTTCCGGCAGCGCGTGGCTGAACCGGCCGTCGGCGGCGAGGAAGCCGTCCAGCATCGTCGTCTCTTCGGGTGTCCCGGTCTCACCCTTGATGCCACCGCTCGCGCCCAGAACGACGCGGACGCGGTGGCCGCCGCCTTCGATCGTGGGCACGTCGCCGGCGTCCACTCGCAGCGAACGGGCCGGGCATTTCTTAAGACGCTCGGGCAGGTTCACGAAAACCTGCAAGGCATGGACGCGCGAATTTTTCGCGGGCTTTTCCTCGTGGGCCGCACCGCTCGCGGCCGTCAGCCAGTAAAGGTCGCCGGCCTTCAACTCGATATTGTGTCCCAGGGTGTCCCGGTTGAGGAACACGCCTTCGCTATCCTCGAACATGGCGGTCACCGCCGAAATTCCGGCGTGAAGGTGCGGCTCGAAGGTCGGCGCGGTCATGACGAAGTGATCCACCATCAGCAGCGGATCCATCGCCCCGGCGAACATTTCCTCCGAGAAGTGCCGGGCCGAAAAGCCCGAGCCAATACTGTGCGGGACGCCCAAGACGATTTGTCCAAGCCGCTGGGCGGTTCCCTCGGTCTTTTCGATGTTTGCGATGCCATCCATGGCGGTCACTCCAACAACTTGTCTGATGCCGCGATTATGAACGGGGCAGACCGGCCGGGAAGTCGCCAAGTTTGGAACTTAACGTCCAAATGGTTGAACGCTGGACCTGGGCGTAATGGCGGGCGCGGGGCCAGAGGTCGCCCTTGTCCAACCCGCCAGCCCTACATGAGCACGCGCTTGGGAAATTCCGCCGACAGATGGTCAAGAAACGCCCGTACGGAGGGTAGGAGACCCTGACGGTATGGGATGAGCGCGGTCAGCGTGGAATCGCCGGCAAGCCAATCCGGCAGGATGCGCTCGATGGCGCCCGAATGGACCTCCGCCCGGCAGATGTAGCCGGGAAGCGCCACCACGCCCAAGCCCTTGATCGCGGCCTGCTTCAGCCCAACCATGTCATCCCCGAGCAGGCGCGGGGTAAGTGGCACCACGATCTCGTCGCGCTTTTGGCGTGCGTGACGCAGCCGCCACACGGGCTCCACGCCCGTCCGCATCATGAACAGCGAGGGATGCTCCTGCAGATCCTGCGGTGTCTTCGGCGCGCCGTGCCTCTTCACATAGTCGGAACCCGCGAATAGGAACCAGGGCGCGGGCGCGAGGGTCCGCTGAACCAGGTTGGAGTCCGGCAACGGGTCGGAGTGCGCCCGGACGGCCAGATCGTAATTCTCGCCCACGATATCGACGGTGCGATCGGCGGCATGCGCGACGACATTGACTTTCGGGTGCTGGACCAAAAAGTCGGCGATGATGTCCGCGAGCGCGAACTGCATCGTCGCCGTGCCCGCCGTGCACCGGACCGTGCCCCTTGGCTCCGTCAGGCGCCCACGGATCGTGGTCTCGGCCAACTCCGCCTCCCGCAGCATGGCGACGGCGTGCCGATAAAAGTCCTCGCCGGAATCGGTCATGCCGAAGCGCCGCGATGTGCGATTGAGTAGGCGCACGCCAAGCTCGTTCTCAAGCTGCTGAATGCGGTGGCTCAGCGTCGATTTCGGAACGCGCAGTGTCTGACCGGCCGCCGTGAAGCCGCCCCGATCAACGATTTGGACGAAGTAGAAGAAGTCGTTCAGGTCCAGCATCACCACCCCCATCGTCCATTGCCATGGACGTTAAGTTGCGATTTAGACGTCTTCTGGGCTGTTCGTCCACCCCCTACCTTCCAGCCATCACGAACGATGACCGTGAGCTGGACCCAATCATTGGCTGGAGAGTGGAAATGACGAACCGTATCTATGAGCCGCTGACCAAGGACAACGCCGCCGTGATCCTCGTTGATCACCAAGTCAATCTGATGACCGGCGTGCGTGACTATGAGACGGGCGAGCTTAAGCACAACGTCGTGGCGCTTGCCCGCGCGGCCAAGGCGCTCAGCCTGCCCATCGTCGCCACCAGCACCGCGCGCGATACCCTGTGGGGCCCGACTTTCCCCGAGCTTGTGGAGGCGCTGGACGGCATCGAGATCATCGACCGCTCCACGGTGAACGCCTATGACGATCCCCGCGTGGCCGCCGCGATCGAGGCGACCGGCCGCAAGAAGCTGATCTTCGCGGGCATTTCGCTGGAGGTCTGCGCGGGCTTCCCGGCGATGACAGCCGTGGCCAAGGGCTATGACGCCTACATCGCCGTCGACGCGTCGGGCACCTTCAACCGCACCAAGCACGACGTGAACCTGTTCCGCCTGCAGCAGGCCGGCGTGATCCTCTCCGACTACGCGACCTTCATGGTCGAGATCCTGAAAGACAATGCCGCGCCGGAATCGGCCGCCGTGTACGACGCCCTGGACATGCCCTGGGCCAAGCTGGTCGGCCAGATCGTCGCGACCTACGCCAAATAAGCGGCGCCAAACAAGACGGCACCGTTCCAGCGAACCGCTCCCACAAAACCCAACCGGTGTCCATGGGTCGCCGAAGGCGCGGCCCGCTCCGGGGATTCAATGGAGATCGCAATGTCATCCCTTCAAGGAAAACGCGCTTTCATCACGGGTGCCAGCCGTGGGATCGGCGCCGCCATCGCCCGCCGCTTCGCCGCCGAGGGGGCCGCGGTCGCGATTGGGTACGAGCGGTCAGCCGATGCCGCTAACGCCATTGCGCGGGAGATCGAGGCGGCGGGCGGCCGCGCCTTCGCGGTTCAAATGAACGCGGCGGAGCCCGCGTCGATCAAACAGGCCGTCGATCACGCCGCCTCCGAACTCGGCGGCCTGGACATCCTCGTCAACAATGCCGGCATCATCAGTTACGGCACTGTCGAGGAAGTCACGCTCGAACAGATCGACGTCATGCTGGCGGTGAACATCCGGGGCGTGATCCTCGCGACCCAAGCGGCCCTGCTGTACATGTCCGAGGGCGGCCGCATCATCTCGACCGGCAGCAATCTCGCGGACCGCGTGCCCGACGCCGGCAAGGCGCTCTATTCCGCCAGCAAGGCCGCGCTGATCGCCTGGACCAAAGGCGCAGCGCGTGACCTGGGGCCGCGTGGGATCACCGTCAACCTCGTGCATCCGGGGTCGACCAACACCGACATGAACCCCGCCGTTGGCCCGCATGCCGAAGCCCAGCGCCAGCGGATGGCGATCAAGGAATATGGCAAGCCCGAGGACGTCGCCGCGCTATACGCGTTCATCGCCAGTGATGAGGCCCGTTCGGTGAACGGCACGGGCTTCACCGTTGATGGTGGGGCGAACGCGTAACCCCCGCCGGCCACCGCCCCGTAGGCGCTGAGCAAGGCCCTATTCGGCGCGCAACTTGGACGCCGAACGATGCGGTATCCGTTTGGATGGCCCGCCCCCTCGAAACGACGGGTTAATATCGCGGACCTTTGCGAGAGGGAGAGGGGCGGACCGATGGATATCGTTTCCGGTTACGGCCGGTACGTCGGGTCCAGCGTGGGCCGATGGTTCGCACCTTCCCATGGTCCGGTGCCGCGCCCCTCGAGATGGATCAGGCCGCCGCTGTTCACGGATAGAGCAGGTATTTGGCGCGTAGCGCCGTGAAGGCCGTCAGGTCCGCTTCCCATCCGGCGGCGATGGCGCGGGGGGGTACGCCCGAACGGATGGCCTCAACCGTGGCCTTGGAACCGATCAGGCCCAAGGTGTCATCCAGGGTGAACCGCTGCGGGTAGAGCCGGTGGAGCGCCGCCGCCAGTTCCACACCCAGCAGCGGGCTATCCAGGGCCATGCGATCCGTCATCGTCAGGCGCACCCCTTGGCACGGCAAGCCGGCATGGCGATCCCCCGTTGGGATGAAGGTCGTGACCCCAGAGGTCAACCGGTGTCCAGGCCGGGGACAATCCCGTTTCCGTGCTGATGAAGTACTACTGAGCGGCGACGCGGATTTCGGGCTGGGCGACCGGCTCTGCCGGGATGAGGCCCAGTTCGCGTCCCGTGGTGGCGAAGAGGGAGAGGGCGTGGTCGATCTGGCTGCGGCTGTGAGCGGCGCTGACGCTGGAGCGGAGCAGGGCAAGGCCCTTGGGCGTGGCGGGGGGCAGGCTGACGTTGGTGTAGAGGCCGGCCTCCAGCAGGCGTGTCCAGAAGGCGAAGGCCGTCTTGGGATCGGGCATGATGGCGGAGACGACAGGGCTGGCCTCGGGCCCGACATGGAAGCCCAGGTCGCCGAGGCCGGCATGGAAGCGGCGTGCGTTGTCCATCAGCTGTTGGCGCAGGGCCGGGCGGTGGCGCAGCTGGTTCAGCGCCTCCGTCACCGCCGCCACCACGGCCGGGGGCAGGGAGGCGGTGAACATGTAGGGCCGGCTGGCAACGCGCAGGATGTCGAAGCCGTCCATATCGCTGACGCAGAAGCCGCCGATGCCGCCCAGGCTCTTGGAGAAGGTGCCGACGACGAAGTCGACCTCATCCTCGACGCCGGCGGCCTCGGCCAGGCCGCGCCCGGTGCGTCCCAGGACGCCCAGGGAATGGGCCTCGTCCACCACCAGGTAGGCGCCCCACTTGCGCTTGACCTCGACGAACTCGCGCAACGGGGCGGTATCGCCCAGCATGGAATAGATGCCCTCGACGACGATGACCTTGTCGCCGGGGGTGTCGGCCAGGCGGCGCAGGCGGTTGTCCAGGTCGTCGGGGTCGTTGTGGCGGAAGCGGGTGACCTGGGCGTGGCCCAGGCGGGATCCGTCATAGATGCTGGCGTGGCTGTCGGCGTCCAGGATCAGGTGGTCGTCTTTGCCGGCCAGGGCGGAGAGGATGCCCAGATTGGCCTGGTAGCCGGTGGAGAACACCATGCAGTGCTGCCGGCCGTAGAAGTCGGCCAGGTGGCGTTCCAGCTGCCGGTGGCCGCCGTAGCTGCCGTTGGCGACGCGCGAGCCGGTGGTGCCGGCGCCCAGGCTGCGGGTCGCGGCGACGGCGGCGTCGATGACGTCGGGGTCGTAGGTCAGCCCCAGGTAGTTGTTGGTGCCCAGCAGCAGGATGCGCCGGCCGGCGATCACCCCCTCGGTGGGGGAGAGCACCCGGTCGAAGCTGACGTTGAAGGGGTTGTGACCGATGGATTCCAGGCTCTCGAACTGCCCCATCAGCGGCGCGTACTTGTCGAAGAGGGCCATGGATCAGCGGCCGCCCTTAAGGTCCTGCGCCGCGGCGACGAGATCGCCGACGGTCTTCACCTCGGCGATCCGGTCCAGCGGGATGGAGATGTCGAGCGCATCTTCGATCTCCATCACGAAATCCATGACCGCGACCGAGTCCAGACCGAGGCCTTCGGTGATGTTCGTATCGTCCGATAATTCGACGGGTCTATCCAGCGCGGCACGGAGGGCGTCGAAGACAAGCGACCGGATCTGCTCTGCTGAGTTCTGCATATCTTGGCATCGGAGACGTTATGGGGGGGAACGTTATGAGGGGACTCGATCGCTTGGGCGGCCCGTGATCAGGATCAATGGTCGCGGCACGGGGATAGGGGGCCCGCGCTCCCGCAGCCGGGTTCCTTGCCCGGCTGCGACGATGAGGCACTTCATTTGGCGACGGCGAGCTTCAGGGTGGTGCTGCGGATGAATGTCTCGGTCATCTGGTAGGCGATGTCGTCGGTGTACTGGACCGGGGGGTGCTTGCAGAAATAGGCGCTGGGCCCTTCCAGGATGCCGCCGATGCCGTTGTCCAGGGCGAGCTTGCAGCAGCGGATCATGTCGATGACGACGCCGGCGGAATTGGGCGAGTCCTCGACCGAGAGGCGCAGCTCGATGTCCATGGGGACGTCGCCGAACAGGTGGCCCTCCATGCGGATGAAGCACAGCTTGTTGTCGTTCTGCCAGGGCACGTAGTCGCTGGGGCCGACGTG
>NZ_VITO01000031.1:0-71378 GCF_007828025.1 Nitrospirillum bahiense
CCAGAACTCAGGGATCGCTTCGCCGTCGCGCCGTTCGTTGTCGCCCGCCGCGTCGGTGAACGGGGTTATAGTGACCTCACCGGGGGGCTGTCTACTGCTTTTTTCGCCCGACCCTCACTTTTTTCGAAACGCGGCGTAGCCCCTATCCGGAAACCACTCCAAAGCCGGCAGGCCACCAGGAGAAGCAGCGGCTTAGGCCAGACCCAGCTGGCGCAGCTCCGCCAATATATGGGGCGGCAGGTCCTGCCCGCTGCCGCCCGCTTGATCCAGATCGGGCGGTGCGTCCTCCGGCTTCAGGTAGCGCCACCCCTGGAAGGGGCGCTTGGGCTGGGGCACGGTTTCCACCAGTTCAGTGTCCAACAGCATACGGCAAACCTCATCCCCCTCGGGCGAGCGCATGAGATCGAAACCGATGAAACGGGCGCGACAGCACAGGATGCCCTTCACCACCCAATAGAGGGAGCCGCCGTCCAGCAGCTCCGCCGTGCGCGTGGGCATGCGGCGGGTGTAGGTGGGCACCACCCGGTGGCCGTGCCAGTCCATCTGGTTGCGGTTGCGCCAATCGCGCATGTCGGCAAGGTCGGGGGCGCCCACGGCAAGGCGCAGCATATGAAGGGGCATGGTCTCAACAAGGCCGGTGTCTATCGGGGGGTTGAGACTACGAGCTTAAGCCTGGGGGTCAAGGCGCCCCGTCACAGGGGCGGTCCTCAAGCGGATCATAAGCGGGGCCTAGGCCCGACATCCAAGGAAGTAACTAAGCCCCGGCCGAGGCGTTCATGGCGCGGCACTTGGCCTCGAAACCGTCGGAGATGAATTCCGGCCGCTTGAACATGCCCTTCAGCCACGCGGCCAGCAGGCACAGTTCCTCTAGTTTCAGCACCTCATCCAGGGTGCCCTGGGGGAAGCGGATGGCGAAGCTGTCGGCGACGGTTTCCAGCACCTCTTCCACCTGCTCGATGCTGAGGCCGCAGTCGGTCTCCAGCACGGCGGTGCGGGTCAGGATTTTCTCGTCGACGCCGTAGTCGTCGCGGATCAGCTTCACGATCCAACGGAATAGGTGCATCCAGTTGGTGACGCCCTCGATCGACCGGCTCACGGCATCCCGCCCCTCAAGTTAGGCCCGCGCTGGGGTGACCCCGGAAGCGATATGCTCCCGCCCCACACGGCTGTCAGGTCCCCACCCCTATCAGAGAAGCGTTAAGACTTTTTTGACGTCGGCACCAGCGATGTTTCTTCCGTGATAACGGCCGGGCCCTGGACCAAACCCGGTTGTCAGCGATCGGGTGGCCGGCGGCTGCTGGAATAGCTGAAGATGGCGTTGAATCCGAACAGCAACAGCAACATGCCGACGATGACCTCGGCCGCCACGACCAGGCGGATGAAGCTGCCCACCGGCACGATATCGCCGTAGCCCACGGTCGACAGGGTCACGACGGAGAAATAAAGGCTCTCCGCGAATCCGATCTTCTGCGGCGCGCCGCCGATCATGAACTGGCTGACGGGGGAGAAGCGATCCACCACCGTATAGAGGGCGGCGAAGACGATCACCAGCAGGGAGTAGAAGGTGAAGAAGGCGAAGGCCGGCTCCGCCAGGCCGGCCACCTGCTCGAAAAACTCCTCGAACAGCAGGCCCGTCTCCAACAGCAGCACCACCACATCGTAGCTGACCAGCAGCACGATGAAGGCGATGAAGCCCATGGCGGCAAAGAAGGCGTCGCGCACCACGGGCTGGGGCGTTTCGGGAGTCAGCAGGAAGGTGGCCGCACCCACCAGACCCAGCGGCACCACCCAGCCGAAGGCGCGGCCGAAGCGGCGCAGGTCACGCCGCCTGGCGTTGCCCTCCGGCCGCGCCTGGACGATGGCGCGAATGCCTTCGCGCCGAATCACCACGCCGGCCAGGAAAGCGGCCAGTGGCAGGACGAAGCCCAGCCCCAGCAAGCCCGGCGGCAACTGGGAGAAGTGCGCCTCGACGAAAAACTCGAAGATGATGGCGTAGATGCCGACGAAGTTGGCCAAGCCGATGGTGAAGAAGCGGCTGCCGGGGAACAGCAGGTGGCAGGTGCCCACCACCACGACCACAGCCCCCAACAGCGCCAGCATCAGGCCCGGATCCGCCCCCTGGATGGTCAGCGAAATCAACGCCAGCAGACCCACTGTCAGGACGATGGGCGTCACCAGGGTGCGCTTGCGCCGCCGCCGGGGAGGAATGGGGCGGGGGGTGGTCACGTTCATCACCAGCCGCCCTGCGCCAGCCAGCGTTCCACCTGCACCAGGCGGTCCGCCCCCCAGAACCCCTCCCCATCCACGAAGATGAAGGGGGAGCCGAAGACCCCCCGGGCCATGGCGGCGTCGGTGGCGGCGCGCAACGCGTCCTTCACCGCCGGCTCCTGCAGGCCGGCCTTGAGGCTATCCGCATCCATACCGATACCGGTGGCGACATCCGCCACCGCGTCCACCCCGGAAATGTCCCGCCCCTCCTGCCAATGGGCGCGGTACAGCGCCTTCGCCAAGCTCCGCGCCAGGCCAACATCCCGGGCGGCCGTCCAGTAATAGGCGCGAGAGGACGCCACGGCATTGATCGGCATCACCTGCGGCCACACCAGCGGCAGGCCGTAATAGCGGGCGGAACGCATCACGTCATGCCGCAGGTAATCACCCTGCAAGGGGCGCAGCACCGTGGCCGTGACGCCCGTGCTCTTGAACACCGCCCCCAGCAGGATGGGGTGCCAGGCGACGGTGCGGCCATGGCGGGCCGCCAGTTCATCGATCGCCATGGCGGCGAAATAGCCGTAGGGCGAGGCGAAGTCGAAATAGAAGTCCAAGGGCTGCGCTGCCATCACAGGTCCCCTCCCCCCAATGTTATTCGGCCAATGTCATTCGGGCGGCCGCACCTCTCGGCACGACCGCCCGCCAGTATGCCCACTCGCCGGACCAGATCCAGCGTGGATGGATGTCAGTTGAGACGCTCGATGGCCACGGCCGTGGCTTCGCCGCCGCCGATGCACAGGCTGGCCACGCCCCGGGTCTGGCCATAGCGCTGCAGCGCCGCCAGCAAGGTCACCAGGATGCGGGCGCCCGAAGCGCCGATGGGATGGCCCAGGGCGCAGGCGCCGCCATGGACGTTGACCTTCTCGTGCGGAATGTCGAATTCCCGCATCGCGGCCATGGGCACCACGGCGAAGGCCTCGTTGATCTCGAACAGGTCGACATCTCGGGCGGACCAGCCGGTCTTGGCGAACAGGGTCTCGATGGCACCGATGGGTGCGGTGGTGAACCAGTTGGGCGCGCGGGCATGGCTGGCATGGCCGACGATGCGGGCCAGCGGCGCGAGGCCGCGCTTCTCCGCCACGCTGGCGCGGGTCAGCACCAGGGCGGCGGCACCGTCGCTGATGCTGGCGCTGCTGGCAGCCGTCACCGTGCCGTCCTTGCGGAACGGGGTCTTCAGGGTGGGGATCTTCTCCGGCTTGCCCTTCAGCGGCTGCTCATCCCGGCTGATGACGACATCGCCGGCCTTGCCCTTCACCGTGACGCCCACCGTCTCGCCATCGAACCAGCCGCCTTCCACCGCGGCCTTGGCCCGGCGCAGGCTTTCGATGGCGTAGGCGTCCTGCATCTCGCGGGTGAACTGGTAATGGCTAGCCGTGTCCTCGGCGAAAGTGCCCATGGCGCGGCCGCGGTCGTAGGCATCCTCCAGCCCGTCCAGCGCCATGTGGTCGTAGATGGTGGCATGGCCGTAGCGATAGCCGCCGCGCGCCCGGTCCAGCAGATAGGGGGCGTTGGACATGCTTTCCATGCCGCCGGCCAGCGCGATGTCGACGCTACCCGCCACCAGCAGGTCATGGGCGACCATGGCCGCCTTCATGCCGCTGCCGCACATCTTGTTCAAGGTGCTGCAGGGCACGGACTGCGGCAGGCCCGCGGCAAGCGCCGCCTGGCGGCCGGGTGCCTGGCCCTGGCCGGCCTGTAGCACGCAACCCATCACCACCTCATCGATGGCCTCAGGCGCGAGGCCGGCGCGTTCCACCGCCGCCTTCACGGCAGCGGCGCCCAGTTGGGCGGCCGGCAGGCTGGACAGGTCGCCCATCATGCCGCCCATGGCGGTGCGGGCGGCGCTGACGATGACAATCGGATCACTCGACATGGTTCATCTCTCCCGTTTGATTCTGTGTGGTGCCCAAAGCGCCGTCCACCTGGAGGCGCCAGGCACGGCGGACGAAATCCAGGCCCTCCGGCTCGCCCAGCAGGCGGCAGGTCATGGTCTGGGCGAAGGCGATACCCACCATCTGGAACGCGAACAGGGTGCAGTCGAGGCCGGGGCGGAAATGCCCCGCGGCCACCGCCATGGCGGCCCCCTGCCGGATGAAGGCGCGCAAGCGGCGCTGAGCGCCGGCGATCTCGTCCCGCAGCGGTCCCGGCCGGTCGTCCAGTTCCAGGCTGGCCGCCTGGATGGGACAGCCGCCGGGAAAGGGGGGTGAACGGTTCCACGCCCACCAGCCTTCGGCGAAAGCCTCCAGCCGCGGCAGGCCGCGCGGCAGGTCCAGCACCGGCCGGATGACATGGGTGGTGAAGCAGGCCTGGGCCTCCTGCAACACCGCCACCTGCAGCTGTTCCTTGGACCCGAAATGGGCGAACAGCCCACTTTTCGACAAGCCGGTACGCTCCGCCAACAGGCCGATGGTGAGACCTGACAGTCCATCCGTGCTCATGAGACTCAAGGCCTCACCCAGGATGGCGGCGCGCGTGCGGACACCCTTGCTCATGGGGCGAAAAATAAACGAACGATCGTGCTATTGTCAAGGCAAGGCCCTGCGCCGAAAAGCGAAGACCCGCCCCGGATCGCTCCGGGACGGGTCTTCAACGGCGTCGGCCAAGGGGCGCCCCGAGGGGCCAGGATCAGGCGTCCTCACCCGCCTCATGCATCTGGGCATCGACCACGGCCAGGGCCGACATGTTGACGATGCCACGCACGGTGACCGAGGGGGTGAGGATGTGCACCGGCTGGGCGGCGCCCAGCAGCACCGGTCCCACCGGCTGCCCCTCGCCCAGGGTCTTCAGCAGGTTGAAGGCGATGTTGGCGGCATCGCGGCTGGGCATGATCAGAAGATTGGCCATGCCCTTCAGGCGGCTGTTGGGGAACACCCGATTGCGGATGTCCTCGGAAATGGCGCTGTCGGCATGCATCTCGCCCTCGACCTCCAGCGTCGGGCACTGCTGCTCGATCTTGGCCAGGGCGGCCCGCATGGTCAGGGCCGAGGCGTCGCCGTGGCTGCCGAAGTTGGAGTGCGACAGCAAGGCCACCTTGGGCACCACGCCGAAGCGCCGCACCTCCTCCGCCGCCAGGGCCGTCATGGCGGCGATCTGATCGGCCGTGGGTTCCGGCGTCACATAGGCGTCGGCCAGGAAGAAGGTCCCCTTGGGCAGGATCAGCACCGACAGGGCGGCGGGAATGGTGGTGCCCGGCTTCAGCCCGATGACGTCCAGCACATGCTTCAGGTGCCAGTCATAGAGGCCGACCGTGCCGCCGATCATGGCGTCGGCGTCGCCCTTGCGCACCATCATCAGGCCGATGACGGTGGTGTTGTTGCGCACCACCTGGCGGGCGCGGTCCGGGCTGACGCCCCGGCGCTCCATGATGGCGTGATAGCTCTGCCAGTAGTCGGCATAGCGCGGATCGTTCTGCGGGTCGACCAGCTCGACATCGCGGTCCAACTGGATGCGCAGGCCCAGCTTCTCAATACGGCGCGCCACCACCTCACGCCGGCCGATGAGGATGGGCTTGGCCAGGCCGTCGTCCACCACGAACTGCACGGCACGCAGCACCCGCTCCTCCTCGCCCTCGCAGTAGACCAGGCGCTTGGGCGCCTGCTTGGCGCGGGAGAACACCGGTTTCATCAGCAGGCCGGAGCGGAAGACGAACTGCGACAGCCGCTCGCGGTAGGCGTCGAAATCGGTGATGGGGCGGGTGGCCACGCCGCTGTCCATGGCGGCCTTGGCCACCGCCGGCGCGATCTCCAGGATCAGGCGCGGGTCGAAGGGCTTGGGGATGATGTTGTCGGGGCCGAAACCGGCCTGCTGGTCGCCATAGGCGGCGGCCACCACGTCGTGCTGTTCCGCCATGGCCAGGCGGGCGATGGCCTCCACCGCGGCGATCTTCATCGCCTCGTTTATCTGGGTGGCGCCCACGTCCAAGGCACCCCGGAAGATGAAGGGGAAGCAGAGGACGTTGTTGACCTGGTTGGGGTAGTCGGACCGCCCGGTGGCGATGATGGCGTCAGGCTGCGCCTCACGCGCCTCTTCCGGCATGATTTCCGGGGTAGGGTTGGCCAGCGCCAGGATGACCGGCTGGCCCGCCATCTTGGACACCATGGGCTTGGTCAGAACGCGCGGGGCGGACAAGCCCAGGAAGATGTCCGCCCCATCGATGATGTCGTCCAGGGTGCGGGCGTTGGTCTTCTTGGCGTAGCGGGCCTTGCGCGGGTCCATCAGCTCGGTGCGGCCGTCATAGACCACGCCCTTGATGTCGCTGACCCAGATGTTGTCCACGGGCATGCCCATATCGACCAGCAGGTCCAGGCAGGCCAGCGCGGCGGCGCCGGCGCCGCTGGCCACCAGCTTGACCTCGTCGATCTTGCGGCCGCGCAGCTTCAGCGCGTTGGTGATGGCGGCGGCGACGATGATGGCGGTGCCGTGCTGGTCGTCATGGAAGACCGGGATCTTCATGCGCTCGCGCAGCTTGCTTTCCACGTAGAAGCATTCCGGCGCCTTGATGTCCTCAAGGTTGATGCCGCCGAAGGTCGGCTCCAGCGCGGCGATGACCTCGACCAGCTTGTCGGGATCCTTCTGGTCGATCTCGATGTCGAAGACGTCGATGCCGGCGAACTTCTTGAACAGGACGCCCTTACCCTCCATCACCGGCTTGGCGGCCAGCGGGCCGATGTCGCCCAGGCCCAGCACGGCGGTGCCGTTGGTAATGACGGCCACCAGGTTGCCGCGCGAGGTCATCTGGCTGGCCTCGGCCGGGTCGGCCACGATGGCCTCGCAGGCGAAGGCCACGCCGGGCGAATAGGCCAGGGCCAGATCGCGCTGAGTCGCCAGGGGCTTGGTCGGCGTGACGGCGATCTTACCCGGCGTCGGCAGCCGGTGATAGTCAAGGGCGGCTTCGCGAAACTCGTCGGACATGGGGCCGGTCTCTTCTGCGGGGACTGGGTCGCGAGCGGCATCACGAGGCGCCGATGCTTCCACGGGCGTCGTAAACCGTTCGGTCTGCTTCCTGCTTAAGGCGCGGGGGCCGGCATTGTCCAGAGGCCATGGGCACTATGGTGCCATTCGACGTCGGCGCGCCCACCTGCCATGCGCGGAAGCAGCGGGAAGCGACCATACGGAAGCGCGAAAGGCCGACCCCAGGGGGCCGGCCTTTCAGGTGATGGTGCGGTCAAGAAGACTCGAACTTCCACGGGTTGCCCCACAGCGACCTCAACGCTGCGCGTCTACCAATTCCGCCATGACCGCATCATGTCAGAACCTCGTCGGCAAGGGCTTGCCAACGGGTGAACGGGGGAATAGCAAATCGCCGATCCCATAGCAAGCCCTCGTGTGGCCCCATCGGGATCGGGACACACTATATAAAGGTGTGACCCAGGAAAGACCCCGGCGCCGCACCCGCCGGAACCGCCTTAGCACGACAGGTAAGCAACCGCGATGTCCCTGCCCCTGACCGAAACCGACGCCCTTCCCGCCTCTCCCTCTTTGGTTGGCCCTGAATGGCGCATCAGCGACCAGCCGGTTCCCTACCCCGAGGCGGTGGCCGCCATGGAGGAGCGCGTGGCCGCCATCCGCGCCGGTACGGCGCCCGAACTGGTGTGGCTGCTGGAACACCCGCCGCTGTACACCGCCGGCACCAGCGCCAAGGCGGAGGACCTGCTGGACCACGGCCGCTTTCCCGTGTTCCAGACCGGGCGCGGCGGGCAGTACACCTACCACGGTCCCGGCCAGCGCGTGGCCTATGTCATGCTGGACTTGGTGAAGCGCGGGCCCGACGTGCACCGCTATGTCACCAACCTGGAGGAATGGATCATCCGCACCCTGGCCCTGTTCAACATCAAGGGTGAGCGGCGCTGCGGCCGGGTGGGCATCTGGGTGGACAAGCAGCCCTATGGCGGACTGCCGGGCCAGGAGGACAAGATCGGCGCCATCGGTGTGCGCGTACGCCGCGGGATCACCTTCCACGGCATTTCCCTGAATGTGGATCCGGATCTCAGCCACTTCGGCGGCATCGTGCCCTGCGGCATCACCCAATTCGGCGTCACCTCCATGCATGCCCTGGGGCACCTGGTCAGCCTGCACGAGGTGGACGCGGCGATGCGTGACGCCTGGGACGGCGTGTTCGAGACCCCCGGCGCGGCTGTGGAGACCTGCGCCCGGTAAGGGTGCCCCGACTACCTATTTAGGGCTTAAACCTGCGATAGTTGGACGCCCAACCCGCCGCCACGCATAATTGCAGCAGCGTGGCAACGTTGGGGGGCACCATGGAAACCGCGATCACATCACAGCCTGTCGTAACGGCCAACCGGCATACCTTTTACGTTGCCATGGCCGCCGTCTTCCTGGCCATCGCCTTCGGCGGGTTTACGCCGACCTATTGGCGGCCGGTGCTCAGCGGCACCTTCCACCGGCCGGCCATCGTCCATATCCACGGCTTCGTCCTGTTTTCCTGGTGCTTGTTCTATTTCGCGCAGACGCTGCTGGCGGCGCGGGGCCGGACACCCGACCACCGCAGTTGGGGCTTGGCCGGCATCGCCCTGTTCAGCGTGATGATCTGCACCATCCTGGCCAGCCAAGTGGCCGTTCTGAACCTGTACGCCCAGCTGGGGTACGGCGACGCAGCCAAGCGCTTTGCCGCCGTCTCGCTGACGGCGCTGCCCCTGTTCATCGCCGTCTTCGTGCTGGCCATCGTGATGGTTCGACGACCGGAGGTGCACAAGCGGCTCATGATCCTGCTCATGGCCCTGCTGATGCAGCCGGCCATCGCCCGCGTTTTCGTGGCCCTGCTGGCCCCGCCCCCCGGGGCGGCGGCGGAGGGTCCGCCCCCGCCGCCCTTCGTGGCGATTCCCCCGGGCCTGGTCGCCGACCTGCTGCTGGTCGTGGCCCTGGTCCACGATTGGCGGACACGGGGACGGCCTCATCCCGTCTATGCCTATGGCTTGCCGCTGGCCGTCCTGAACCAGGTGGTCATGGTGCCCATCGCCGGCAGCGCCACCTGGATGACCCTTATGGATGGTTACACGAAGCTGTTCGGATAAGTGCCGGCCGGGGCTCCGGGTTTGGTCCCCGGATCAGTTCCTGGCCTTCAGCAGGTCGCGGATTTCCTCCAGCAGCACCTCCTGCCGGGGCGGGGCGGAAACCGCCTTGGTGCGGAAGCGGTTGACCTGCTTCACCAGCAGGAACACCGCACCGGCCACGATGAAGAAGCGGATGACGACGTTGATGAAGACGCCATAGTTGACGGTGGCCGCCCCGGCGTCCTGCGCCGCCTTCAGATTGGCGTAGTGCTCTCCGTTCAGGGCCAGGAAATAGCTGGAGAAGTCGATGCCGCCCATGACGTAGCCGATGGGCGGCATGATCAGGTCATTGACCAGCGAATTGACGATGCCGGTGAAGGCGGCGCCAACGATGATGCCGACGGCCAGGTCGATGACGCTGCCCCGGCTGATGAACGACTTGAACTCTTCCCACATCCTCGCGTCCCCTTTATTCGCGCGGTCCCGGCTGCGCGGGCCGCTTCATGGGTTGGTGGACACAGTATGCAGGCAGCGAGCCGCCAGGGTCACTACCCACAGGATGTAGGCGGCCCCCGCGAAAGCCCGGTCGAGGAAAGGGCCGGTCCCGTCGCCGGGCCGGCCCCTGCCATGAAGCGATATCTCCGGCCCTCGGGCCCCGCCGTCAGGGCAGGACGTACAGGCCGCGCTGGCCTTCCATGGGCTTGAACCTGTCGGTAATGCCCAAGACGGTCTCGGCGCCGCCCAGGTACAGCACGCCATCGGACGGCATCTGCTTGGCGATGGCCTCCAGCACCTTGGTCTTGGTCGGCTGGTCGAAGTAGATCAGCACGTTGCGGCAGAACACCACGTCGAACTGGCCCAGCGGCGACAGGTCGGTCAGCAGGTTGTATTCCCGGAAGGTGGCCATCTGCCGGATCTGCGGCGACAGCTGCCATTTGTCGCCGGTCTGCTTGAAATACTTCACCAGCATGGTGATGGGCAGGCCGCGCTGTACCTCGAACTGGGTGTAGATGCCGGCGCGCGACTTCTCCACCATCTCCGACGACAGGTCGGTGCCCACGATCTCGATGCGCCAGCCGTTCAGGCGCACGCTGTCCTCCGACAGCATCATGGCCAGTGAATAGGCTTCCTGCCCGCTGGAACAGGCGGCCGACCAGATTCGGATGGATTTCTTGGTAGCCCGGCTTTCCAGCAGGGCCGGCAGAACCACCTGCTTGAACTGGTCGAAGGGCTTCTGGTCGCGGAAGAAGGACGACTCGTTGGTCGTCATCGCCTCCGTGATGTCCTTCAGCAGGTTTTCGTCCTTGCGGGCGCGAACCGTGGCCGCCAGCTCATCCAGCGTTTTCAGGTTCCACTTCCGCGCTACGGGCATGAGGCGCGATTCCAGCAGGTAGGCCTTGTCCTTGGTCAGGACCAAGCCCGAACGCTGCTTCAGCATCGTGCAGAACATGTCGAAGTCTTCGACCTTCATGCCGCCGTCCTCAGTGCGATCTTGCGGATAAACGGACCGATCTCCTTCAAGGGCAGGATGGAACTGCACAAGCCCGCCGTTGCCACGGCGCCCGGCATGCCCCACACCACGCTGCTGGCCTCGTCCTGGCCAACAACCATACCCCCGGCCTGGACCACCTGGTCGCAGCCGCTGCGACCGTCATGCCCCATGCCGGTGAGGATGACCGCCAACACCTTACGCCCATAAATCTTAACAATACTGCGCAACATGGGATCGACCGCCGGCCGGCAGAAATTTTCCGGCGGGTCCTTGGTCAGTTGCGCGGTGGTCACGCCGTTGCGCGACACCAGCAGGAAGTGGTTGTCGCCCGGCGCCACATAGGCACGGCCACCGACGATGGGCTCCCCATCCTTGGCCTCCGCGCACTCGATCCCGCACTGGCGGGTGATGTGCTCGGCCAGGATGGTGGTGAAGGTCGCCGGCATATGCTGGGTGATGACGATGGGCTGGTGCAGCCCGCCACGGAAATTGGCCATCACCTCGAACAAGGCCTGCGGCCCGCCGGTGGAGCTGCCGATGGCGATGATGTCCGGCCGGATGTCGGGCGCCGGGCGCAGCACCACCGGACCATGGTCCAGCAGACGGCTGCGGATGGGCGACGGTGCCGCGGTGCCGGCGGGCGCCGGCGCCGGCGCGCCCCCGGGAACGGGTGCCACGACGGGGCGCGGGGCCAGCGGCCGTGAGGGCGTGCCCTTGGACGGATCGGCCCGGCGGGCGGCCTCGCCCAGCGCCTGGACCTTGCTGACCAGCTCCGCCTTGAAGCTCTCCGCGCCCGTCAGCTCCCGCGTCGAGGACGGCTTGGTGACATAGTCGGAAGCGCCGGCGCGCAGGGCCCGCAGCGAGATGTCGGCATTCTTGGCCGTCAGGGTCGAGGCCATGATGACCTTGACCGCCGGATCGGCGGCGATCAGCTGCGGCAGCGCCGTCAGCCCATCCATCACCGGCATCTCGATGTCCAGGACGATGACGTCCAGGGTCTGACGCTGCAGGGTGTTGATGGCCATCTGGCCGTTGGCCACGGAAGCGACGACACGGATGGTGCCGTCACCTTCCAGGGTACGCGTCAGCAAGCCACGGATGACCGCCGAATCGTCCACGACCATGACCCGGTACGGCTCGGTCGTGGAGGCCGCCGAGGACGCGGCCTGAGGTCGTCCGGGGATATCGTTCATGATCTTATGGTTCCCGGGCGTCAGAGAAGCCCGACCTGCTGGAACTTGGTTTGGATGATCTCGCTGTCGAAGGGCTTCATGATGTACTCGTTGGCACCGGCCGACAGCGCCTCCTGGATGTGGGCCAGATCGTTTTCGGTCGTGCAGAACACCACCTTGGGCGTCTGGCCCCCCGACATCTTGCGCAGACGCCGCAGGAACTCGATGCCGGTCATGACCGGCATGTTCCAGTCCAGCAGGATGGCGTCCGGCATGGACGCCGCGCACGCTTCCATCGCCTGCTTGCCATCCTCGGCTTCTGAACAGGTGAAGTTCAGCTCTTCCAGGATCTTGCGCGCGACCTTGCGCACGACGCGGCTGTCATCGACGACCAGGCAGGACTTCATGCAAAGGACCTCGGTTGCTAAGCGCTCGAAAGCACCGGTGGGTTAAGCCCAGGCTCAGGCGGCTTCGGTATTAGCGAAATTCAACAACCGCGACACGTCAAGCACAACGAGAAGATTTTCCCGCAGACGATAAATACCCGTGGACACCTCGCGCCAACGCGCGTCCATCGTGGCCGGCTGGCGTTCGAAGTCATCCGAGGTCAGGCTCAACACTTCACCGACGCTGTCGACCATAAGGGAGTAAAGCTCCCCCTTGTGGTCCACGACGATGCTCATGCCGGGCTTGTCCGCCGCCCGCGGCGGCAGGCCCAGGCGCAAGCGCACGTCGATGGCGGTGACGATGCGGCCGCGCAGGTTCAGCGAACCGGCAACCTCCGGCGGCGCCAGGGGGATGCGGGTGATGCGCTGGGGCCCCAGCACGTCCTGCACCTGCAGGACCGGGATGCCGAACACCTGATCGGCGATGGTCATGGTGACGAAGTCTTCGTTCTTGACGACCGCGACTTCGGTGCTGGCGGTGCGCTTGGCGGGCAGGTTCGTACTCATGCGGCACCCTTGGTCTCGGAGATGGTCTGCTGCAGCGTGAAGAGAAGCGCGTCGCGGTCGAACTTCGCCACATAGTCGGTGAAGCCGGCCTGGCGACCGCGGTCAAGGTCGCGCGGGGTGGCGTGGCTGGACAGGGCCACCAGCGGCACGTTCTGCCAGCGGCTGTTGCCACGGACGGCCTGGGCGAACTCCAGCCCGCTCATGCCCGGCATCTCGATGTCACTGACGATGACGTCGAAGTCCTCCCCCGATTCACAGAGGCCCAGGGCCTCATCCGCGCTCTGCACCGCCGTGACGTCGTAACCCGACACGGTCAGCAGCGGGGTCAGCAGATTGCGGAAGAAGGGGCTGTCGTCGACCAGCAGCACCTTGTGCAAGCGCTCGTCCTCGAAACGGTCGGTGGCGTTGCCGAACCAGTCGCGGAAGGCCTGGGTCAGGTAAAAGCCGGCGTCGATGACGTCCGTCGCCTTGTCGGCGATGATGGCGCTGCCCATGAAGCCGGCGCGTTCCGTGCCCAGTTCCACCTGCAGGCGGTCTTCGACGATGTCGATGATCTCGTCCACCACCAGGCCCATCGAGCGGTCGCCGTCGGCGAACACCAGCACCGGCTGGCGCTTGTCGCGTTGGACCTGCCAGGACGGGTCGATGGGCACCAGCGGCATCAGCTTGCCACGGTATTGCACCACCGGCTGGCCGTTGGAGGCCTCGACCTGGTTGAGGTCGATGTCTTCCAGGCGGGCGACCAGCGAGAGCGGGACGGCCTTGGGCGCACCGTCGCCGGCGCGGAACAGCAGCAGGGCCATGCGGTCGTCCTGACGGGTGGACTGCTTCGCCTCGGCGGCCGCGGCGGCGGTGTCGTGCATGCCCCCCGCGATCTCGCCGGAGAAGCTGGCGATGCCGTTGGGGTCCAGGATCATGATGACGGAGCCATCACCCAGGATGGTGTTGCCGGAGAACAGCTCGATATGGCGCAGGATGGGGGCCACCGGCTTCACCACGATTTCTTCCGTGTCGAAGACGCGGTCGACGATGATGCCGAAGGTATAGTTGCCGACCTGGGCCACCACGATGAAGGTCTCGCGGTTGTCCTGGTCGCCGTCGCCCAGCTTCAGCAGCCGTTCCAGGCTGACCAGCGGCAGCAGACGGTTGCGCAGGCGCAGGACCGGCGTGCCGTTGATCCGCTCGATCTTGTGCTCGCTGTCGTTGGCGGCGCGCACCAGCTCGATCACGCTGATCTGCGGGATGGCGAAGCGCTCGCCGCCGCATTCGACGACCAGGGCCGAGACGATGGCCAGGGTCAGCGGGATCTTGATGGTGAAGGTGGTGCCGCGGCCCTCGACGGACTTCAGCTCGATGGTGCCGCCGATCTTCTCGATGTTGGTCTTCACCACGTCCATGCCGACGCCGCGGCCGGAAACGCTGGTGACCTTGGCGGCGGTGGAGAAGCCGGCCTTGAAGATGAACTGCTGGATCTGCTGGTCGGACATGCCGGCCAGCTCCACCTCGGTGGCCAGGCCGTTCTGCAGGATCTTGCGCTTGATGGCCTCGATCGCCAGGCCCTTACCATCGTCGGAAATCTCGATGATGATGTGGCCGCCCTCATGGAAGGCGTTCAGCGTGACGCGGCCGGTCTCGGGCTTGCCCTTGGCCACGCGCTCCGCCGGCAGCTCCAGGCCGTGGTCGGCGGAGTTGCGGACCATGTGGGTCAGCGGGTCCTTGATCAGCTCCAGCACCTGACGGTCCAGTTCCGTCTCGGCGCCCAGCATCTGCAGGTCGATCTTCTTGTGCAGTTCGTGCGCCAGGTCGCGCACCAGGCGCGGCAGCTTGGCCCAGGCGTTGCCGATGGGCTGCATGCGCGTCTTCATGACGCCTTCCTGCAGCTCTGACGTCACGTGGTTCAGGCGCTGCAGCGGGACCGCGAACTCGCTTTCCTTCTGGCTGCGCAGGATCTGCAGCAACTGGTTGCGGGTCAGCACCAGCTCGGAAACCATGGTCATCAGGTTTTCGAGCAGATCGACGTTGACGCGGATGGTCTGGTTGGCCAGGGACGACTCGCCACCATCACCGCCACCGGCGGCGGGGGGTGGCGGGGGCGGTGCCTGGGGAGCGGCCGGGGCCGGGGCCGGCGGGGCGGCCTCCGCCACGGGCGCCACTTCGCGGGTGGTGGCGGCGGCCGGCACCGACGGCGCGGCGGCCACGGGGGCCGGCGGCGGCGGGGCCACGGGTTCCGGCACGGGTTCGGGCGCCGGCGGCGGGGGCGGTGCGGCGGCGGCAGGGGCGGCCGCGGCGGGCGCCTCCCGGCCTTCGGCCAGCGCGTTCAGGCGGTTGATCAGGTCTTCGTCGTTACCGGCCGGCTCGGCCTCGGTCTTTTCCAGAACCAGCAGGATCGACTTGATGGCGTCCAGGGATTCCAGGATCAGCGTGACCGCATAGGGGCTGACGTTCAGCTCGCCATCGCGGAAGCGGCCCAGCACGTTCTCCGACGCATGGGCCACCGCTTCCAGCCGCGGCAGGCCGAGGAAGCCGCAGGTGCCCTTGATGGTGTGAACCAGCCGGAAGATGTTGCTCAGCAGGCTGGGGTCATTCGGGTTCTGCTCAAGCCGCACCAACTCAACGTCCAAGACCGCGATGTTTTCATTGGTCTCGGTCAGAAATTCGCTCAGCAGATCATCCATGGTCCACGTCCCGTTGCCATGCGCGTATCGACGCCGTCCCGACGGGCGGCCCCGTTTGGAATAAGGTTTAAGCCCCCGACCCCGCCCCACATCAAAACACCCGGCCAAACCCCTTCGGCCGCGATGGGTGTCCTAATAGTGACAGGGGGCGCCACTCCCTACACCCATCTTTTCCAGAAAGACGATTAAGAACACGTTACTCCTGCGAGATTGATGGCGTGCCCCGTGCAACAAGACAAGCGATAAACGCGTTAAGGTTCGCTATCGGCGTGAAACGGCGCCCGGCCCCCGTCAAGCGGCCCGCCTCTCCAGCCAGAAGCGCAATGCTTCCGCACCTTTGGCCTCGGTGACGATGCGCCAGCCGCACTGTTCGGCGAAGCGGCCGGTGACATAGGCCTGGACGCTGCGCGGGGTCAGGTCGGCCTGCGCCACGGCCCCGTCCAGTGCCTCGCGCACCTCGTCGCGCAGGCTGACAGTGCGCCCCTCCGCCGCCACCGAGAGCACAGCACCGCCAGCCCCCGCGGCGACCGTCACCACCCCGCCGTGCGGCATGGCCTCCTCCGCCAGCAAACCCAGGTTCAGCGCCAGTTTCAGCACGCCGTCCTCAGATCCGGGCATGATGTCGGCCGGCCAGTCCAGGCGCGTGCGCCCACCCCGGAACCAGGCGCCCAGCACCGTCCGCGCCTCGGCCGCGGTGAAGGCGCCGCTGTTGCCGGCCGCCCCATAGGCCAGGCGGAACAGGCGCAGGCGCCGTGCCGCCTGGTCTGCGCTGTCCGCGATCAGGGACATGGCCTCCTCGGCCATGGATGGGCCCATCTCCTCAATAAGTTCGACGCCATTTCCGATGGCGCCCACCGGGCTGATCAAATCGTGGCAAAGGCGGGAGCACAGCAGCTCGACAACGTGCAGTTCCAGGGAGACCGTCATTCATGTGGGCCTTGTTTTGGGGCCTTGTCCGGGCGGCGTGGCGGTTCATAGTGTGCATGGCGCAGCATAGTGGACGCCCGGCCGGATGGCAGGGATTTAGCGAAGCGCCTGCCTAAGAACAAACGGATAAGGGCAAAAGGATAGGTGACGTTTTTTTTCGTCACCGCCGGCGCCCGCCCCACCCTCTAGCCCGAGGATATACGCCCCATGCCCCCCTTCACCCCCGAATCAGGCGCGGCCGCGGCACTGCTGACCCCCGGCGCCTACGTCGTGCACGCCGGCCAGCCGGACTGGGGCCTGGGACAGGTGCAGTCGGCCGTGGGCATGCGGGTCACTGTCAACTTCCCCCACGCCGGCAAGCAGCTGATCGATGCCAGCGTCGTGCCCCTGCGGGTGGTGGAACCGGAAGATTGGATGCCCTGACCGCCCCGCCCACCCTGCCATGGCCCCTCATCGCGGCCCCCATCGCGCCGTTGCCGCCGTCACAGCGTCCCCCTCGACGCTAAGAGGGGGCTGCATTGCTATGGTTGCCGCACCATATTTGCCGTAGATGAGTGAGGGGATGCGCCCGCTGCAGGGCGGGCGGCTTCCTGAGCAGCATGGTTGAGGACGGTTGAGACGATGGCGGACGGCGCCCTGACACCCATGGCCAACGGCACCTTCGGCACAACGATGCCGGCACGCGGCCAGCCGCCGCTGGTTGATCCCTTCGGCCGGTCCATCCGGTACCTGCGCGTTTCCGTGACCGACCGTTGCGACTTCCGCTGCGTCTACTGCATGGCGGAGGAGATGACCTTCCTGCCCAAGGCGGAAGTGCTGTCGCTGGAAGAGCTGGAGCGGCTGTGCGGCGCCTTCATCCAGACGGGCGTGCGCAAGCTGCGCCTGACGGGAGGCGAGCCCCTGGTGCGCCGGGGCATCATGGAGCTGATCCGCCGGCTGGGACGCCACCTGGACTCAGGATCCCTGGACGAACTGACCCTGACCACCAACGGCAGTCAGCTGGCCAAGTACGCGGCCGAGCTGTACGCCGCCGGCGTGCGCCGCGTGAACGTCAGCCTGGACACGCTGGACCCCGACCGCTTCCAGGCCATCACCCGCTGGGGCAAGCTGGCCCCCGTGCTGGATGGCATCAGGGCCGCCAAGGAGGCCGGCCTTTCCGTCAAGATCAACTGCGTGGCCCTGCGCGGAGTGAATGACGGCGAGGTGCACGATCTGGTCGCTTGGTGCGGGCGCGAGGGTCATGACCTGACCTTCATCGAGGTCATGCCCCTGGGTGACATGGACAGCGGTGACGCCGGGGGGGCCAACCAGGGCGACACGGTGCGGGCGGACCAGTATTGGCCCCTGTCCATGCTGCGCGCCGAGCTGGCCAAGCGCTGGACCCTGACCGACCTGCCCATCAGCACCGGCGGCCCCGCCCGCTATGCCCGGGTGGCAGAGACGGGCGGCCGCGTCGGCTTCATCACGCCGATGACCCATAATTTCTGCGAAAGCTGCAATCGGGTGCGGCTGACCTGCACCGGCATGCTGTACATGTGCCTGGGCCAGGACGACGCCGCCGACCTGCGCGCCGTCATGCGCGGCGCGCCCGGTGACGACGACGCCCTGCTGGCCGCCATCAAGGAGGCCATCGCCCGCAAGCCCAAGGGCCACGACTTCATCATCGACCGCCGACAGAAGGCGCCGGCCGTCGCGCGGCACATGAGCGTCACCGGCGGCTGAGGCCGGCACCCGCTTCGCGATCCGTTCTCAAAGACACCGGTTTCCGGGGTAGCTGGGCATTTCCTTTGGCCGGATCAATCCGGTAAGGTGTGCGTCCGTTTCGGTCAAAAGGCCCTTCCCTTCCCTCCCGAGTCCTGGACCCAGGCGAAAGCGCCATGCTCGACGAACCCACACGCCCCGCCGCCTCCCCGCCAGGCCCAGCCGGCCAGGCGCCCGTCCCGGCAGCGGCGGAGGCGACCGCGCAATGCGCCCCGGTGCCCCTGCCTGCCAAGCCGGCCTTCTGCATCGTCGCGGCGGAGACGCCGGAGGCGGAGGCCGCCCGCACCACATTGTCGGAGCGCTATCGCACCGTGCGGGCGGAGGACGCGGACGTCATCATCGCACTGGGCGGCGACGGTTTCCTGCTGGAAACGCTGCACCGCCATCTGCCCTTGTGCAAACCCGTCTACGGAATGAACCGGGGCTCAGTCGGCTTCCTGCTGAACAACTTCAGCCCCCGGGGCCTGACCGACCGCGTGCGCCGGGCGCAGCGCGTGGCGCTGAACCCGCTGCGCATGGTCGCCGTCAACGCCCAGGGCCGGCATGAGGCGCTGGCCTTCAACGAGGTGTCGCTGCTGCGCGAGACGCGCCAGGCCGCCAAGCTGCGCATCAGCGTCGATGGGGTGGAGCGCCTGCCGGAACTGGCCTGCGACGGCGCCCTGGTGTCCACCCCCGCCGGCAGCACCGCCTACAACCTGTCGGCCCATGGCCCCATCGTGCCCCTGGGCGCCGGCATCCTGGCGCTGACCCCCATCAGCGCCTTCCGCCCCCGCCGCTGGCGCGGCGCCCTGCTGCCCCACACTGCCAAGTTGCAGTTCGACATCCTGGAAGGCGCCAAGCGCCCTGTCAGCGCCGTGGCCGACTTCACCGAAATCCGCGACGTGGCCCGCGTGGAGGTCTGCGAGGACCGCAGCGTGGCGTCCATCCTGCTGTTCGATCCGGAGATGAACCTGGAGGAACGGATCCTCAAGGAACAGTTCACGCCTTAGGTACGGCCCTCAAAAGCGCTTGACCACAAAGGCAGTCGCTCGTTTCACGATCCGCTGACGCCCTTCACAAAATTCCGGCGGGGGCCGTCGCGGCCTATCAAACAATTAAGGAAGGCGGAATAGCCCTACTCCGCCGCCAGGCGCCGGTCGCCCACGCGGGCCAGGGCGAAGGCGTGGATGGCGCGCATCAGGTCTTCCAGGTCGTGGGACAGGCGCCAGTAGCCGTCGTGCCGCTCCAGCGTTTCCTCATCCATGTACAGGCGGCGGTCGATCTCCAGCTGCAGGCTGTTGCGGCCCCGGGTGGGGATGCCGTAACGGCGCACCAGTTCCACCCCCTTGTAGGGATCGTTGTGGCGCACCCGGTAACCCATGCCGCGCAGGGTGGCGGCCACGAAGCGGCTAAAGGACGGGTCGCAGCAGACTCCGTCGCGGTCGCCCAGCACGAAGTCGGCACCGGCGTCACCCGTGCCCAGGGTGGGCATGGAGTGGCAATTGATGTGCCAGACTTGGCCGAAGCGGGCGTGCAGCCCGTCCAGCGCCGCCTTCAACTGGGCGTGATAGGGCCGCCAGTAGCGCTCGATGCGGGCCTGCACCTCCCTCACCGTCAGCTTGGCGGCGTACAGCGCCTCGCCCGGGCGGCTGACGGTGCGGATCAGGCCCATGCCGTGGCGGCTTTTCTCCGATGGGTTCAGCGGGCCCGGCCAGGGGTCGGCCAGGCAGGCGGGGTCGATGTCATCCTCCGCCCGGTTCACGTCGATGTAGCTGCGCGGGAACAGGGCCTGCAGCAGCGTGGCGCCCAGGGCTGGGGCACGGGCGAACAGCTCATCCACATGCGCATCCTCTGACTGCCGCAACAGCATGAGCGGGCAGCGCGGGCTGAAGCCCAGGGGATAGGCGGACCCGCTGTGGGGCGAGTCATAGACGACGGGAACGGGCGTGCCTTCCGGGTCATGGCGCACCAGCACATCATCTATGATGAATTTCATGCCAACCTCACAACCGCCGATGACGGCGGCAACAAAGCCAGCCATCATAAGCTTTTACCATAGCGCAGGCTGGGGCATCCCGTCCCTTTCCTTGACGCGTCGGACCCGTCACTATTGCTCAACCAGCCCAATAGGGAAAAGACGGCGATGGTTCCAAGGGGTTCGGGCCCGACAGTCAGGGATGGATGCTCGTGATGTGGGACCGGTTCAGCCAGCCCCCCGGCCCCGCCACGCCCGAGCCGCCGCTGGCCATGCCGGACCTGCGCGCCCACCGCACCGGCAACACCGGCGTTCCCTATGTCTGGCGGTTCGAGGCCAAGGGCGAGGGCCCCCACGTCGCCGTCGTCGCCCTGATGCATGGCAACGAGCCTTGCGGCGCCGTGGCCCTGGATCGGCTGTTGCGCCGGGGGTTGCGGCCGGCGCGCGGCACCTGGACCCTGGCCTTCGCCAACACGGACGCCGCAGCGGGCGGCCGCCTGTTCGGGCCGGCAGGGACACCGGCGCGCTATCTGGACCGCGACATGAACCGCCTGTGGGCCGGCGTCAGGGCGGAGGTGCCCGCCCGGGGCCCGCCGCCGGTCTACCCCCAGGGCCGGGAACAGGCGCGGGTGGCGGCCATCGCCCCTTGGATCCTGACGGCGGACCTATTGCTGGACCTGCATTCCATGCAGGTGCCGTCGCCCGCGCTGACCCTGTGCGGCCGCTCCCCCCGCGCCCGCGCCCTGGCGGTGGCGCTGGCCGATCCCGGCTGGGTGGTGGCGGACGACGGGCATGCCGACGGCATGCGCCTGATCGACCATCCCCGCTTCTCCGCCCCGGGCAGCGCCGCCGCCGCCATCCTGATGGAATGCGGCCAGCACTCGGCCCCGGCCGCCGGCGTCCAGGCCTGGCGCGGCCTGATCCGCTTCCTGGCGCAGTCGGAAACCCTGGACGCCGCCACCGCCCGCACCCTGCTGGCGGAGGCCAACGCCCCCGCCACGCCGGCCAAGCCCACCGTGGTGGACGTGACCCACGTCATCCAGGCGGAAACGGATGAGTTCGCTTTCGTGAAGCAATTCCAGGGGCTGGAGCGCATCGCCGTCGGCGGCACCCTGCTGGCCTTGGACGGCAAACGCGCCCTGCACACGCCCTACGACGACTGCGTGCTGGTCATGCCTACGCGCACCCCGCGCCGGGGGCAGACCACGGTGCGATTGGGGCGGATTGTGTGACGCGGTCGCAGATCACATGAACTGGGCACGGCTCAGCAGGTCGTAGAAATTGCGCAGCACGGCGGCCTTCTCGGCCTCGGTCGTTAGCCCTTCGACGAATTTGGTGTCGAAGTTGGGCTGGCGCAAATGGCTGATGATCTGGTCGCGCACGATGCGCCGGGCCTTCGGGCTGGCCAGCACCTCCGCCCCCGCGAACTGCACCAGGCGGGTGGCGCGGACCCGCAGGCTGGCGGACGGGTCGTCCAACCGCTCGATCACCCGGCCGTCGATGATATAGGTTGCCACCAGGTCATCCAGGCGCGCACCCAGCTTTTCGCCCATGTCGCCCGGCAGGGCGTCGCCCTCCGTCACCAGGCGATAGAGCGCGGCGCTGGCCTCCATCTTCGGTTTCAGCGGCAGGGCGCGATCCACCAGGTCGTTCAGGCCGCCCACGCGGTTGGCGATCTCCAGGGCCTGGGCGGCGATGGCGGCACCGTCCTTGGCGCCCACGTCCGACCGCGCCAGACAGGCCAGGTAGGCCAGCCGCTCCGCCCCCGTGGGCAGCAGCTGCAGCACCGATTCCAGTGCCAGCCGGCGCCCCTCGGCCCCGCCTTGCTCAATGAAACGGTGATAGCCCATCAGCACCGCCTCGGCCATGGCCGGGCCGCCCAGCAGACCGTCGGGCCGCATCAGCCGGTTGACCAGGTTGCGATACTTGGCGATCTGCTGCAGCGGCTCGCCATGTGACAGGCGCTGGGTGCCCCGCACCTGGCGGCGCAGGAAATCCAGCAACACCGCGCGGGTCTCGTTGCCATGGGGCCCCGCCACCCAGCGGCTGATGGCCGCCGTGCAGGGCGGCGACATCTCGACCCCCTGGGGCTCGAACGTGCCGCCGATCAGGTCAATCATGCGGTTCAGGGCCGTCATCAGGTCAGGCTGGCGGCCCAACATGTCGCGCACCATATCGGGCGCGCCCAGCACATCGGCCAGCAGCTGGTCCAGCAGCGCCGCGTCGTCGGCCGGCAGGCTGTCATCCGACGCCAGGTCGATCAGCAGTTCTGCCTTGCCCAGCAGGCCGCGGATGTTCACCAGGTCGCGGCAGACGATGACCTTGCCCAGATAGGCCGCCTCCTCCGCCGCCGCGTCCGGGCTGCCGGCGGTCGCCGTGCCCAGGATCTCGTCCACTTGGCGCATGGTGGCGGCGAAGCCGATTTCCTTGGGATACGGCAGGGCGCGGTTGGCCACCGCCTTCTCCGCCCGCTGGCGCAATTCCTCCAGCACGCCGAGGATGACGTCGCGGCGGGCGCGGCTATCCTCCCCCGTCTCCTTGCTCTGCAGGGTGGCGATGCGGCTGACGGCGTTGGGAACCAACGCCTCGAAGTTCAGGACGCGCTTGGCCTCACCGGCGTTATGCAGCAACTCGGACGCGGTGACGCCTTTCTCATCCAGATACTGGCGCAGCACGCGCGAGATCAGCACCCGGCTGTCGAAGGCCAGGTATTCCTGCGGCAGCTTGCAGTAGTGCGCCTCCTCCACCGGGACCGGGGCTATGGGACGCTTGGGTTCCTGCCGGTATTCCGTATGGATGATGGTGTCGACGGTTTCCCCGCCACGGCCGGGGCGCACGAATTCGCGGATGATGCGCACGCCGGTGCGGTTGGGCAGGATACGCGCGGCCAACGCCCGGGCATCCTCCTCCTTGCGGCAGATCTGCTCGGTGATCCAATGGTCATCCTTCAGGTATTGCACCTCGAAGGAAACGCCACGCGGCTCGCTCAACGGCGGCGGCCTGTCCGCCTTGTCCCGCAGCAATCCCAAGACCATCGCCCGCCCCGACTGGCAATAGCGCCCGCGGGACGGGGAAGCCCTTCCCCGTCCGCGCCAGGCCATCTTCCGGCCTGTTGGCAGCCCCGCCACTAAGCCGAACGCACCATCGATGTATGGATGCTGCCTAAAGGGTGACGCCGCCCAAGTGGGTAGTCAACCGAATGATGTATGTCCGTCGGGGAAGGGCCTCGCTTTTTTACCCCGATTGAACAGGGCGTTAACGCTCCGGCTTGCCCTTGGTCCAGGTGGGGTTGGCGTTGAACAGCGGCACCGTGGAAATGGCCATCTTGGCCGACGCGTCCTTCACCTGGCGGCTGTAGACGACGTAGATCAGGGTGTCGTTGGCCCGGTCATAGATCCGCCGGACGGCGATGGACTTGAAGATCAGGCTCTTGCGCTCGGAAAACACCTCCTCGCCATGCTTGGAGGTGTCGATCTTGCCAATGACGATGGGGCCCGTCTGCCGGCAGGAGATGGAGGTGTTGGACGGGTCCTCGAACCAGTTCCCCTTGCGCAGCCGGTCAATGACACTGCGCGAGAAGCTGACGATGTGGCAGGTCACACCCTGGATGTCCGGGTCGGGCACCGCCTCCACCGTCAGTTCATTGCCCGTCCAGTCGTTGCTGAACGACCCCACTTCATCGGCGTTGGCGGTCCCCGCCGCCAAGCCGGCGAACGTCAGGGCGGCGGCGAGCAGCAGGCGCCTCAATTGGTCAGGTCTTCCATGGTCTGGCGGACGATCTGCACGATCTGGCCGCCGCGGCCGGCCACGTCGAAGCCGGCGGCGCTGCTGATGACCGACAACTCGATCTCCGTCGTGGGGGCGTAACGGGCGATCTCCGCCACCACGACGTTGGACAGGACCTCTTCCTTGTCCACGCCCAGCGACTTGGCGACCTCGGTCCGCCAGCTGTTGATGGCGGAGATGATGGCCGATTCGATCTGGGCCGTTTCCTCCTTGCGGCGCAGGTCCCGGTACTGGACCAGCACGCGCCAAGCCCCCTCGGCATAGGCGGTGTCGATGCGCGAAACCTCCACCGTACGCAGGAACGAGGCCAGGCGGGTCTCGTCCTCGTCATGCGCGGCGTCACGGATGGAGAAGGTGCGGATTTCCAAGGTCATGCGCTGTCCCGGTCAGAGGGCCCGGAGGGGGTCCGCCCGGCACTGGGCCGGCGGGCCACATCCATGGATATCCGGCAATATAACCGAGGCAGGGGCGCTTGACAGGGGGCTGAGGCGTCGCCGTGACGGTTTTTCGGGGTGGGCTTGCGGATTTTCGCCTCGCGCGCGCCTGCGGATTTCACTATCACCAGCCCGATCGTTCGCCGGCCGACGGGTCCCAGCAGGCCCCGGCATCCCGGCGGCCGGTCCGATTTCGCCGCCGCAGCCCAAGGAAAACGACCCATGCCCACGATCCACGTTATCGATGCCGATGGCGCGGAGCACGTCATCGAGGGGGATGTGAAGGCCTCCGTGATGGAAAACCTGTGCGATCACGACCTGCCGCTGGACGCCGACTGCGGCGGTTCCTGCGCCTGCGCCACCTGCCATGTCCTGGTGGACGCCGGCTGGGCCAGCCGCCTGCCCCCACCCAGCCTGGATGAACAGGCCTTGCTGGAGGAGGAGCCGACCTACCAGCCCGGCCGCTCGCGCCTGTCCTGCCAGATCGACTTCAGGCCCGAGTTGGATGGCCTGCGCCTGACCTTGCTGCCGCGCGGCTGAGGTCGGTGGCCACGTGAAGTCGTTGACCCATGTAAAGACGAAGGGCGCTGGTGATCCCTCACCAGCGCCCTTCGCATTCATGGGGTCGATCGACCTCAGGCCTTGGTGGCCAGCACCCGCTCCGACGCCAGTTCCGCCAGGATGCTCCAGCGGGACAGCGAGATGAAGTGGGAATAGACCAGGCCCAGGTAGCCGCGCTTGCGCCAGTCCAGGAACACGTCGTCCGGCAGCTCGTTGAACTTCTTCTCATCGATGATGGTGAAGCCCGTGAGGGTCATGCGGCTGTTGTCGTGCGACAGCGTCAGGTCCAGGCGCTGTTCCACCAGCAGGCCGCGGTCGTGCAGCTCCTTGCAGAACGCGCTGGTGGCGACGGCGGACTGGTTGAAGGTGGCGCAGAAGTTCAGGGCGTCATTGCCGGCGGCGCCGGCCTTATCACCCTCGAACAGGGGGACGTCGCCGTCCGGGCCCACCAGGTTGGCGTCCTCTTCCAGGCACAGCACCAGGCGCTCCCGGTCCGGCGTCTCCATCATCAGGAAGGGGTAGCGGCGGACATAGGCCGGGATTGGTGTGTTCTTGCGCCAGTTGCCCTCGCCGTCGACGAACAGGTTCTCGTCCGGGCGCACACCAGTCAGAACCACCGCGGCCGGGTTGTTGCCCAGGGTGAAGACGATGGGGTAGTGGCCGTTGAGGGAGATGAACTCCTCGCCCACGATCGGAATGGCGTTGGCGTTGGCGGCGTAGGAGAACGTCCGCTGCTGCTTCAGCTTCCAGTCCCCGTGACGGCTGATGTCGACGGGAACGGGCTCCCGGTAGAACGGAGGCATCTGGCCGGCTTCGGAATTGGCGGCGGCGGCGTCGGTCATGGTGAAAGGTCCTGGTTTACCGGTTAAATTCAAACTGACCGGGAATTGGACCCTGATGTGCGCGCCCTCTCCCCGACAGGATGGGCTCTGGAGTGCCGGAATTGTATGCGTGAGTCAACAGCCCCGCGACCCAGCCATGACCTGAACGCGTGACGAACTGTGACAATTCCGCCTTCATGCCCATGTCAGCGGTTGCGCAGCGTGGCCTTCTTGCGCTGAGCGCCCACCTCCTGCTCGCCCAGCCAGATGACCAGCGTGGCGGCGCCGGAGATGATCTGGAGCACCTTCTCGGCCTTGGCCGGCATGCGGATCTTGCGCGTCATGCAATAGTTCACGAGCGCCGCGGCCACTTCCATCTCGGCGAAGGTCGCCTCATGCATCTTGCCGTAATCGTCCTCGATGGGAAGCTGCACGGTGATGGGCGGCCCCTCGACGATGATGGGATCCTTCACCATGCCCACGGGCAGCTTGCGATTGAGGCGCCCCGTGAATTCCACGATCGCCGTCATCAGCTCCCGTTCGGTGAAGCTGATTGCGCGCAGCTCCTGCATGCCCGTCCCCTTGGATACCCCTGCCCCTGATTGGGGCAGGCGGCATCATATAGGCGGCCCGACGCCCAAGTCACCCCCACCGTAAGGATCATAATCATCCTGATTCACAACGAAAAAGGCCGGCCGCCCCACCGGGGCGCCGGCCTTTTCCGTCATGGTCTTCGGGACCTCAGGCGACCTTCGCCATGCCCTGGACGCGGCCGGCAGCCAGGCGTTCGCGCGCCATCTGGTCCGCCACCTCGTTGGTGGGGCGGTCCTCCGCGTCGGCGCGGCGGAAGATGTCCGCCAGCGTGCCGTGGATGGCCTCCACTTTCGCCAAGATGGCTTCCTTGCTGTAGGTGCCGCCGACCTCGCCCGCGACGTTGATGATGCCGCCGCCGTTGATGACGTAGTCGGGGGCGTAGAGCACACCCAAGGTCCGCAGTTGCCGGCCGATGGCGTCCACCGACAGCTGGTTGTTGGCGCCGCCGGCCACCACCTTGGCCTTCAGCTGCGGCAGCGACTGCTCGTTCAGCACGCCGCCCAGGGCGCAGGGGGCGAAAACATCGACGTCCTGGGCATGGATGACGGAGGGATCCACGGCCGTGGCGCCGTGGCGGTCGACCACCCGCTTCACCTGGTCGGCGAAGATGTCGCTGACCACCAGGACGGCGCCGTCATCGGCCAAGCGCTGGCACAGGTGGCTGCCGACATTGCCCAGGCCCTGCACAGCGACGCGCACCCCCTTCAGGCTATCGGTGCCCAGGCGGTGCTTCACGGCGGCCTTGATGCCCAGATAGACGCCATAGGCGGTGAAGGGCGACGGGTCACCACTGGCGGCGGCACCGTGGTTCAGGCCGGCCACATGCTTGGTCTCGCGGCCCATGACCTGCACGTCGGCCACGGTGATGCCCACGTCCTCCGCCGCGATGTAACGGCCGCCCAGGCTTTCCACCATGCGGCCGAAGGCGCGGAACAGGGCGTCGGACTTGGCGGTCTTGGGGTCGCCGATCAGCACCGACTTGCCCCCGCCCAGGGGCAGCCCGGCCATGACGTTCTTGTAGCTCATGCCGCGCGACAGGCGCAGGACGTCCTTCACGGCGTCGGCCTCGGTCGCGTAAGGCCACATGCGGCAGCCGCCGCAGGCGGGCCCCATGGTGGTGTCGTGGACGGCGATGATGGCCTTAAGGCCACTCTCCGGGTCACGGCCGAACAGGACCAGCTCGTGATTGTCGAAATCCGGAGCGTCGAACAGCATGGGGGCACTCTCCTGCCTGGGGCCCGGAACCATGGCGCCGGGCCGGTGATCCGGCCCATTCGCATGCGGCGGGGGCGGAACTGTCTGCAAGACGAAGCTTAGGGGCGGGATCTGGGCCGGTCGATTTCGTTGTTTTATTGCGCGGCGCAGCTTTGGCGAACACTTGGGCGTCCGCCGTGCAATGTCCTGTCGCGCCGCCGGTGTCGCGACTGGAATTCCCCGGAATCGGGTCGCGGTGGGCTGGAAATTGCCGGCTCAGCGGCCGACGCGCAGACCCGGCGGACGGCTGGGGCGGGCGGCGGTCTCGCCCAGGCGGGGCATGACGCGGCCGTCGGGCAGGCGGGTATCCTCCCCACCCAGCGACGGCTCACGCCGGACATCGCCCGGCCGGCCGCGCTTGGGCGTCTTGCGGCTGGGGCGGCGGCCGCTCCACCACCAGATGCCGGCCATCAGGGCCAGCAGGGCGCCGACGAAGCCCAGCAGGGCGTTGCGCGCCCAGTCCGGCGCGGTGATCTCGGTCGGCGCCTGCTCCGGCGTGTCGCCGGTGGACTGAGTCTCCACCGCGATGCGGCCGGCGCCGGTGGTGCTGGTCGCGTCCTGACCCGGAACCGGCTGGGCATTCGACGTCCCGCCAGGGCGCTGGGTGACGGAGGGCGGGGGCAGATCGGCCGGCGTCCCCGACGATGCCGCGGGGCCCGGGTTGCGCGACACGCTCAGCACGGTGCTTTCCTGGGCCTGACCGCCTTTCTCCACCCCCACGGCGGAGCGGGCGGCCTTGGGCTGCACGTCCTCTTCCTTCAGGCGCGGCTGCGAGGCCCTGGCGCGGCTGGCGGGGTCGGCGAGGTTGCCGACCGTCTTGTCCACCGGGCGGCCTTCCATCATGCGGGCGATGGTGTCCTGGTCCAGCTTGCCGGTAACCTTCAGCCCCTCGGCCTTCTGGTATTGCCGCAGTGCCGCGATGGTGGGCGGGTCCATGCGCGAGGAGGCGCGGCCCTCATACAGTTCCTTCTCCTTCAGGATGTTCTGGGCCCACTGGATGGTGGCGCTGTTGGGCTCGCCACCATTGGTGTCAGCCGGGGCGGCCAGCGCCAGGCCGGCGCCCGCCGTGGTCAGCATCACCGCCGCGATGGCAGAGGCGAACAAGGGCCGGCGGGCGTCGAACATCGTGAAACTATCCTCTTCCAGGTCACGTCACGGCGGGGGAAACTTCGGATCAGCGTGTTACAATTCACGCCACTTTGCCATGCGCATTTTAGCCGCCGGCCCCCGTGCATGCTGCATTGCGTCCAAACCAAGTAGGTATCTCTGACGGCGACTTTGGAGGCGCCCGGCGACAACCGCCCCAAAATCATCCGCCATTGTGTGAAAATAAAGGCATCGGGGACCCTAACGTTCCCCGGTCGGAAGCCAGACAAGACAACGAACCAAGACAACAAACGGAAAACGCCGATGACTGCGCACCCCGAGGCCGAGAGCTGGCCACTTGAAGACACGCCCACCCTGGACCGGGGCGTGCTGACCGCCCACATCAACGACTTGGGCGCGGAGCTGGTGCGTCAGATCGCGGAGAAATATCTGGACGACGCCCCGGCCAGCGTGGCGGCGGTGCGCGGGGCCCTGGAGGCGCAGGACCTGCCCCTGCTGCAGAAGCTGATCCACCGCCTGGGTGGCGGCGCGCAGACCGTGGGGCTGGCCGCCCTGTCGGCCCAGGCCCGCAAGGCGGAGCATGCGCTGCGCCAGGGCCATAACGACGAAGGCATCCGCGAGGCCACCCGCCTGTTGGCCCGGGTGGGCGGCGACCTGACCGTGCTGGACGAATTTCGTGCCAGTCTGAAGGACTGACGCCCATCCGGCTCAGACCAAACGGGCCCGATCCAGCCGGATCGGGCCCGTGGCGTTTCAGACGCTGCCGCGGAGTTTACGCCGGGCCAGTGACGTCGGCGCCCAGGCGGTAGCCCAGGCCCTTTTCCGTCAGGATCAGGCGCGGCTGGGCGCCGCCGTCGTTCATCTTGCGGCGCAGGCGGCTGACCAGCACGTCGATGGTGCGGTCGCTGGGATTGCGGTCGGTGCCGCTGACGGCGTCGATCAACTGGTCGCGCGTCACCACCCGGCCGCCAGAACGGACCAGCAGGGCCAGCAGCTCGAACTCACCCCGCGTCACCCGCACCTCGACACCCTGGGTGTCGATCAGGCGGCGACGGGCCAGGTCGATGGTCCAGCCGCCGAAACGGCGCACGGTGCCCTCGGCCCGGCGCATCTTGCTGGGATGGGTCCGGCGCAGCAGGTTGCGCGCCCGGGCCAGCAGCTCACGCGGGTTGGGTGGCTTGGTCACATAGTCATCGCCACCGGTTTCCAAACCGAAGACACGGTCGTCCTCATTGGCGCGCCGGGTGACGATGATGATGCCGACGTTGGAAATCTCGCGTATGTCGCGGGCGATGGAAAAACCATCCTCGTCCGGCAGCTCGATGTCCAGCAGCACCAGATCCGGGGGTTGCCGGATGATGGCTTCCCGCGTCTGCTTGCCATTGGCCGCCTCGGCGATCATGAAACCGGCCTGATGAAAGTATCCCGCCAGCAAGGCCCTGGTCGCCGGCTCGTCCTCAACGATCAGGACCAGCGGCGCTTCCACACTCTCCGTCATGACTCTTCCAACCCCCCTGCCGGCCATTGCCCCAAATGCACCGCCGGACGTTGGCGACAGAATGTCCCTCACGGGCCGCCAACGCAAGTCCCTGGCGAACCAAGGCTGTGCGGCGTTCCTATAGGGAAAAAGGCCAGGGCGGAATCGGAAAAGCCTCCCCCAAAAGAGCGAGGCGGACACTCATGGCCAGTCGCCACAAGTGCCCGCCCCGCCCTAACCCCATCATCCAAGGGTAATCAGGACCCGAGTCTTGGCCCGAGTCTTGACTATCCGACGCCGTGACTGGTCAGCCGCCCAGGCCCAGCAGGTCGGCGTTGCCACCGAAGGCGGTGATGTTCACGGTCAGCGTCTTTTCCGTGGCGAAGCGCAGCAGATAGTGCGGGCCGCCGGCCTTGGGGCCCGTGCCGGACAGACCGTGGCCGCCGAAGGGTTGCACGCCGACGACGGCGCCCACCATGTTGCGGTTGATGTAGGTGTTGCCGCAGTTCAGGCGCTGGAAGATCTCCTGCGCCCGGCCTTCCAGGCGGCTGTGCACGCCCAGGGTCAGGCCATAGCCGGTGGCGTCGATGTCGGTCAGCACCTGGTCCAGGCTGTCGGCCTTCCACCGCACGAGATGCAGGATGGGGCCGAACACTTCGCGCGGCAGCCGCTTCAGGCTGTCGATCTCATAAAGGCGGGGCCCGAAGAACGTGCCGTTGGCCAGGGCCGCGCCCGGATCGCACGCATGGATCAGCTTGGCCTCGCGGTCCATGCGCGCGGCATGGGCCACCAGGATCTCTCTCGCATCCTCATCGATGATGGGGCCAACGTCGGTGGCCAGGTCCATCGGGTCGCCCAGGGTGACCAGCTGCATGGCGCCCTTCAGCAGGTGCGCCATCTGGTCGGCCACGTCGTCCTGAACGAACAGCACGCGCATGGCGGAGCAGCGCTGGCCCGCCGACTGGAAGGCGGAGGTGATGCAGTCGTCCACCACCTGCTCCAGCAGGGCGGTGCTGTCCACGATCATGGCGTTCTGGCCGCCGGTCTCGGCGATCAGGGGAACGATGGCGCCGTCGCGGGCGGCCAGCGCCCGGTTGATCAGGCGCGCGGTCTCGGTGGAGCCGGTGAAGGCCACGCCGCCGATGCGGGCGTCGGCCACCAGGGCCGCGCCCACCGTCTCGCCATCGCCCGGCAGCAGGTGCAGGATGTCGCCCGGCACGCCGGCCTTGTGGAACAGGCGCACGGCGCGGGCGCCCACCAGGGTGGTTTGTTCCGCCGGCTTGGCCACCACGGCGTTGCCGGCGGCCAGGGCGGCCGCCACCTGGCCGGTGAAGATGGCCAGCGGGAAGTTCCACGGGCTGATGCAGACGAAGGTGCCGCGGCCGTGCAGCGACAGCTCGTTGCTTTCCCCCGTCGGGCCCGGCAGGCGGGTGGGCGCGCCGAACTGCTTGCGGGCCAGATCGGCGTAATAGCGGCAGAAGTCCACCGCCTCGCGCACCTCGGCGACGGCGTCGCCCCAGGTCTTGCCCGCCTCGCGGATCAGGATGCCCAGCAGGGCCGGGGTATCGGCCTCCAGCGCGTCGCCCATGGCGTCCAGGATGCGGGCGCGCCCCTCGCCACCCAGCGCGTCCCAGCCGGGCTGGGCCTGGGCGGACAGCGCCAGGGCGCGGTCGATATGCTCTGCCGTGGCATCGGCGGTGGTGCCCACGGTGCGGGTGCGGTCGGATGGGTCCAGCACCGGACGGGCCTTCTGGCCGGCCAGATCCTGGCCGCCGACGATGGGGCCGGCCGCCCAGGACTGGGCCAAGGCGGCGTCGATGCCGGCGCGCAAGGACCGCACCGTGGCCTCGTCCGTCAGGTCGACACCGCGGGAGTTGGCGCGGTCGTCACCATAGAGCTTGTCGGGGGTGGGGATACCGGCATGGCGCAGCACGGGCAAAGCCTCCAAAAGGGCGATCGGATCGGCAACCACCTGGCCCACCGGAATGGCCGGGTCCATGTAGGCGTTGACGAAGTTGCTGTTGGCGCCGTTCTCCAGGAGACGGCGGACGAGATAGGGCAGCAGGTCCTCATGCGTGCCGACGGGCGCGTAGATGCGCACGCGCGGCACGTTCTTCAGACGGTCGCGGGCGGCGGCGTACAGCAGGTCGCCCATGCCGTGCAGGCGCTGAAACTCCAGGTCGCGGTTGTCGCCCGCCAAGTGCAGGATGGCGGCGATGGTGTAGGCGTTATGGGTGGCGAACTGCGGGTAGATGGCGTCCTTGGCCGCCAGCATCCGCCGCGCGCATACCAAGTAGCTGAGGTCGGTGGCCGCCTTCTTGGTGTAGACGGGATAGTCGGCGTGGCCCTGGGTCTGGGAGAACTTGATCTCCGTATCCCAATAGGCGCCCTTCACCAGGCGCACCATCAGCCGGCGCCCGGCGGAACGGGCCAGCGCCGCCAGCCAGTCCACCAAATGGGCGGTGCGCTTCTGATAGGCCTGGATGGCCAGGCCCAGGCCGTTCCAGCCAGCCAGGTCGCCATCGCGCGCCAGGGCCTCCAGCAGATCCAGCGAGATGTCCAGGCGGTCGGCCTCTTCGGCGTCGATGGTCAGGTTGATGTCCCAGCGCTTGGCCGCCAGGCACAGGTCCTTCACGCGCGGCAGCAGCTGGGCCATGACGTCGGCGCGCTTGGCGAAGACATAGCGCGGGTGCAGGGCCGACAATTTGATGGAAACGCCGGGGGCGGCGTAAGGGCCACGGCCCGCCGCCGCCTTGCCCACCGTGTCGATGGCGTTGAGGTATGACGCCTGGTAGCGGTCGGCCTGTTCCCAGGTGCGCGCCCCCTCGCCCAGCATGTCATAGGAATGGACGGTGCCCTCGGGTTTGGCCTTCTTCGCCTCGGCCACCGCCTCGGCGATGGTGCGGCCCATGACGAAGTGTTCGCCCATCACCCGCATGGCCTTCATCATGGCGGCGCGGATGACCGGCTCGCCCGAGCGCTGGACCAAGCGGCGCAGCAGGCCGGGGGCGTCACCCTGCTTCTTGGTATCGACCTCCACCACCCGGCCGGTCAGCATCAGGCCCCAGGCGGCGGCGTTGACGAAAGCGCTGTCGGACTGGCCCAGGTGCTGGTCCCACTGGCCCTTCATGATCTTCTCGGCGATCAGCCGGTCGGCCGTGGCCGGGTCGGCGATGCGCAGCAGGCATTCGGCGATGCACATGAGGGCGATGCCCTCCTGGTTGGACAGGCCGAATTCCTGCATGAAGGCGTCCAGGGGACCCAGCTCCGACCGGCGGGCGCGGGCGGCGTTCACCACGTCCACCGCCTGGGCGTCGATGGCCCGGCGCTCTTCCGCCATCAGGCCGTGCGCCGCCAGCAGGGCGCGCACCGCCGTCTCCTCGTTCAGATGCTTGGCCCGGCGCAGGGCCGCGCGGGGGCCGTCAAGGTCGGGCGTGGCCGGGGAGGAAGAGCTGGACGGGGCGGTCGCCTGGTACATGACACTGCCTGGGGCTGGGGTGGGCGATTAATGTCGCGGATTATGGCGAGATCACCGGCATATTTCCCGCCAATTTAGGGCATTTTTCAGTATATCATCCGGCGAAGACGCCCTTCGGACGATGAAAATATGACCCGCCAAACCGCCGACCAGTTGGACCGCATCGACCTGAACATCCTGCGCATCCTGCAGGAGGATGGGCGCCTGTCGAATGTGGAACTGTCCCGCCGCGTGAACCTGTCCCCCACCCCCTGTCTGGAGCGGGTGCGGCGCCTGGAACGCGACGGCTACATCCAGGGCTACGCGGCGCGGCTGGACCCGGAACGGCTGGGCCGCAGCCTGATGGCCTTCATCGAGGTGCGGCTGGACCGCACCAGCCCCGACGTCTTCAAAATCTTCGCCGACGCCATCGCCCCCATGGATGAGATCCAGGAATGCCACATGGTGGCCGGCGGCTTCGACTACCTGATCAAGGTGCGCGTGGCCGACATGGCGGCCTACCGCGCCTTCCTCGGCGACAAGCTGTCCAGCATCCCGGGCGTGGCCCAGACCCACACCTATATGGTGATGGAGGAGGTGAAGTCGACGGCGGCCATACCAGTGCCGGTGCGGTGAGATTTGGGTAGCGGCGCCTAAGGAATCAGCCAAGAATGCCTAAGCGTAATCTCTGGTAGAAAAATACCCTGAGCCAGGGCAGCATATCGGGCGTCCGTCCATTGAGTTGCGGGGCTTGCTTTATGAATGAGCATCGGTTGCCGGAGGATGAGTTTGCCAAGAAAATGGCGACTGTCTTGTCACCCTCGCATGCCATTGATTCAGTCGAGCTTCTTAAAGGCCGCGATGCGCAACTTTCCGAAATACGGCGCGCGTGGCATCAAATTGGCCGCCAAATTTTTATTTATGGGTACCGGGGAGTTGGGAAAACCTCACTGGCACAGACGGCCGCACATCAACAACAGTCTTCTGACCAACATCCGATACGCGTTATCTGTGAAGAGAATGGAACGTTCACAAAAGTCGTTCATGATATTTTCTGCCGGGCCTTTCCGGCAGATCCTAGAATACTAAAACAAAAACTAGATGCTGCTGTGGGACTTAAGGTAGGCACATTTTCGGCAGAAATGCGCCAATCCATAGAAGCTGGGATCCCACCCGAACCCAAATCAATTAATGAAGCTGTTTTAATTACAAAATTTCTAATGTCATTCCACTCTGCGCACCCGGTTATTATAATTGATGAATTCGATATGTTAAAAAACAAGTCTGAAGCGGCAAAATTTGCTTCGTATATCAAAGAATTAGGCGACTCTAGTATAAATGTAAAGTTCATATTCTGCGGAATCGGTGAAGCCATAGATACTTTTTTTGCCACTCACGAGTCAGCTTATCGACAATTTCACACTGTAAAACTTGAGCGTCTGGATTTTGATCCCCGCTTGGAAATTATAAAATCCGCGTCGGAAGCCTTGAATATTTTTATCGATAAAACAACCGCGCTACGCATAGCCCGGGTTAGCGACGGTTTTCCGCATTTCATCCACCTCATTTGCGAAAAGCTATTCTGGATAATTTATGAGGACAGTCCTGATTTGAAAGTTAGAGCTGATCATTTCGAAAGGGCTATCAATAACGCGGTCTCGGTAATTGAACCTTACCTGAAGAAGCCCTATGAAAAAGCAACCCAAACTTATAGCAATGATTGCGAAGAAATTTTATGGGCAGTAGCTGATGATCATCAGCTACAACGCCCAACGAAAGAAATTATAAGCTCATATGAGAGAATAATGCGAACCAGGGGCAAAGAACCTTTAGCGAAGAATACATTCTACTCAAGAATGAACCAAATGAAAACTGAGGCAAGAGACTCCATATTAATAGGAACCCGCTCAGGTTGGTATGAATTCCGTGAAAAGATGATGCGCGGATACGCGCGCATGAGGGCGACGCAAGAACGTGTTGAGCTTGATGTCGAACATCCTCTCCAAAAGAAAAAATTTCAGCGGGAGAACTAGATTCTCGAAAATTATCCCCGTATTTCTTAATATGCGTTCTCTGTTTGCACACTAGAAGGCCACGACACTGCCATCCCCTCCGCCGCCGCCAGCGCCCCGCTGAAGCAGGCCTGCAGCAGATAGCCGCCGGTGGGCGCTTCCCAGTCCAGCATTTCCCCCACGGCGAAGACACCCGGCAGGCGGCGCAGCATCAGGTGATCGTCCAGTTCGGTCAGTGTGATGCCGCCGGCGGTGGAGATGGCGCGGTCCATGGGGCGGATGGCGGTCAGGGTGATGGGCAGGGCCTTGAGGCGCTGGGCCAGCGCGGCCGGGGTGGCGAGATCGGCGGGCGGGACGCCCTCACGCAGCAGGGCGGGGACGACGCCCTCCAGCCCCAGGGCTTTGCGCAGGCGGTTCTTCAGGCTTTCCGACGGCGGCGCCTTGGCCAAACGCGCCGTAATGGCGGCCAGGTCCAGATCGGGCTTGAGGTCGATGCGCAGCACCGCCTGGCCGTCGCGAGCGATCACCTCCCGCAGCGGCGCGCCCAGGGCGTAGAGGGCGCCGCCTTCCAGGCCGGTGCGGGTCACCACCGCCTCCCCCCGGCTGGTCTGGCCGGCGAAGGACAGGGCGATGCGCTTCAGGGGCTGGCCCTCCGCCCGCTCGATGAAGGCGGGGGACCAAGCGACGTCGAAACCGGCGTTGGCGGCGCGGAAAGGGGCGAGGTCGATGCCCTTCGCCGCCAACAAGGGCGCCCAGCCGCCGTCGGAGCCCAGGCGCGGCCAACTGGCGCCCCCCAGGGCCAGCAGGGTGGCGTCCGCCGCCACCACCAGCGGCCCCTCCGGCGTGTCGAAGGCCAGCGCGCCGTCGTCGGTCCATCCGGTCCAGCGGTGACGGGCCTTCAGCGTCACGCCCAGCCCATCCAGCCGGCGCAGCCAGGCGCGCAGCAGGGGGGAGGCCTTGAGGCCTACGGGGAAGACGCGGCCGCTGCTGCCCACGAAAGTTTCGATACCCAGGCCGTGCACCCAGGCGCGCAGGTCGTCCGGCGTGAAGCGCCTGATCCACGGCGCCACCACCGGCGCTGCCGCGCCATAGCGGGTGAGAAAGCGGTCCAGCGGTTCGGAATGGGTGATGTTGAGGCCGCCGCGCCCCGCCATGAGGAACTTGCGCGCCGGTGATGGCATGGCGTCATAGACGGTAACGGTGATGCCCCTGCCGGCCAACGCCTCGGCCGCCATCAGGCCGGCGGGACCGGCACCGATCACGGCCACCGCCCGGCGCCCGCGCCCCTCTTGCTCCGCCGTCTGCGGCACCCTCTGTCCCCTACGAATTCAGTCCTAGCCGCTTCTAGGCACGCACCGCCATCGCCGTCAATGCGCGCCACCACAAAAGCGCATGGCGCCTGCGACACATGCATCACATAAAGACATCTTTATGTTTGCATCTGTATCCCCACATGACTAGGGTGGCGAACATTGTTACCTGACAACCGGCCGCTTCCATGCCCTGGGGGCCCCGCCGGTGGAGTGCGTGATCATGGCCCTGACCCGTTCCGAACGCCTGGCCCGCCTGCCGGAGCTGCTGAAACAGCGCATCCTGGTGCTGGATGGCGCCATGGGCACCATGATCCAAGGTTACAAGCTGGATGAGGCCGGCTATCGCGGGGAGCGGTTCAAGGACTGGCACCGCGACGTGCGCGGCAACAACGACCTGCTGAACCTGACGCAGCCGCAGATCGTGCGGGAAATCCACCAGCAGTATTTCGACGCCGGTGCCGACATCGTCGAGACCAATACCTTCAACTCCACCAGCATCAGCCTGGCCGACTACGGCATGGAAGACCTGGCCTATGAGTTCAACAAGGCCGGCGCCGCCCTGGCCCGCGCCGCCGGTGACGCGCTGGAGGATGCCGATACGTCGCGCCCGCGCTACGTCGCCGGCGCCATCGGTCCGACCAACCGCACCGCGTCCATCAGCCCGGTGGTGACCGACCCCGGCTTCCGCAACGTAGATTTCGATGAGCTGCGCACCGCCTATCGCACCCAGGTGGAGGGCCTGATCGACGGCGGCGTCGACATGCTGCTGGTCGAGACCATCTTCGACACCCTGAACGCCAAGGCCGCCCTGTTCGCCGTCGACGAGGTGCTGGAGGAAAAGGGGCTGGAACTGCCGGTCATGATCTCCGGCACCATCACCGACCGCTCCGGCCGCACCCTGTCCGGCCAGACGACGGAGGCCTTCTGGAACAGCCTGCGCCATGTGAAGCCGCTGAGCATCGGCCTGAACTGCGCGCTGGGTGCCGACCTGATGCGCCCCTACGTCCAGGAACTGAGCCGCGTCGCCGACACTTACGTCAGCGCCCATCCGAATGCCGGCCTGCCCAACGAGTTCGGCGGCTATGACGAGACGCCGGAGCAGATGGCCGACGCGCTGCGCCATTGGGCCGGCGACGGGCTGGTGAACATCGTCGGCGGCTGCTGTGGCACCTCCCCCGTCCATATCCGCGCCATCGCCGAGGCGGTGAAGGGCATCACCCCGCGCCCGCCGGCCGACCGACCGGCGCGCATGCGCCTGGCCGGGCTGGAGCCGTTCGAGATGCCGGCCTTTTAAACCATCCCCTCCAGACCCAGGCGTCCCGCCCCTCGTTTCGCTTCCGGAATCAGCCGCCATGACCCAGCCCCGCACCGCCATCTTCATCAATGTGGGTGAGCGCACCAACGTCACCGGATCGGCCAGGTTCAAGAAGCTGATCCTGAACGGCGATTATGAGGCGGCCCTGGCCGTCGCCCGCCAGCAGGTGGAGGGCGGCGCCCAGATCATCGACGTGAACATGGACGAGGCCATGCTGGACAGCGAGGCCGCCATGGTCCGCTTCCTGCGCCTGATCGCCTCGGAACCGGACATCGCCCGCGTGCCGGTCATGATCGACAGTTCCAAGTGGAGCGTGATCGAGGCGGGACTGAAGAACGTCCAGGGCAAGGCCATCGTCAATTCCATCAGCCTGAAGGAAGGCGAGGACGCCTTCATCGCCCAGGCCAGGAAGGTGCGCCGCTATGGCGCCGCCGTGGTGGTCATGGCCTTCGACGAGAAGGGCCAGGCCGACACGGAAGCCCGCAAGGTGGAGATCTGCCGCCGCAGCTATGACGTGCTGGTCAACAAGGTGGGCTTCCCGCCGGAAGACATCATCTTCGACCCCAACATCTTCGCCGTCGCCACGGGCATCGAGGAACACAACAACTACGCCGTCGACTTCATCAACGCCACGCGCCGCATCCGGGCGGAGCTGCCGGGCGCCCACGTCTCCGGCGGCCTGTCCAACGTCTCCTTCAGCTTCCGCGGCAATGAAACGGTGCGCCAGGCGATGCATGCCGTGTTCCTGTACCACGCCATCGCCGCCGGCATGGACATGGGCATCGTCAACGCCGGTGAACTGCCGGTGTACGAGGACATCCCGGCCGAGCTGCGCGAGCGGGTGGAGGATGTCATCCTCAACCGCCGCGAGGACGCCACCGACCGCCTGCTGGAAGTGGCGGAGAAGTACAAGGGCGGCGGCGCCAGGAAAGAAGCGGACCTCAGCTGGCGCCAGGCGCCGGTGAACCAGCGCCTGACCCACGCCCTGGTGCACGGCCTGACCGACTGGATCGACGAGGATGTGGAGGAGGCGCGCCAGGCCGCCGATCGCCCCCTGTCGGTCATCGAAGGCCCGCTGATGGACGGCATGAACGTGGTGGGTGACCTGTTCGGCGCCGGCAAGATGTTCCTGCCCCAGGTGGTGAAGTCGGCCCGCGTCATGAAAAAGGCCGTGGCCTACCTGCTGCCCTACATCGAGGCGGAGAAGGACGGGGCCGCCAGCCGCAGTAACGGCAAGGTGCTACTGGCCACGGTGAAGGGCGATGTGCACGACATCGGCAAGAACATCGTCGGCGTCGTCCTGCAATGTAACAATTACGAGGTGGTGGACCTGGGCGTCATGGTGCCCTGCGCCAAGATCCTGGAGACGGCCAAGCAGGAGAAGGCCGACATCATCGGCCTGTCCGGCCTGATCACCCCGTCGCTGGACGAGATGGTGTTCGTGGCCAAGGAGATGCAGCGCGAGGGCTTCGACCTGCCGCTGCTGATCGGTGGCGCCACCACCAGCAAGGTGCACACGGCGGTGAAGATCGACCCGGCCTACCAGGGCCCCGTCGTCCATGTCATCGATGCCAGCCGCGCGGTGGGCGTGGCCGGCAACCTGATCAGCCTGGCGGCCAGGGGCGACTACACCCAGGGTGTGAAGGGCGACTACGCCCGCATGCGCGAGGCCCACGCCCGCGCTCAGGCCGGCCGCGCTCGGCTGCCCATCGCCGACGCCCGCGCCAACCGCGCCAAGCTGGACTGGGCCGCGTACGAGGCGCCGCAGCCACTGAAGCCCGGCCTGACGGTGTTCGAGGATTACGACCTGGCGGAACTGGTGTCGCGCATCGACTGGCGCCCCTTCTTCCAGGCCTGGGAACTGGCCGGCACCTTCCCCGCCATCCTTGAGGACGCCGTGGTGGGCGAGGCGGCGCGCAACCTCTATGCCGACGCCCAGGCCATGCTGCAACGGATCGTCGGCGAGAAGTGGCTGACGGCCCGCGCCGTGGTCGGCCTGTGGCCCGCCAACACCGTGGGCGACGACATCGAGGTCTATGCCGACGCCGGCCGCACGACGGTGACGGCCACGCTGCACACCCTGCGCCAGCAGATGGCGCGCGAGGCCGGCCGTGATCGCCCGCACCTGGCCCTGGCCGACTTCGTGGCGCCCAAGGAGACGGGTGTGGCCGACTGGGTGGGCGGCTTCGCCGTCACCGCCGGCATCGGGCTGGAGGAGCGCGCCAAGGCCTTCGAGGCGGCGCACGACGACTACAGCGCCATCCTGCTGAAGGCCCTGGGCGACCGCCTGGCCGAAGCCCTGTCGGAACGCATGCATGAGCGCGTGCGCACCGAGCTGTGGGGCTACGCCACCGGCGAGGCGTTGAGCAATGAGGACCTGATCGCGGAGAAGTACCGGGGCATCCGCCCGGCCCCGGGCTACCCCGCCTGCCCCGACCATACGGAGAAGGGCATCCTGTGGCAGCTGCTGGACGCGGAGAAGAACGCCGGCGTCACGCTGACCGAGAGCTACGCCATGACCCCCACCGCCGCCGTCAGCGGCCTGTACTTCGCCCATCCGGACGCGAAGTATTTCGGCCTGGGCAAGGTGGAGCGCGACCAGGTGGCGGACTACGCCGCGCGCAAGGGCATGGACATGGCCACCATGGAACGCTGGCTGGCCCCCAACCTGAACTATGAGCCCACCGCCGCCGGGGACGCGGCGGCGGCGTGAGGCTGCGCCCCTTGTCCGGCTAACCCTCCGGCCAAATGTCGGTTTGGCGGTAGGCGCAGTTATAGCCCCACACCTTGCCGTCCCAGGTGAGGCGCCCCTCGCTTGGGCCGCCGTCGAACTCGCCCTGACCGGAGGAGCCGAAGCGTTGGGCGAAGGCCGCACGGATATCGGGTCGGCAGTCGCCCGCGCTGGTGAGGGACCATAGGGTCGTCGGCCGTCTGGTGTTCCACACAATGGGTGAACCGGTGCCGGTGGTCGCCGCCGGTTCCGGCGCCGGCCGGTCAATCCGGCGTACGGAGGAAATGGCCTGGTCCAGGCCGATGCGGGACAGGTCGTTGACCACGTCCCAAGCCCTGACCGTCTCACAGTCACGATAGCCGGCGTGGCGGCACACCTCCCACGTTCCGCCCGTGACCGTCAGGGACCGCGCCCGGTCGTTCCAACCGTCGCCGGCCAAGTTCTCGGTATCCTCTTCAATATCGAGGGTACTTCCGCCCCGGTCCTGTCCCGAATACAGGATGACCATGGCGTCGTATGCCCATGCGGTCCCGGGCAGGGTGGCACCCAACATCAGGCCTGCGGAAATCAGCAGCCGCGCGGTGACACCTGCCATTCCCATCCCCCATCATCACTGCCAGATGTTGATCTGCTCCGGCGTGCAGCGATAGTGCCAGCGATCCCCATTCCAGAAGATGCGGCCTTCCCACTCCTCACCCCGGAAATTGACGTCGCCCGGCGGGCCGAAGCGCTGGACGAAGGCGTCATAGATGCGGCGGCGGCAGTCGCCCATGGGCGGGGGGCCGTCCCGCCGGTCGTCATTCCAGGTGACGCCACCACCATAACTGGGCGGTGGGGGCGGTGGCTGGTCATAGGCCGGCGGGCCCGAGGGAGCATTGTTCCAGGTGATGCCGCCGCCATAACCGGGCGGTGGGCCGTATGAGGGCGGGGGCGGCGGGTCGTAGACGGGCGGCGGAGGCGGTTCCGGCTGGTAGTAGCGGCCATCGATCTGCCGGGCGGAGGAGACGGCGTTGTACAGGCCGATTTCGCCCAAATCGCCGATCCGGGTGCCGCGCCCCACCCGCTTGCAGTTGCGGAAGCCGGAGTCCTTGCACACCTCCCACTCGCCCGAGCGCACGATCATGGATTTGGCGCGGTCGTTCCAGCGCCCCATGTCGGCCAGGTTTTCCACGCCATCGCGGATGGTTAGCGCCTCGCCCCGGAAGAAGGCTTCGGAGTACAGGGTGATTTCCCCCGCCAGCGCACCGCCAGCGGTCATCAGGGTGCCGGCCAGCACGGCCGCCCCCATCACTCGGTGCATCAATCGTGTCATGACGGTCCACCCTGTCGTCCGGACCAGCGGGCGTGCCCGCCGGATCAAGTCAGTACCGGCCCAATTCCTTGCAATCATCGTTTGCAAGAATGCCTACCGGCGGATTTAACCTAAAGCCACGAGAATGGCGAGCCCGTGGCGGCGCGGTGGCATCATCCGGATTTTGGGACCGCGACTGCGGGTTCGCGATTTCGGGCACGCTCAGACGGCTTTGGGCGCCCTCACCCCCAGCATATGGCAGATGGCAACCGTCAGGTCGGCGCGGTTGAGGGTGTAGAAATGGAAATCCCGCACCCCTTCCCGCTCCAGCCGCAGGCATTGCTGCACGGCCACGGTGGCGGCCACCAGCTGGCGGGTCTCCGGTTCCGCGTCCAGGCCGCCGAACAGCTCATCCATCCAGGCGGGCACGACGCAGTTGCATTTGGCACCCAGCTCCACCGCGCGGCCGAAGTTGGTGATGGGCAGGATGCCCGGCACGATGGGGATGTCGATGCCGGCCGCCGCGACCGTGTCACGGAAGCGTAGGAACTTGTCGGTATCGAAGAAGAACTGGCTGATGGCGCGGGTGGCACCGGCGTCCACCTTGCGCCGCAGATTGTCGATGTCGGCGGCGGCGCTCGCGGCCTCGGGATGGGTTTCGGGGAAGCAGGCCACCGAGATTTCGAAGTCCGCCACCCGCTTCAGCCCGGCCACCAGGTCGGTGGCGTAGGCGTAGCCGCCGGGATGGGGCTGGTAGCCGCTGCCGCCCAGGCCGCCGCTGCCGTCCGCCGCCTGGGGCGGGTCACCACGCAGCGCCACGATATGGCGGATGCCGGCATCCCAATAGGCGCGCGCGATGGTGTCGATCTCTTCCTTGGTGGCCGCGACGCAGGTCAAATGGGCGGCGGCCGGAATGCCCGTCTGCTGCTGGATGGCGGTGACGGTGGCATGCGTGCGTTCACGCGTGGAGCCGCCGGCACCATAAGTGACCGAGACGAAGGCCGGCGACAGCGGTGCCAGGCGACGGATGGCCTGCCACAGCGTCTGTTCCATCTTTTCCGTCTTGGGTGGGAAGAATTCGAAGCTGACGCGCAGGTCCCGCGGCACTGTCACCAGCGGCTCCCCCCCGCCCAGTTGGCGGGCCAGCGGCGTATCGGCGGCGGTCTCGGTCACGATGGTCATGGCTCTCTCGGAGTCTTCGGGGCTATCAGGCGGGCCGCTGGCCGGACCACAGGGTCACGGTCAAGGGAGTGCCGGGCAGGTGCACGGGTTGGGCCGGCGTCAGACCGGCATGGCCGAACCACTGCGCCATTTCGGCATCCGTGAAACCCAGGCGGCGGTGGGCATGGTCAGTCCGCAGGTTCTCCAGATCATGGCTGGCGAAGTCGACCACCACCACACGGCCGCCGGGGCGCAGCACGCGCGCGGCCTCCACCAGCACCTCCTGCGGATCTTCAGCGTAGTGGAGCACCTGGTGAATGATGACCATGTCCTGGCTGCCGCTGGGGACGGGGACCTGGTACATGTCGGCCAGCCGCACCTGCACATGGCGCAGGCCCGCCTTTTCCAGATTAGCCCGCGCCACCGCCAGCATTTCCCGCGAGGCGTCGATGCCCAGGGCGCGGGTGACATGGGGGGCGAACAGCTCCAGCATGCGGCCGGTGCCGGTGCCGATGTCCAGCAGGTCGCCGATGCCGCCGCCCGGCACCAGGGCCAGCAGCGCCTGTTCCACCTCGCGTTCGGGCACGTGCAGGCTGCGCACCTCATGCCAGCGGGCGGCGTTGTCGCGGAAATACTGGGCCGCCGTTTCCTGCCGGGCGCGCTTGATCTGATCCAGCCGCTCCAGGTCCAGCGCCAGGCCGGGGTCGTCCGCCGGGATGGCATCCACCAGGGTCCGCGCCAGTTCCGCCACCGCCCCCCGCTCCGCCAGGCGATAGTAGGCCCAGATGCCTTCGCGGAAACGGTCCAGCAGCCCCGCATCGCACAGCAATTTCAGATGCCGCGACACGCGCGGCTGGCTCTGCCCCAGGATCTGCGTCAGCTCACTGACCGTCAGTTCGCCATGAGCGCACAGGGCCAGCAGACGCAGGCGCGTCGGCTCAGCCGCCGCCTTCAGGGCCCCCAGCAGAAAATCCATGGTCCGACGATCCCGTGCCACCGCAGTCTATGGGATCATTTGTACATATAAAGATGTCTTTATGCGAGAGAATAATGACAACGATACGAGACGGCAAACGCGCCACACGGACGATGGGCAAGGCGATATAATGGTCTAAGTCCCAGCGCCGGCCCGGAAGCGCGGTCGCACCCGCCCACTCGTCCGATGGCCGACCCCTATATCGAAGGTCAGATAGAAAATGGCCCCACCTTGGCCCACCTCTTAGTGGCGCCTGGATTTGGCCACAAAGTATGCCAATCATTCACCAATAACCAATTTAACCGTGGGTTGACGCATGCGCCTGATGTCGCCGATCCCGCAGGGCGGGCCCTTGGTTTCTTCCATGCCGACACGGCTCCCGGCGCATCGGCGGCGGCGATTGGCCCCCGCTTTACTTGCGGTAGGGATGCTGCTGGGTGTCTCGGCCTGCGCCCACAATCCCGATGGTTCCCCCCAGCACCCGGCCCTCGCGGGGCCCGAGGCCAACGACCCGCTGGAAGGCATGAACCGGGGCATCTTCTGGTTCAACGATCAGGTTGACCAGGCCGTGCTACGCCCTGTGGCCCAGGCTTACCGCTGGGCCATCCCAGCGGCGCTGCGCGACGCCGTGTCCAACGTGCTGAACAACGTGCGCTCCCCCCTCACCCTGGCCAACAACCTGCTGCAGGGCGACTGGGATGGCGCCGGCGTGACCGTGGAACGCTTCGTCATCAACTCCACAGTGGGCATCGGCGGCCTGGTCGACGTGGCCGCGGCCAACGGCATCCCTTACCACTATGAGAGCCTGAGCCAGACCTTCGCCGTCTGGGGCATAGACGAGGGGCCCTACCTGGTGTTGCCCTTCCTGGGCGCCTCATCCGTCCGCGACGCCGTGGGCTTCGGCCTTGAAGCATGGGGTGACCCGGTCACCCGCGTGTCCAGCAACACCAATAATGACTGGGCCAACTATACCCGCGTGGGCCTGACGGTGCTGGACGTGCGTTCGACCTATTTCGAGGCGCTGGACGATTTGCGCAAGAACAGCGTCGATTATTACGCCGCCATACGCGCCGCCTACCGGCAGCAGCGTGATGGCTATGTCTTGAACGGCAAGGCAGATCCGCGCCAATACCCCAGCATTCCCGACTACTCCCAGAACCCTGACCCGTAATAGAAAGGCCCCGGGCTCCGGGGGATCACCGGCATCGGTCGGGTGTTGAAACTGTACTGCCCCGCCGTGACACCCATCACTGCATCCGCCCCCGTCCCCGACAGACTGTCCTGACACACGAAGAGATCAACAAGGCCATGACCAACATGCTGACGCGCCGCACCCTTTTGCTCGGCACCGCCACGATGGGCCTTGCCCTGTCTTTGGGCTTGCCGTTCGCCACTCCCGCCCAGGCCGCCGCGGATGCCGGTGCGGCCGTGAAGTTCGTCCAGGGCCTGGGCGACAAGGCCATCGGCGTCCTGTCCAAGCCTGGCGCCTCGAAGGCGGAGATCCAGTCCACCTTCACCCAGCTGCTGCAGCAGAACTTCGACCTGCAGACCATCGGCCGCTTCGTCCTGGGCCGCTACTGGAACGTCGCCAACGACGCCCAGCGCCAGGAATACATGAAGCTGTTCCAGACCATGATCGTCTCGGTCTATTCCGAGCGCTTCAGCCAGTACGCGGGCGAGACCTTCAAGGTCGGCGCCGCGCAGCCGGACGGCGAGAAGGATGCCATCGTCAACAGCCAGGTTGTCCGTTCCAACGGACCGGCGGTGAACGTCGATTGGCGCCTGCGGTCCAAGGACGGCAGCTTCCGCATCATCGACGTGGTGGTGGAAAACGTCAGCATGAGCCTGACCCAGCGGTCGGAGTTCGCGTCGGTGATCGAAAGCCATGGCGGCGACTTCAACGCCCTGCTGGAAGCCCTGCGCGACCGGATTCAGAAGGCCAACGCCGGCGTGGCCCAGTAAAGGCCGGCATCCGAGAGAATTGGCAGTTGGAATGGCGTCCCGAGGCAACGACCCCGGGGCGCCATTTTCTTTTGGCGCGGGGCGCCGTAGCCTCCCGTCATGCTTAGGGAATGGATCGCCAGCCGGCTGACGCTCTGCCCGCCCGCCGCCCAGCGGCTGGGCTATCATCACGAGTCCGCCGCCATCACGGCGCGGGCCCGGCGCCAGCGGGCCGCGTGGGCGTCCCATCTGGCCAACAGCCACCGCGCGGTGGCGCAGGCGGCGCAGCGCTTCGGCCGGGGCGGCACCCTGCTGGTGCTGGGGTCCGGGCCGTTGCTGGACCTGCCGCTGGACATCCTGACGCCCCGCTTCGGCCGCATCATCCTGGCCGACATCGCCCACGGGCCGGGAGCCCGATGGCGCGCCTGGCGCGATCCCAAAATCACGCTGGACCTGGTGGATCTGACGGGGACGGTGGCCGACATTGTCGCCGGCCGGCCGCTGAAGCCCCATTGCGACGCGTACGCCGAAACATCGCCGGACCTGGTTCTCTCCCTCAACCTGGCCTCGCAGCTGCCGCTGGCGGCGCGCGGCCTGGTGGCGGCGCAGGAAGGGGAAACGGCGGCCGATGCCCTGGCGGCGGACATCGTGCGGGCGCACCTGGACCATGTCGCGCGCCTGGCTGCGCCGTGCCTGATCCTGGCGGATGTGGAGCGGCGGTGGCTAGACGGCCAAGGCCGCATTCAAAGGGTCGAGGACCCCTTGTTCGGCCTAACACTGCCGGGGGAGCCCCTGGCCACCTGGCTATGGACCGTGGCGCCCGCCGGTGAAATCACCCGCGATAAAGGCTTCGAAACCACCGTGGCTGCCCACCTGCTGCCGGCGCCCCCTCCGCCTTAAGGCGGGGTGCCGGTCATGAGAATGTCACGCGCGGGGGGTCGCAAATGATGGCGGTTGGTGATAGAGGCCGCGCCATCGAAGGCCAAAGGCGCACGCCATGACCGAGGATTCGCTTCCAGAACGCACCAGTCTTTACCGGTTCATCATGCGCCGCGTGGGTGATCCCTGGGTCAGCGAAGACCTGGTGCAGGAAACCTTCATCCGTCTGTTCACCTACCGGCTGAAAAGCACGGTGGGCGACAGCGCCGCCCTCTGCTTCCGCATCGCCCAGAATCTGGTGCGCGATCATTTCCGCGCCAGCCGCCGGGCGTCCACCGAGGAGTTGGGCGACGACCTGGCCTGCGACGCCCCCAGGGCGGAAGAGGTGATCATGCATCGTCAGCGCGTCGCCGCCTTTCAACGGGCGCTGGATGCCATGCCGCCCCTGCGCCGCGAGGTCTTCGTCCGGCGCCGCCTGAAGGGGGAGAGCCTGCGCGACATCGCCCAGACGCTGGACATCAGCGAGGCGGCGGCTGAAAAGCATGTGGTGCGCGCCTTGGAATGGCTGCACCAGGAGATGTCCCGCAGTGAGCGCACCCGCCCCCGCGCCACGCGGCAGGAGGAATTGCCGTGATGGCCGAGCGTCGCGATGTCTGGAACCCCAGCCCGGTGGAAGAGGCGGCCCGCTGGGCGCTGCGCCGTGCCGACGCGCCCCTGACGCCGGAGGAGGAAGCCGCCTTCCAAGCCTGGCTGGCGGCCGATCCTGGCCATCGCGACAGCTATCAAGCGCTGCACGCCACCCTGGAGGATCCCGCCCTGACCGAGGCGATGGCCGGCCTGGATGCCATGCCGCGCCCGGCCCGCCGGCCCATGTTCCATGCGATCCCCCGGGTGCGGCGCCTATTGCCCGGCCTGGCCCTGGCGGCCTGCGCCGCGTTGGCGCTGGTTGTTGTCTGGCCCAACATCGACCGCTACATGGCGACACCGCTGCGCTATGAGACAGCCAGCGGCCAAGGCCGCACCGTCACCTTGCCCGATGGCACGGCCCTGAACCTCAACGGGAATACGGTGGTTGAGGCGCGCCTGGGCCACGGCCATCGCTGGCTGACCCTGAGCCGGGGGGAGGCCTATTTCGACGTGGCGCATGACAGTGACCGGCCCTTTGAAATCGAGGCCGGCGGTCGTGCCGCCATCACCGTGCTGGGTACCGCCTTCGACGTCGACCTGACGCGCGACGTGGTGGAACTGTCGGTCTACCGCGGCCGGGTGCGCTTCACCGCCGCCGGCGCCGGCACGGGCCGGGAACTGACGGCCGGCCAACGCGCCGCCGTGCACAACGGCCAGCTCCAGGCCCTGGCGGACTTCAACCCCGCTGCCGAGGACTGGCGCCAGGGCTGGCTGGAGACGGAGGGCATCACCCTGGGCCGGCTGGCGGAGAGGTTGAGCCGCCGCAGCGCGCTGCCCATCGTGCTGACCGACAGCCGCCTGGCGACGCGTCAGGTTTCCGGCCGCTTCCGCCTGGACGACCCAGGGCGGCTGCTGGCCACGCTGGGCCGGGTGCATGGCTTCACCGTGGACCGGCAGGCCGACCGGCTGCTGCTGGTTCCCGCGGCCTGAGCCTTCGAGCCTGCGTCTCATAAGCTTCATAAAATTCGATGTCCGGTTTCGACACCGCCGGTCGTCTTCCGGCCCGAGGTCGCGCCCACGGGGGGACGCGGCCACGGGATTTGGGGACAAGAATGAAGAACCTGGACACGCCGCTCACTGGCACCCTGCGCCGCCTGCGCCGCCTGCGCGCCTCGGCCTCTGCTCTGGCCCTGGCCACGGCCGCCCTCACCGCCACGGCGCCGGCCGCCCCGGCGGCGCAAAGCGTGACGCAGTTCACCATCGCCGCCGGCGACCTGCGTGGCGCCCTCAACGCCTTTTCCCGCGCCACCGGCATGCAGGTGCTGGCCGACCCGGCGCTGCTGGACGGCAAGCGCACCGGTGGCCTCAACGGCGCCTTCAGCACGCCGGACGCGCTGGGCCGCCTGCTGGCCGGCACTGGGCTGGACTACACGCTGGATGGTGACAGTGTCGTGCTGAAGATGGGGGCCACCAAGGCCGTGACCGCCGCCCCGGCGGCGACTGCGCCCGCCGGCAGCTTGGTTGCCGCCGACGCCAGCCCGCTGGAGGAGATCGTCGTCACCGGCTTCGCCGGCAGCGTCACCCGCGCCTTGGACACCAAGCGCCAGGCGGACAATGTGGTGGACGCCATTTCGGCGGAGGACATCGGCAAGTTCCCCAGCCAGAACGTGGCCGAGGCCATGCAGCACATCCCGGGCGTCACCATCTCCCGCGACCGGGGCGAGGGCCTGTTCGTCCGCATTCGCGGCCTGGGACCCGATTTCGAGGTCACCACCCTGAACGGCCGCAGCATGGCGGTGAACGAGAACGTGCGCGACAGCGGCCAGTCGGGACGCAACTTCCGCTTCGACACCCTGCCGTCGGAGCTGGTGTCCGGCATCGAGGTAGTGAAAAGCCCCCTGGCCAGCCAAGATGAGGGCGCGATCGGCGGCCTGGTGAACATCCGCACCTTTCGCCCGCTGGAGTTGGGCGACCTGACCTTCACCGGCTCGGCCAGCGGCAGCTACGCTCAGCTGGCCGACGCCGCCGACCCCCACGTCTCCGGCCTGACCAGCTGGAACAACGACGCCAAGACCTTCGGCGTCCTGCTGGCTGCGGTATATGACGAGCGCACGGTGCGCCAGGATCGCGTGCTGGGCAGCAACTGGACCCTTTACCCCAACGGCATCGACACCAACGGCGACGGCAAGGCCGACAGCGGCGCGGTGATCGACGCCAGCGGCGTGCGCCCGACCCTGGAAATGCAGCACAGCCGCCGCGTGGGCATGAATGCGGCGGCGCAGTGGGCGCCGAACGACAATCTGGAAGTCGGGCTGGATGTGCTGTTCACCCGGCTGAACATGCACTACGACGAGAAGACCTACTCCGCCGACTGGACCATATCCAAGGCGGTGCCGGGCAGCGTGTCCATCCGGGACGGCGCCGTCGTGGCGGCGACCGCGCCGGTCAGCGTGCAGATCGGGCGCGAGGAGTCCGACCTGCTGCACACCAACTACCAGGTGGGCCTGAACGGCAAATACCGCATCGCCGGCTGGACCCTGTCGGCGGATGGCGCCTACAACCGCGCCGACAGCGGCACCCCGACGCCCATCCGCCGGTCCCGCATCCTGGGGTCCGCCGGCCAGGTCAGCTTCAGCATGCCGTCGTCGGACGATGGCGTGCCCAGCCTGAACTATCTGACCGCCGACCTGAACTCCATCACCCTGCTGCCGGGCCGCCGCCTGGAATGGCGTACCGAGAACGCCAAGGACACGGAAGGCGCCATCCAGTTCGACGCGGAGCATGACCTGGACTGGGGTCCCTTCTCCAAAATCCAGATGGGCGCCAAGTACCGCGACCGGGGCCGCGACTATGACCGCCGCGACCTGACCATCACCCAGAACATCGCCGGCCAATACTTCCCCGCCAGCTATTACGACAGCTTCCCGGTCAGCGGCTTCCTGGCCGACGCCTCCGGCACCCTGCCCCGCACCTGGCTGGTGCCGGACACCAGCGCCTTCTACAGCCGCATGGATCCCAACCTGGTGAACCAGCCGCTGACCGCCGCCGATCAGCGCAATTCCTACAAGGTGACGGAAACCATCGGCGCCGGCTACGTCATGACCAGCCTGTCCACTACCCTGTTCGGCCTGCCCCTGCGCGGCGACGCCGGCGTGCGCGTCACCAACACCGACCAGACGTCCAGCGGCAGCGCCACCAGCGGCACCAAGGCCATCCCGGTGCGGTACGAGCGCATCTACACCAACGCCCTGCCCTCGGCCAACCTCGTGCTGGAGCTGCAGCCCGACGTGCAGTTGCACCTGGCGGCCTCCAAGGTCATCACCCGGCCGTCGCTGTCCAGCCTGGGCCCGCAGATCACGCTGAACTCCTCCAACACCATCTTCACCGCCAGCGGCGGCAACCCGCAGCTGCGCCCGTACGAGGCCTGGCAGTACGACGCCTCGGCCGAGTGGTACTTCACCCGCAGCAGCGCGCTGATCGCCGACTTCTTCTACAAGGATATCAGCACCTTCACCTTCAACCAGGTGACCCCGCTGGTGGTGGACGGGCAGAACTATCTGCTGACCGCGCCCGTCAACGGCGGCGGCGCCCATGTCATCGGCGGCGAGCTGGCCTATCAGCAGCTGTTCACCTTCCTGCCCGCCCCCTTCGACGGCCTGGGCTTCCTGGCCAACCTCACCATCACCAACTCCGGGGCGACCTACCACGACATCACCACCGGCCGCTTCTTCGAGGCCGACCTGGCCGGCGTGGCCCGCCACAGCTACAACCTGACCGCCTTCTATGAGAAGGGCCCTATCGGCGTGCGCGCCGCCTACAGCTGGACGGGCAACATCCTGAACCAGGTGGGCACCAATGGGCTATCGTCGGTCAACGACCGGGCCTTCGGCACCCTGGACCTGAACGCGACCTACGCGGTGGATGACCACCTGACGCTGACGGCGGAGGCCATCAACGTCACCGGTGCGGCCCAGAGCCAGTATGTGAACAACGGCATCTTCGCGACATATACCGACTTCGGCCGCACCTTCCGGTTCGGCGTGCGGGCGAAGTATTGATGCGCGGCACGGCCCTGCTGCGGGGGCTGGCGGCGGCAATGCTGCTGCTGGCCCTGCCCGCCCGGCCGGAGGCGGCCGGGGCAGAAGACCAGTTGGAACGGGTGATCATCCTGACCCGGCACGGCATCCGCGCCGCCATGTCCACGCCGGAGGAACTGGGACGCTGGACGGCGGAGGCCTGGCCGGCCTTCGCCGTGCCGCCCGGCCACCTGACGGCCCACGGCTTCCGGGCGGCCGGCCTGTTCGGCGCCTATTACCGGGAGCATTACCGGGCGCTGGGGCTGTTGCCGGCGGGCGGCTGCACCGCCGCCCGGGTGCACGCCAACCTGCCCCAGCGCACGGTGGAGACGGGGCGGGCGCTGGCCGAACAGCTGCTGCCCGGCTGCCCCGCCCGCGTCGACACCGTGGCGACCAAGGCCGATCCGCTGTTCGACCCGGTGCCGGCAGGGGCCACGCATCTGGATCCCGACCTGGCCCTGGCCGCCGTGCGCGGGCGCATCGGTGACGCCACGGCCTGGACGGCGGCGCATGCCGACACGGTGGAGGCCCTGCAGCGCCTGCTGCTGAACTGCGCCCCGGCGGAATGCCGCGCGCAGGCCCAGCCCGGTGGCAGGCTGGCCGGCCGCCGGCTGTTGACCGACGTGCCGTCGTCACTGGATCGAGGCCAGGGCGAGGACTGGCTGAACCTGCAAAGCCCGCTGGCCACGGCGTCAGGCCTGACGGAAAGCCTGATCATGGCCTATGCCGATGGGGCACCGCTGGCCAGCCTGCTGGGCGGGCGGGTGAACGCCGACGCGCTGAACCGCGCCGGGGCCGCACATGCCGCCGACCTGGACGCCCGGCTGCGTACCCCCTACATCGCCCGCGTGGGCGCCGGGCCGCTCGCCCGGCACTTGGTCGACCTGCTGGCCGGCGACGGCCCCGCCGTCACCGTGCTGGTAGGCCACGACGGCACCCTCCTGCTGCTGGCCGGCCTGCTGCGCCTGGACTGGGCGTTGCCGGGCTATCAGCCCGACCAGGTGCCCCCGGGATCGGCGCTGGTGCTGGAACGCTGGCGCCGGGCGGACGGCCAAACGGTCATCCGCGCCCGCTTCACGGCGCAAAGCCTGGACCAGCTGCGCATCCTGACCCCATTGACCGAGGCCCAGCCGCCCCTGTCGGCACCCGTGTTTATCCCCGGGTGCAGCCAGGCAGGCCCGGCGATGGACTGCCCGCTGAAGCAGTTCCGCCGGGTGATGCAGGATGCTGCCCGGGGCGAATGAGCCACCAACGAAAACGGGGAGCGGCATGACCGCTCCCCGTTCCCCATTCCACTGACCCTAGCCGCTCAGTTGCGCACCAGCGGGCGGTACTTGATGCGGTGCGGCTGGTCGGCAGCCGAACCCAGGCGGCGCTTGCGGTCGGCTTCGTAGTCCTGGTAGTTGCCCTCGAACCAGACCACCTGGCTTTCGCCCTCGAAGGCCAGGATGTGGGTGGCGATGCGGTCCAGGAACCAGCGATCGTGGCTGATGACCACGGCGCAGCCGGCGAAGCTGACCAGCGCCTCTTCCAGGGCGCGCAGGGTTTCCACGTCCAAGTCGTTGGTCGGTTCGTCGAGCAGCAGGACGTTGGCGCCGGACTTCAGCATCATGGCCAGGTGCACGCGGTTGCGCTCACCACCCGACAGCTGCCCCACCTTCTTCTGCTGGTCGGACCCGCGGAAGTTGAAGGCGGAGACATAGGCGCGGCTGGGCATGGACTTCTTGCCCAGCTCGATGATGTCCAGGCCGCCGGAGATCTCTTCCCACACCGTCTTGTTGGGATTGAGGGCGTCGCGGCTCTGGTCGACATAGCCCAGCTTCACCGTCTCACCCACCTTGAAGGTGCCGGCGTCCGGCGTGTCCTGGTTGGTGATCATGCGGAACAGGGTGGTCTTGCCGGCGCCGTTGGGGCCGATGATGCCCACGATGCCGCCCGGCGGCAGGCGGAAGGACAGGTCGTCGATCAGCAGGCGGTCGCCGAAACCCTTCTTCAGGTGATCGGCCTCGATGACCACGTTGCCCAGGCGGGGCGGCACGGGAATGACGATCTGCGTGTCGGTGATCGCCTCCTTCGTGCTCTGGGCCAACAATTCCTCGTAGGCCTGGATACGGGCCTTGGACTTGGCCTGGCGGGCGCGCGGGCTCTGCCGCACCCATTCCAGTTCCTGGGCCAGCTGCTTCTGGCGCGCGTCCTCGGTGCGGCCTTCCTGGGCCAGGCGCTTTTCCTTCTGCTCCAGCCAGCTGGAGTAGTTGCCCTCGTAGGGGATGCCCGAGCCGCGGTCCAGTTCCAGGATCCAGCCGGTGACGTTGTCCAGGAAGTAACGATCATGGGTGACCATCACCACCGTGCCCTTGTAGTCGGCCAGGAAGCGCTGCAGCCAGGCGACGCTTTCGGCGTCCAGATGGTTGGTCGGTTCGTCCAGCAGCAGCATGTCGGGCTTGGACAGCAGCAGCTTGCACAGCGCCACGCGGCGCTTCTCGCCGCCCGACAGCTTGGTCACGTCGGCATCACCCGGGGGGCAGCGCAGGGCGTCCATGGCGATGTCCACGGTACGCTCGATGTCCCAGGCGTCGGCGGCGTCGATCTTCTCCTGCAGCTCCGCCTGCTCGGCGATCAGCGCGTCGAAGTCGGCATCCGGGTCCGCCATGGCGTTGCTGACCTCGTTGAACCGGTCCAGCAGGCCCTTGGTGGCGCCCAGGGCGTCCATGACGTTTTCCTGGACGTTCTTGTTGGGGTCCAGCTGCGGTTCCTGCGGCAGGTAGCCGACGGACACGCCATCGGCGGCCCAGGCCTCGCCGTTGTAGTCCTTGTCCAGGCCGGCCATGATCTTCAGCAGGGTGGACTTACCCGAGCCGTTCACACCCAGCACGCCGATCTTGGCGCCGGGGTAGAAGCTCAGCCAGATATTCTCGAAAACCTTGCGGCCGCCGGGGTAGACCTTGGTCACACCCTTCATCACATAAACATATTGGTACGACGCCATGGGCTGTCTCTTCACAAAGGGTGGCAACAAGGGCAGGGTCTGAACCCAGCCGGCGACGCCTTTTACCCCACCATCCCACCCGCGCGCAACGCGGGCGGCACGCATTCGAAAGCCTTAAACCCTATGCTGGATATCTATGTCGACGCCGACGCCTGCCCCGTGAAGGAAGAGGTGTTCAAGGTGGCGGAGCGGTACCAGCTGAAGACCTATCTGGTGTCCAACGGCCCGCTGCGGGTGCCGCCAGGCGGGCTGGTGCAGCTGGTGGTGGTCAGCGATGGGTTCGACGCCGCCGACGATTGGATCGCCACCCATTGCGGCGTGGGCGACATCGTCATCACCGCCGACATCCCGCTGGCGGATCGCTGCCTGAAGGCCGGCAGCCGGGTGATCGGGCCCACCGGCCGCCCCTTCACCCCGCAATCCATCGGCACCGCCATCGCCACCCGCGCCCTGATGAGCGACCTGCGCGCCATGGGCGTGGTCCAGGGCGGCAACGCCCCCATGGCCAAGCGCGACAAGTCGCAGTTCCTGCAGGCCCTGGACCAGGCGGTAAACGCTGTGAAAAAGATGGGAAAGTGATGCGGCGGCGCCCTGCCCTTCGGTTGACCTGCCTTTTGTTTGTGCCCGCGCTGCTGCCCGGATGCACCAGCGACATGGCACCCCCGGCGGTCACAACCGCGGATGCCGCTCTGGAGACAGCACTGAAATTTTATATCGACCAGGAGGCGCCTGGACCGGATAGCGCCGGGGTCGTTTATGGATGCGTCGGTGTGGGGTCCTCCGCCTTCGCCAACGACCCGGCCGCGTTCCGCGATGCACCAGCCCAGATTCTGGAAGCGGCCTATTCCCGCCATCCTGTTCTACGTCCCATCAGCCGCTGCCGATGGGATGAGAGAGAGTGGTACTTCTTCCGCGACGCACCTCAACGCGTTCCCCTGATGGTCTGCGCGCCCCACACGTCACCGGCGCCCGTTCCCTCTTGGGTGCGCACTGCCGGTGTCTTGATCGATTGCTATACCCATTGGGGCCCGTGGGCCGGCTGGGGTGAACACTATGTCGTCATCCAGCGACCGGATAGCCCGCCGCGCGTCGTGAGTTATGGCTGGATCGCTGAATAGGACGCGTGCCAGGAATAGGACGCATGCCAGTGCCGTAGCCCTTCTTATCCAGCCCTTATGTCACAGCCTGGTCACAGCCCCTCCCTTCCCCTGCCCCTTTCCCGCCCCAATGGCTGCCCACGCTGATGCTGACGGACAGCGTCGGCCCTGGGGCCGCAGCGATTGGAGGGTTTGGGCATGCAACATGGTTCCTGGCGCAAATCCGCCGTGCTGGCGGCCACCCTGCTGCCCCTGTGCGCCGCCCTGGCTGGCGGGGTGGCCCTGGCCAACACGCAGAAAGGCGTCGGCGCGTTCGAGCGCAAGGACTACTCCACCGCCCTGGCCGAACTCGCGCCCCCCGCCGACAAAGGCGATGCAGAGGCCCAAACTTATCTCGGCTGGATGTATGAGAAGGGGCTGGGCGTACCGGTGGATTACGCCCGCGCCCAGGCCTGGTACCGGAAAGCGGCCGACAAGGGCCACGCCCACGCCCTGAACAACCTAGGCTCCCTCTACTACCTGGGCAACGGCGTCCCCAAGGATGCGGCCAAGGGCATCAGCCTGTTCCGCAAGGCCGCCAAGAAGGGCGACGCCCAGGCCCAGATGAACCTGGCGATGATTTACTATCTCGGTCAGGACGCGCCCAAGGATGACGCGGAAGCCGCCCACTGGGCCCGCGCCGCCGCCCGCCAGGGCAACCCGCACGCCCAGACCCTGCTGGCCCGCCTCTACGACACCGGCGCCGGCCTGCCGCGCAACCCCGTGCTGGCCTACACCCTGACCGTGCTGTCCGGCGACAACCCCGACGCCCAGGCCCTGCGCACCCGCCTGGACGGCGAACTGACGACCGCCCAGAAGGCGGAGGCGCAGACCCTGGCCAAGACATGGCGCCCCGGCCAGCCGCTGCCGACGGCGACGCGGACATAGGAAATTTAACCGGCTCCAGCACCTCGCCGAGTGATAAAGTCCCTTTGAAAGGCATCGTTGTGGGGATGAGACTTGAGCATCCTGGGCGCTTTGGGGCTGGGTTGGGAGTCTTGGCCTTGGGACTTGCTTGCTGACGCAGCCGCCGAGCAGCGGAAGGGCTACGACATCCGAGCCGCCAAAGCCATCGTCTGGCAGGCGGTGCCCTTCAACGCATTCCCCAAGGAAGGCCTTTTTGGCCATGAACGGGACTGGTTCATTACCAACGACATCGCCTTCTTTTCCACCATGGACGGCGAAAGCTTGATTCTGGTTCAGAATACCTGGCACGGGTTCCCTGACCCACCGGAATGGGGCTTGGCATCCCGCCCTTCGAACCGCAATGACGTGCCTTGGGCCCAATGGGGCTTCTTCCCCAACATTCCGCGGAAATGGCATGTGCCCGGCGAAAGCTGAGTGGGCAGCCTGCTGTAAAGGTTGATATATCGCTGCCTGGATTTCGGGATGTCCAAGATGTGGGATATCAGCGCCATCATCCCGCCTTAGTTGCCCGTCATCGTCTCATTACACGCTGAAAGGCAGGCAGATGAATGGGAGTGCAAGGTGGGGAACAGGGCCGTGGGACCGTTACGCAAACCGCGGCGGCTTGCCGTGGCGGTATTGGCTGCCTTGGGGCTCATTGCCCTGGCGGGAGCGGGCGTCGCTGCAGAGACCGACAGCCCTCCCATCACCGATGCGGCCCGCCTCTGGCCGGACATCGGCTCCCGCCTTGAACAGGGCATGGCCGCCTTCAAGGCCAAGCACTATGCGGAAGCCCTGGCCCAGTTGACGCCCCTGGCGGAGCAAGGGAATGCCGATGCGCAAACCTATCTGGGCTGGCTCTATGAAGAGCCGCTGGTAACCATCACAGCCACCGGCGAAACGCCGGCCTTCGTCCCTGATAATGCCAAAGCGCGGATGTGGTACGAAAAGGCGGCGGCGCAAGGCCAGGCCCATGCCCTGAACAACCTGGGCTCGCTCTATTTCCTGGGGCGCGGCGTGCCGGAAGACCAGGCAAGGGGCATCACCTTGTTCCGGCAGGCCGCGGCCAAGGGTGACCTGCAGGCCCAGGACAACTTGACCATGATCTACTACAACGGCGTGGGCGTGGCGAAGGACACCCAGGCGGCGCTGATGTGGTGCGAGCGCGCCGCCACTCAAGGCGATCCCGAAGCTCTGCGCTTCCTGGCCGCCCAGACCCTGGCCGGCGAGGACGTGCCGCACGACCCGACCCGGGCCTACATCCTGGTGCTGCTGAGCCCCAGCGATGACCCCGACATCGCCAAGATGCGGGCGGCGCTGGAACAGCAACTGCCGGCCAACATCCAGCAGCGTGCCCACGAGTTGGCTGCGGCCTGGCACCCTGGCCAGCCTCTGCCCACGACGGACCAGACCAGGGGCGCGCTACATCCCCTGTAACGTCGCTGCGACGAAATGAGAAAAGGGCCGCACCCCGGCAGGGATGCGGCCCCTCGCTTTACTCAGACAGTCGATCGCCTCAGGCGGCCGGCTGTTCCGTCGAGACGTCCGCCGGCAGGGCCGGATCCTCGCCCGCCTGCAAGGCGGAGAGTTCACGGTCGCGCTCGGCGGCGATCTGCTTCAGGCGGTTCACGACACTGCCGGTACCCGCCGGGATCAGACGGCCGACGATGACGTTTTCCTTCAGGCCTTCCAGGTTGTCCGACTTGCCCTGGACGGCGGCTTCCGTCAGGACGCGGGTCGTTTCCTGGAACGAGGCGGCCGAGATGAAGGAACGCGTCTGCAGGCTGGCCTTGGTGATGCCCTGCAGCACCGGACGGCCGCGGGCGAACCGCAGACCACCCTCGCCTTCGTCCATGCGGGCCTGAACCTTGCGGTTCTCGGCCTCGAACTCGGCGCGGTCGACCTGTTCGGCGATCAGCAGCGTGGTGTCACCCGGCTCGTCGATCTCGACCTTCTGCAGCATCTGGCGAACGATCACCTCGATGTGCTTGTCGTTGATCTTCACGCCCTGCAGACGATAGACGTCCTGGATTTCGTTGGTGAGGTAGGAGGCCAGAGCCTCCACGCCCATGACGGCCAGGATGTCGTGCGGGACGGGGTTGCCGTCCATCAGCAGGTCACCCTTCTGGACATAGTCACCCTCCTGCACGGAGATGTGCTTGCCCTTCGGGATCAGGTACTCACGCGGCGTCTCGTTCTCGTCGTTGGGAACGACGACGATGCGGCGCTTCGTCTTGTAGTCCTTGCCGAACTCAACCCGGCCGTCGATGTCCGAGATGATGGCGAAGTCCTTGGGACGACGGGCTTCGAACAGCTCGGCCACGCGCGGCAGACCGCCGGTGATGTCACGCGTCTTGGAGCTTTCACGCGGGATACGGGCCAGCACGTCACCGGCCTTCACATGCGCGCCGTTCTCCACCGACAGGATGGCGTCCACGCTCAGGTAGTAGCGGGCTTCCACGCCGTTCGGCAGCTTGATGACATCGCCGTTGGCGTCGCGCAGGGTCACGCGGGGGCGGAGATCCGCACCGCGCGGCTGCTGCCGCCAGTCGACCACCACCTTGGACGAGATGCCGGTGGCCTCGTCGACCACCTCGCGCATGGACACGCCCTCGACCAGGTCGACGTAGTTGGCGACACCCTCCCGCTCGGTGATGATCGGCAGGGTGTAGGGGTCCCACTCCGCCAGGCGATCGCCCTTCTTCACCATCACCCCGTCCTCGACCAGCAGCTTGTTCAGCTTGGCGCCGTAGGGGACGCGGTGACGGGCGCGCTCGCGGCCCTGGCTGTCGAACAGCGCCAGTTCCACGTTGCGGCCCATGATGACGGGCACGCCCTCGCCGTTCAGAACCATGTTGCGGTTCTTCACGACGACCTTGGCGTCAAGGCTGCTGTCCACGGACGACTGCTCGGCACCACGCTGGGCCGCACCGCCGATGTGAAAGGTACGCATCGTCAGCTGCGTGCCCGGCTCACCGATCGACTGGGCGGCGATGACGCCGACGGCCTCACCGATGTTCACGGTGGTGCCGCGGGCCAGGTCGCGGCCGTAGCAGCAACCGCACACGCCCTCGCGGGTCTCGCAGGTCAGCACCGAGCGGATCAGCACGGTGTCGATGCCGGCGCGCTCGATCAGCTCCACGGCCTGCTCGTCGATCAGGCCGGCGGCCGGAACGAGAACCTTGCCGCTCAGCGGATCGACCACGTCGACCGAGGCGCAACGGCCCAGGATACGCTCCGACAGGGGCGAGATGACCTCGCCGCCGTCGATGACGGCGCGCATGGTCAGGCCCTTGGTGGTGCCGCAATCGTTTTCCACGACGATGGCGTCCTGGGCGACGTCGACCAGACGACGCGTCAGGTAACCGGAGTTCGCCGTCTTCAAGGCGGTGTCGGCCAGACCCTTACGGGCACCGTGGGTGGAGTTGAAGTACTCCAGCACGGTCAGGCCTTCCTTGAAGTTGGAAATGATGGGCGTCTCGATGATCTCGCCCGAGGGCTTGGCCATCAGGCCGCGCATGCCGGCCAGCTGCTTGATCTGGGCGGCGGAGCCACGGGCACCGGAGTGCGCCATCATGTACACCGAGTTGACGCCGACGCCGGGGCGCGGCTGCTCGATGACCTTCATCATGGCGCCGGCGACCTTTTCGGTCGTTTCCGACCAGACGTCGACCACCTTGTTGTACTTTTCGCCCTGGGTGATCAGGCCGTCCAGGTACTGCTGCTCGTACTCCTTGACGCGCTCCTGCGCCTCATGGATCAGCGTCTCCTTCTCGGCCGGGATGACCATGTCATCCTTGCCGAAGGAGATGCCGGCGCGGCAGGCGTGGCTGAAGCCCAGCTTCATCAGGCGGTCGGCGAAAATCACCGTCTCCTTCTGACCGCAATGGCGGTAGACGGCGTCGATGATGTTGCCCACGTCCTTCTTGGTCAGCAGCCGGTTGATCATCGAGAAGCCGATGGCCGGGTGACGGGGAAGGATTTCCGACAGCAGCATGCGGCCGGGGGTGCTCTCCACGCGGGTGATGATGGGGGTACCATCCTGGTCCACGGTGTGGTAGCGGGCCTTCACCTTGGAGTGCAGGGTGACGACCTTGGCCGCGAGCGCCTGCTCGATCTCACCGATATCGGTGAAGGCCATGCCCTCGCCCACGGAGCCCGGCAGTTCCATCGTGATGTAGTACAGGCCCAGGACGATGTCCTGGCTGGGGACGATGATGGGCTTGCCGTTGGCGGGCGACAGGATGTTGTTGGTCGACATCATCAGGACGCGCGCTTCCAGCTGGGCCTCGAGGCTCAGCGGGACGTGCACGGCCATCTGGTCGCCGTCGAAGTCCGCGTTGAAGGCGGTGCAGACCAGCGGGTGCAGCTGGATGGCCTTGCCTTCGATCAGGGTCGGCTCGAAGGCCTGAATGCCCAGACGGTGCAGCGTGGGCGCCCGGTTCAGCATGACCGGATGCTCGCGGATGACCTCTTCCAGGATGTCCCAGACCTCGGGCCGCTCCTTCTCCACCATGCGCTTGGCCGCCTTGATGGTGGAGGCCATGCCGTACAGTTCCAGCTTGGCGTAGATGAAGGGCTTGAACAGCTCCAGCGCCATCTTCTTGGGCAGGCCGCACTGGTGCAGCTTCAGCTCCGGGCCCACCACGATGACCGAACGGCCGGAGTAGTCGACGCGCTTGCCCAGCAGGTTCTGACGGAAGCGGCCCTGCTTGCCCTTCAGCATGTCGCTGATGGACTTCAGCGGACGCTTGTTGGCGCCGGTGATCACGCGGCCGCGGCGGCCATTGTCGAACAGGGCGTCAACGGCCTCCTGCAGCATGCGCTTCTCGTTGCGCACGATGATGTCCGGCGCGCGCAGCTCGATCAGCCGCTTCAGGCGGTTGTTACGGTTGATGACGCGGCGGTACAGGTCGTTCAGGTCGGACGTGGCGAAACGGCCGCCATCCAGCGGGACCAGCGGGCGCAGTTCCGGCGGAATGACCGGGACGACGTCCAGGATCATCCATTCCGGACGCGAGCCGGACTCCAGGAAGGCCTCGATGAGCTTCAGGCGCTTGACCAGCTTCTTGCGCTTGGCCTCGCTGGAGGTCTCCTTCAGCTCCTCGCGGACGGTCTTCATCTCCTCTTCCATGTCGATGGCGGAGAGAAGGACCTTGATGGCCTCGGCGCCGATGGACGCGGTGAAGGCGTCCTCGCCGTACTCGTCCTGGGCCTGGATGTACTCCTCCTCCGACAGAAGCTGGTGCAGCTTCAGCGGGGTCAGGCCGGGCTCGGTGACGACGTAGTTCTCGAAGTACAGGACCCGTTCCAGATCCTTCAGCGTCATGTCCATGAGCAGGCCGATGCGGCTCGGCAGGCTCTTCAGGAACCAGATGTGGGCGACGGGCGAGGCCAGCTCGATATGGCCCATGCGCTCACGCCGGACCTTGGCCAGCGTCACTTCGACGCCGCACTTTTCGCAGATGATGCCGCGGTACTTCATGCGCTTGTACTTGCCGCACAAGCACTCGTAGTCCTTGATCGGGCCGAAGATGCGGGCGCAGAACAGGCCGTCGCGCTCCGGCTTGAAGGTACGGTAGTTGATGGTCTCGGGCTTCTTGATCTCGCCGAACGACCACGACCGGATGCGCTCCGGGCTGGCGATCGAGATGCGGATCTGATCGAAGCTCTGCGGCCCCTGCACCTGGCCGATAATGTTCATCAACTCATTCATAAGCCGTCTCCCCTGGGAAGGGCTGGGAATTCAATTGGCTGCGAACCGGGACGGACGAGCGCCCCCGGGGGAATCCCCCGAGGGCGCCGCCCAAGCTCAACCGGTGATCAGTAGGACCGCTCGTTCAGCTCGACGTTCAGGCCCAGGGACCGCAGTTCCTTGACCAGCACGTTGAAGCTTTCCGGAATGCCGGCCTCGAAGTTGTCGTCGCCACGGACGATGGCCTCGTAGACCTTGGTGCGGCCGGACACGTCGTCCGACTTCACCGTCAGCATTTCCTGCAGCGTGTAGGCGGCGCCGTAGGCTTCCAGCGCCCAGACCTCCATTTCACCGAAGCGCTGGCCACCGAACTGGGCCTTGCCGCCCAGCGGCTGCTGGGTGACCAGGCTGTACGGGCCGATGGAGCGCGCGTGGATCTTGTCGTCCACCAGGTGGTGCAGCTTCAGCATGTAGATGTAGCCGACGGTGACCTTGCGATCGAACGCCTCGCCGGTACGGCCGTCGGTCAGCACCATCTGGCCCGAGCTGTCGATGCCGGCTTCCGTCAGCATGCGGACGATGTCGTCCTCCCGCGCGCCGTCGAAGACGGGGGTGGCGAACGGGATGCCGCGGCGCAGGTTGCCCGCCAGTTCCAGAACCTCACCATCGGTCAGGTCGCTCACCTCCTCGGTGTAGGCGGCCTCGCCGTAGATGTGCTTCATGCGGCCCTTGATGTTCTCAAGGACGGGGGCCTTGGCCTCCGGCTCGGCATGGCGCATCTGGTCCAGCATCTGGCCGATCTGCTTGCCGAGGTTGGCCGACGCCCAGCCCAGGTGGGTCTCCAGGATCTGACCGACGTTCATGCGCGAGGGCACGCCCAGCGGGTTCAGAACGATGTCGACCGCCTGGCCGTCGGCCAGGTAGGGCATGTCCTCGATGGGCAGGATGCGGCTGATCACACCCTTGTTGCCGTGACGTCCGGCCATCTTGTCGCCAGGCTGCAGCTTGCGCTTCACCGCCACGAAGACCTTGACCATCTTCATGACGCCGGGCGGCAGCTCGTCGCCGCGCTGCAGCTTCTCGACCTTGTTCTCGAACCGCTCCTGCAGCTTCTGGATGCTCTCGTCGAACACCCGGCCGTAGGCCTCCACGTTCTCCATGATCTGGTCGTTGGCGACCGCGATCTGGCGCCACTGGCCGCGCGACAGGCCGGACAGCAGCTCTTCCGTAATGACCTCGCCCGACTTGATGCCGCGCGGGGCGGACAGGACGGACTGGCCGACCAGCGTTTCCTTCAGGCGGGTGTAGAAGCTGCGCTCCAGGATCGCCTTCTCGTCGTCGCGGTCCTTGGCCAGCTTCTCGATCTCGGCCCGCTCGATCGCCAGCGCGCGCTCGTCCTTGTCGACGCCGCGGCGGGAGAAGACGCGGACCTCGACCACCGTGCCGGTGACGCCCGGCGGCAGGCGCATGGACGTGTCACGCACGTCGCTGGCCTTTTCGCCGAAGATGGCGCGCAGCAGCTTCTCTTCCGGGGTCATCGGGCTTTCGCCCTTCGGCGTCACCTTGCCGACCAGGATGTCGCCCGGCTTCACCTCGGCACCGATGTAGACGATGCCCGCCTCGTCGAGGTTCTTCAGAGCCTCTTCGCCGACGTTGGGGATGTCGCGGGTGATTTCTTCCTGGCCCAGCTTGGTGTCGCGGGCCATGACCTCGAACTCCTCGATGTGGATCGAGGTGAAGACGTCATCGCGCACGATGCGCTCGGAGATCAGGATCGAGTCTTCGAAGTTGTAGCCGTTCCAGGGCATGAACGCGACCAGCACGTTGCGGCCCAGGGCCAGCTCGCCCAGGTCGGTCGAGGGACCGTCGGCGATGATGTCGCCCTTCTCCACCCGGTCACCCACCTTCACCAGCGGACGCTGGTTGATGCAGGTGTTCTGGTTGGAGCGCTGGAACTTCAGCAGGTTGTAGATGTCGACGCCGGGGGCCGCGGCGTCAGTGTCGCCGGTGGCGCGCACGACGATGCGGGTGGCGTCGATCTGGTCGATCACGCCGGCGCGGCGGGCGGCGATGGCCACGCCCGAGTCACGGGCGACCGTCGCTTCCATGCCGGTGCCGACCAGGGGCGAGTCCGCCTTGATCAGCGGCACGGCCTGGCGCTGCATGTTCGAGCCCATCAGCGCGCGGTTGGCGTCGTCGTTCTCCAGGAACGGGATCAGCGCCGCGGCGACGGACACCAGCTGCTTCGGCGACACGTCGATCAGGTCGATCATGTCCGAGCGGGTCATCATGTACTCGCCGCCCTTGCGGCAGCTGATGAGCTCGTCCACGAACCGGTTGTCGGCGTCCAGCGTGGCGTTGGCCTGCGCCACCATGTAGCGGCCTTCCTCCATGGCGGAGAGATAGACCACCTCGTTGGTGACGCGCTTGTCCACCACCTTGCGGTAGGGGCTCTCGATGAAGCCGTACTGGTTCACGCGAGCATAGGTCGCCAGCGAGTTGATCAGACCGATGTTCGGACCTTCAGGGGTCTCAATCGGGCAGATGCGGCCGTAGTGGGTCGGGTGCACGTCGCGGACTTCGAAGCCCGCGCGCTCACGGGTCAGACCGCCCGGCCCGAGGGCCGAGAGACGACGCTTGTGGGTGATTTCCGACAGCGGGTTGGTCTGGTCCATGAACTGCGACAGCTGCGAGGAGCCGAAGAACTCACGCACCGCGGCCGCGGCCGGCTTGGCGTTGATCAGGTCGTGCGGCATGACCGTGTCGATCTCGACCGAGCTCATGCGCTCGCGGATCGCACGCTCCATGCGCAGCAGGCCGACGCGGTACTGGTTCTCCATCAGCTCGCCGACGGAGCGGACGCGACGGTTGCCCAGGTGGTCGATGTCGTCGATCTCGCCGCGGCCGTCCTTCAGCTCGACCAGGAGCTTCAGGATGGCCAGGATGTCGTCCTTGCGCAGGACGCGCATCTGGTCGTCGGTCTGAAAGCCCAGGCGCGCGTTCATCTTCACGCGACCCACGGCCGACAGGTCGTAGCGCTCGCTGTCGAAGAACAGGCCGCTAAACAGGGCCTCAGCACTTTCCAGCGTGGGCGGCTCGCCCGGGCGCATGACGCGGTAGATGTCGATCAGCGCGTCCTCACGGCTGGCGTTACGGTCCGCCGCCATGGTGTTGCGGATGTAGGCGCCGACGTTCAGGTGGTCGATGGCCAGGACCGGCACCTCGTCCACGCCGAACTTCTCCAGCTTCTCCAGGGCGGCGGTGGTGATCTCATCACCCGCCTCGAAGATCACTTCGCCGGTCAGCTCGTTGATGATGTCGATGGCGAGGTAGCGGCCAGCCAGCTCCTCGGTCGGCACCTTCACCTCTTCCAGGCCACCCTCCTGCAGCTTCTTCAGCACGCGGGGGGTCATCTTGGTCTCGCGCTGCAGCAGGACCTCGCCCGTGCGGGCGTCGATCAGGTCGGAGGCCAGCTTAACGCCCTTCATACGCTCGGCGACGAAGGGGGTCTTCCAGCCGTCGCCGGCGCGGGAATAGGTGATGGTGTCGTAGAAGGCGGAGAGCATCTCCTCCTTCGACATGCCCTGGGCCTCATACGGGGCCAGGCCCTGACCGGCCTTGGCGCGCTGGGCCCGCAGCTGCTGCGTCTCGGCGCCATCCAGCGCGAACAGCAGGGTGGTGGCGGGCAGCTTGCGACGGCGGTCGATGCGGACGTACACGAGGTCCTTGGCGTCGAACTCGAAGTCCAGCCAGGAGCCGCGGTAGGGGATCACGCGGGCGGCGAACAGGTACTTGCCCGACGAATGGGTCTTGCCCTTGTCGTGATCGAAGAACACGCCCGGCGACCGGTGCATCTGGCTGACGATGACGCGCTCGGTGCCATTGATGACGAAGGTGCCGTTGGCCGTCATCAGAGGCATGTCGCCCATGTAGACGTCCTGTTCCTTGATGTCGCGGATGGACTTCAGGCCGGTGTCCTCGTCCATGTCGAAGACGGTCAGGCGCAGGGTCACCTTCAGGGGCGCGGCGAAGGTCATGCCGCGCTGCTGGCATTCCTCGACATCGTACTTGGGCTGTTCAAGCTCGTACTTAACGAAGTCGAGCACGGCACGGTCGGAAAAGTCCTTGATCGGGAAAACCGACTTGAACACTTCCTGAAGGCCCAGATTGGCGCGCTTCTCGGGCGCCGTGTCCATCTGAAGGAAGTGGTCGTAGGAACTCCGTTGAACCTCGATGAGGTTCGGCATGCGGGTCACTTCGGGGATGCGTCCGAAGCTCTTACGAATACGCTTACGTCCCGTGAACGACTTGGCCATGAAATGCGCCTCTCGTGAACTAGGCCCGGGTCAACTGCGCCGGCCGATTTGGATGCGACGGCAAGCGAAACAAACACAAATAGGCGCGTCCGGCCCCGCCCCCTTCGGAAGCGGCCGCCGTCCGGCGCCAAACACTCAAACTGCCCTTCCCGCCCCAAATTCCATCGCGGAACCTTCTTCGGGAAGAAACTGGAGGATCACCATACGACATCCTCCAGAAAAAGGCGACAGCGCCGGGCGGCGGTCCCCCATATGGGGAGTGCCACCGTCCAGCGCCATCTTTTTTTCAGAAACGCCCACAGGGGATCGTTTCTTACTTCACCTCGACCTTCGCGCCGGCGTCTTCCAGCTGCTTCTTAATCTTAGCAGCTTCGTCCTTCGTGGCGCCTTCCTTGACGGTCTTCGGCGCACCCTCGACCAGGTCCTTGGCTTCCTTCAGGCCGAGGCTGGTGATGGCGCGGATTTCCTTAATCACGTTGATCTTCTTGTCGCCGGCGTCGGCGAGGATCACGGTGAATTCGGTCTGCTCTTCGGCGGGAGCGGCGGCTTCAGCGGCCGGGCCGGCAACGGCGGCAACGGCGACGGGAGCAGCGGCGGAAACGCCCCACTTCTCTTCCAGCAGCTTCGACAGCTCGGCGGCCTCGATGACGGTCAGAGCGGACAGCTCTTCAACCAGCTTTTCCAGCTTGGACATGGATGTTCTCCTAAATCAGGTCTTGTCTTGAGATTTACGAAAAGTACGCGAGGCTCAGGCCGCCTCGCCCTTCTTGGCATAAGCCGACAGCACGCGCGCCACCTGGCCGCCCGGAGCCTGCAGCACACCGGCGATGCGGGTGGCGGGCGTCTGGAGCATGCCAAGCAGGCGACCACGCAGTTCTTCGATGGACGGGAGCTTCGAGAGAGCCTCGATGCCCTTGTCGTCCAGGACGGTAGCGCCCATGCCGCCGCCAATGATCTTGAACTTGTCATTGGCCTTGGCATAAGCGATCGCAACCTTGGCCGCCGCGACCGGATCGCTCGAGTAAGCGATAGCGGTCACGCCGACGAACAGGTCGTCCAGCTTTTCGAACTGGGTGCCCTTCAGGGCGATACGGGCGAGCCGGTTCTTGGTCACCTTGAAGCTCGCGCCAGCGGCCCGCATCTTACGGCGCAGGTCCGTCACCTCGGCGACCGTCATGCCCGACTGGCGGGTCACGACGACCAGGGAAGTGGCGGAGAGCGCCTGATGCAGAGCCGCGATAGTCGCTTGCTTTTCTGTGCGATCCACGGTTCGCCTCCTAACAACTGGGACAGACGGGCGGGTCACGCCCTTCTTCCCGGTCCAAATGTAGCCTCGGCCTCCACCCACGAATGGGTTTCACCCGAAACCGGTGAACCTGCCCCAGAAGCGACAAGCCATCCAATCCAAGCGGGCGGGGGAACCGTCCACCTGCAAAACGCTTGTTACTCCCGTCTATGCCGGCGTTCATTAAGCCGCCCCGGTCGTCACGCCCCCGAAGGGATGATCGGTTCCGGCTTGGCGCCCGCAGTCTTGGACAGGGTTGGAAGGACGGATCGCTCCGGCCCTCCGCCGGCCTCGCCGTCCGTCCCCATATGGAAACGAACGGCTTGGACGGAAACTCTTCGCAGCCTTAGGCCGAGATCGAGGCGACCAGGGCGGCGACGTCGAGCTTCAGGCCCGGGCCCATGGAGGAGCTCAGGCTGACCTTCTCGATGTAGGTGCCCTTGGCACCCGTCGGCTTGGCGCGGTTGATGGCGCCAACGAAGGCCTTGATGTTCTCGGCCAGGGCTTCCTGGCTGAAGCTGGCCTTGCCCACGCCGGCGTGCACGATACCGGTCTTCTCGGCGCGGAACTCGACCGAGCCGCCCTTGGCGGACTTCACGGCTTCGCCGACGTTCATCGTCACGGTGCCCAGCTTCGGGTTCGGCATCAGGCCACGCGGGCCCAGCACCTTACCCAGACGGCCGACCAGGGCCATCAGGTCCGGGGTGGCGATGCAGCGGTCGAAGTTCATCTCGCCCGCCTGGATCTTCTCGGCCAGGTCTTCCGCACCCACCAGCTCGGCGCCGGCGGCCAGGGCTTCGTCAGCCTTGGCGCCGCGGGCGAACACGGCGACACGAACGGTCTTGCCGGTGCCGTTGGGCAGCTGGACCATGCCGCGGACCATCTGGTCGGCATGACGCGGGTCGATGCCCAGGTTCATGGCGATCTCGACGGTCTCGTCGAACTTGGCGGTGGCGTTGCCCTTCACCGACTGGACGGCCTCGTCCAGGGCGTAGAACTTGTTCCGGTCGACGGTGGCGTTAGCCTTCTTGAGACGCTTGCCGGCCATGATCAATCCTCCACCACTTCCAGGCCCATGGAACGGGCCGAGCCGACCAGCATGCTGGCAGCCGCCTCGATGTCGTTCGCGTTCAGGTCCGGCATCTTCGTCTTGGCGATTTCACGGATCTGCGACATCTTCACCTTGCCCACCGCGGCGCCCTTGCCCACCTGGACGGCGCCCTTGGTGATGCCGGCGGCCTTCTTCAGGAAGTAGGTGTTCGGCGGGGTCTTGGTGACGAACGTGAAGGTACGGTCACCGTAGGCGGTGATCACGACCGGGATGGGCATGCCCTGCTCCAGGTCGGCCGTCTTCGCGTTGAAGGCCTTCACGAATTCCATGATGTTCAGGCCGCGCTGACCCAGGGCCGGACCGATGGGCGGCGACGGGTTGGCCTTGCCGGCCGGCACCTGCAACTTGATATAACCGACGATCTTCTTCGCCATGATACGTCCTCAACAACAATCCGGACGGAACCCCGGTCAAGGGGCGCCACCCGGATCTGCGGGATGCGTGGTTCGGCTCGCCCCATGGACTTCGGCCCCGTTGCCGGGACCTTCGGGCTTGCCTCCCACGCGGGGAATGGGAAGACGCCCCGGTTCCGAAGAACAGGGGCGCCGTCCCGCTTAAATCTTTTCGACCTGCGCGTACTCGAGCTCGACGGGGGTCGCACGGCCGAAGATGGACACCGCCACCTTGACCCGCGCCTTGTCCTCGTCGACCTCTTCGATGAGGCCGGTGAACGAGGTGAAGGGGCCGTCGGTGACGCGCACGTTCTCGCCCACTTCGAAGTGGATGGAGGGCTTGGGCCGCTCGATCCCTTCCTGCACCTGGTTCATGATGCGCAAGGCTTCCGCCTCGCTGATGGGCTGCGGCTTGCCGCCACCACCCAGGAAACCCGTCACCTTCGGCGCGTTCTTCACCAGGTGCCAGCTCTCGTCCGTCAGTTCCATCTTCACCAGCACGTAGCCGGGAAAGAACTTCCGTTCGGAGTTCACCTTGGCGCCGCGGCGCACCTCCACGACCTCTTCGGTCGGGACCAGGATTTCCTCGAACTGATCTTCCAGACCCTTCTGGGCGGCCTTCTCACGAATCGACTGAGAGACCTTCTTTTCGAATCCGGAATAAACGTGAACAACGTACCAACGCGCGGCCATGACCTTAGCCTCCGATACCGAAAACGAGGCGGACAGCGAACGCGATGATCTGATCGACCGCCAGGAAGAACAGAGACGCGACGATGACCATGAGGAACACCATCCAGGTGGAGATGACCGTTTCCTTGCGGGTCGGCCACGTCACCTTGGCGATCTCACGGCGCACTTCGCGCGCGAACTGGGCAGGACTGGTCTTCGCCATAAGGGCTACGCCACCACGTTCAGAGCTACTCGTCATACTGTTTCGGCATCGCTGCCGCTACCGGCCCGCTTGGCCGTCCGGGCGCGCTGTTCAGCGGGGCGACGTGGCAGGAGTGGAGGGGATCGAACCCCCAACCCCCGGTTTTGGAGACCGGTGCTCTACCAATTGAGCTACACTCCTACGTCGCCGGCCGCAGTTTCCCGCGTCTCGGAGGGCCGGTTTATTCACCATTCGGAACCGCTTGTCCAGATAAAACAGCATACCCCTCGTATGCGGGGCAGGTCTGCGTCTGTGCAGGCGGCCGGTGGGCCGGCAACACCTTTCCCCAACAAGCCCAGGAGCCCGAAAAGAATGGTGTTTTCAGGGGTTTGACCGTCGGCGCCCGGGAAACCCCGACCAGCCGCCGGAGGGCCTCCGACGGCCCTCCCCTACTTAAAGGCAAGGGGTGCCACCGGCGGACCGGGGCACCCCTCACCAAATCGCATGAGTGCGGGTGGCCTTCAAGGAAGACCACCCGCGCGACCCAAACGTCCCTTAGGCGATGATCTTCGCGACCACGCCGGCGCCGACGGTGCGGCCGCCCTCGCGGATGGCGAAGCGCAGGCCTTCGTCCATGGCGATCGGGGCGATC
>NZ_VITO01000032.1:0-66725 GCF_007828025.1 Nitrospirillum bahiense
GATCGGCCGGAGCGGATGATCCGCCCGTACCCGCATCTCAAGATCAACGTAGGAAAACAACTCCCCCGACCGTTCGTCCGATCCCCGCATGCCGCTCTCGGCTCCGTTCCAAGGCCAACAGTGAATCATGCTGAAACTCAGGCAGCCACAGGCTTTTTCAACAGCCTGCTAGAAGTATACAGTCGTCCGGATGAGCGGCTGAAGAAAGATAGCCTGGATTCAAGCGGCCTTGCGTTGCTTCGTAGCCACTTGCAAACCGAAAACGGCATTACCTCTGAGGTCGCAACGCTATTCGCTTCCGCTGCCGGTGTCGCTAAGCTGCGTAAGAAGGTCGAACAGTTCCGCACCGAAAACACGCCCGATCGGGAAAAAGACGGAGTGATCGTTCCCGGCCGACCAAAGAACGCCGATCTGGTACAAAGCATTGCTGCAATCGTTGAAGCCGGCCTCCGCGCACTTTGGCGCAGTCCCCAAGCCAAGTTCCCCGCTAACGCTGGCTCCGTGCATTGGGAGATCTGGCTCGAGCCCGACCAGGCCGAATCATTCATCCAGCGGGCGGTCGGCCTTGGTGTCCTGATAGGCGCAGATCGACTCCATTTCCCCGAAGATATCGTGGTCATTGGTGAAGCAACACGCGATCAACTGGCACTTGCCGTGCGACGACTGGGTGGCGTACGTGCGCTGGCCGCACCGACAGTCACCGCCGACTATTTCGACAGCCTAGACGCACAGGAGCAGGCAGCATGGGTCGGCGAACTGTCGCAGCGCACGACCTTTACCATGGATCCAAACGCCAGCTACATCACCCTGCTTGACACCGGCGTCAGTCGCGCGCATCCGCTCATCCAGCCGGCGCTTGCGGCGGCGGACCGTCACGCCGCCAATCCGGCCTGGGGCCTGGAGGATATTAAGGGGCATGGTACCCAGCTTGCCGGGCTTGCGCTGTTCGGCGATCTTACGCCTAAGCTACAGGACATGTTACCTGTCTCAGTTGGTCACCGGCTGGAATCGGTCAAACTGTTGCCCGATGCCGGCTTCAATCCCCATCACCTGCTCGGAGCGGTAACGCGCAACGCCATTGATGCCGTCGAGATGACCATCCGGCGGCGCACCTTTACGATGGCGACCACCACCAGCGACGACACGCCCCATGATGGTGCACCGACCTCCTGGTCTAGCGAGATCGATCAACTCACGGCCGGCGTCTCGGGCAAATGCAGTGATCCACGGTTGATCCTCATCTCCGCTGGTAATATCGACGCCATGACCTCCGGGGCCGGGCATTATCTGGAAACCTGCGACCATCCGGACAGCGAATTGGAATCGCCTTCCCAGGCTTGGAACGCAGTCTGTGTGGGCGCGTATACGGAAAAGGCAATGCTGCCGCCAGGCGAGAGCTATACCGCACTCGCCCCTTCGGGTGATCTTTCGCCTGCATCGCGCACAGCATCCTGGACGTCGCAGTGGCCGCTCAAGCCCGATGTCGTATTGGAGGGAGGTAATTGGGCCGCAGGCACGGTCCCGCCCCCGCTGACCCATGGCTGGCTATCGCTATTAACTACCGATCACAACTATCCGCGGCACTCCTTTTGCTTCAGCCATGACACCAGCGCGGCAACCGCGCTCGCCGCGAAGCAAATTACGGAATTATGGTCCGACTATCCAAGCCTGTGGCCTGAGACGATCCGTGGTCTCTATGTGTCGTCTGCACGCTGGACCGAGCAGATGAAATCGCATCTACCCGCTAATCCGTCCAAAGGCGCCTATGCACTGCTGTTTCGGCGCTATGGCTATGGTGTGCCAGACCTACAGCGGGCGCGGCGCAGCGCATCCAACGCGCTCACGCTCATCGTCCAAGATGAAATTACACCATATGGGCTTTCCGAGAAAACTGGCGGCGACGTGCACAAGGAGTTACGGCTGTTCGAGCTTCCCTGGCCGGTCGAGGAACTGCGCAAGCTCGGCAGTGCCTTGGTCACGCTAAGGGTAACGCTGAGCTCCTTCGTCGCCCCCAATCCTTCGGAAGCATCGCGGGGGTCACGGTATCGCTATGCATCACACAACCTCCGCTTCAAGCTCAACCGCGCGGGCGAGAATGTGCAGCAGTTCCTCGCTCGCATCACCAGGCTAGCCGAACCGGTCGACGGGCCGCCTAACGAGGAGGACGACTCCTGGACGTTTGGCAGTACCCGCCGTGATGTCGGCTCGTTGCATATCGATCAGCTGACATGCCGTGCGTCCGATCTTGCTCGCCGCAACTTGCTCGCCGTGCATCCTGTCGCAGGCTGGTGGAAGAATAAGAAGTTGCTGGAGAAGACCCTGCCAATGGTCCGTTTCGCACTGATCATCGAGATCGATGCGAGTGAACTGGAGACCAAACTCTATACCGAGGTGGCCACTAGCATCACAGCTCTGGCCAAAGCGCAGATCATTGTTGGCTGACCCTCCCAAGGCGCCGGGCGCGAATTCGGATTTTCGCACGCCTCAAAAACGAATGGCCACCTTCGAGATGAGGGGCGATTGCAGAGGACGGCTGTAGATGCGCGCATATGCACTTTCAAAATGATCGCTGGTGGCGTCTGCTATCAGGAAGCCGCAAAGTTGATCTCAACGGCCTCCTTGGGGCGCAAAGCGGACAGAAGCGGTTTTCTCAAGCTATAGCGTCAAATCCAGAGGTTTTCGCATCGAGAATGGCAGGGCCTGATCAAGTTATGTGTCAGATCACCCTGCGGCCTTGGCGGCCCGCCTCGCCCGCCCTTCTCACTTTATGGGTCAGCCCTCATGTGTTGCCCGATGACGGATTTTGCGAAGGGTCACACTATCCGGAGCGCTTACGCTTTCTTCCCAATAGAGATTCGGGCGTCCCAGCCTTGAGGACGTTCTGACCGGGAGGTCCCGGGCCGCCCGGCAATGAGCTAAGAAAATTATATCATTGCTTATATAAGTGGTGATATTGTCGCCGCATGAAACAGGGATTGGGAACTCAGCTGCGGCATCTGATTGACCTGCTCGACGGGGCGGTCGATGCCGCCTATGGCGAGGCGGGGCTGGATTACCGGCCGCGCTACACGCCCATCATGCGGGTGTTGGCGGCGCACGGCAGCCTGACCATCGGCCGCATCGCCGAACTGGCCGGCATCACGCAGCCGGCGGTGACACAGACCTTGGCGCTGATGAAGGCGGACAAGCTGGTGTCCATCACCGCCAGCGACAGCGACGCGCGTCAGCGCCTGGTCCGGCTTAGCGACCATGGCGTGTCCCTGCTGGGCCGGCTGCAGGACTGCTGGGACAGGACCCGCCAGGCCGCCGACAGCCTGGATGCCGATCTGCCCTATCCCCTGTCCCAATGCCTGCGCGAGGCTATCGAGGCCTTGCACAAGCGCCCGTTCGGCGACCGTATCCGCGCCGCCCACCACTCACGGCCAGATGCCACCTTATCCCCCAACCCGGAAAGCGAATGATGGATCACACCTTGGCCCTGGCCGTCCCCCGCCCCCGCTTCGGCATGCGTCTGATGGCCCACCCGCTGGTGCGCATCCTCATCGGCACGCTGCTCACCTTCGCGCCGGTGCCGCTGGTGATGATCCTGGCCACCAAGCTGGTGGATAAGCCGTACCGCGTCGTGTGGCCGCAACTGCTAGCGGCGGCCTTCGTCTGGTTGGGCTATCGCTTCTATGTGCGGCGCATTGAAAAGCGCCGGGTGACGGAACTGGCGCTGCCCCAAGCGCCGCGCGAACTGGGCCTTGGCCTGCTGCTGGGTGGCGCCATGGTGACGGCTGTCTTCGCGCTGCTGGCCCTGTTGGGCGTCTATCGGGTCGATGGGGTGAACGGTGTCAGCCTGGCGCTTTTCCTGCCCTTGGCCGAACTGGTGCTGGTCGCGCTGGCGGAAGAGGCGGTGTTCCGCGGCATCGTGTTCGGTGTGACCGAACGGGCCTGGGGCAGCCGCGCCGCCCTTGCCATTTCCGCCCTGCTGTTCGGCCTGGTGCATCTGCCCAACGAAGGCATCTCAGTGCTGGCGGTGGCGGCCGCCTGCGCCTTCGGCCTGCTGCAGTCGGCCATTTACATGAAGACGCGCCGCCTGTGGCTGTGCATCGGCAGCCATGTGGCCTGGAATTACAGTGTGGGCCAGGTGTTCTCGGTCCCCGTATCGGGCCATGCCGTCACGTCCGGCCTGGCGCGCGGGGATCTGGCCGGCGCGCCATGGCTGACCGGCGGGGCCTTCGGGGTCGAAGGCTCGCTGGTCTCGCTGGTGGTGATCGCCATCGCCGCCCTGGTCTGGCTGCGCCTGGCCTTCAGGCGCTCCGCCTGACGGTCACGGCACGCCCTCGACGGCCGGGCGCCGGAACCCCATGGCGGCCCAGGCGCCCAGCAGCTTCAGCATAAATATGCCGGAAACGCCGGGATGGTTGGCCATGTCATCAGGCAAGGCCGCCCCCGGGGGACGGGCGGCGGTCATCACCCGCATGGTGGCCGGCGGGATGGTGCGGGGCAGGCGGCCGCGATAAACGGTCAGCCAATGGCCCTTGGTGAAATCCAGGAACATGGCGGTGTCGCAGCAACGCGCGTACAGGCGCCGCGTCGGCGACTTCGGGTCCAGCCGCCGCTCCTCCAGCAACTCCCCGCCCCGGACGCAGCGGACGCGGTCCTTGCGGTACAGGACGTAATCCGTCCCGCCATCCGCGGCCAGGGCGACATCGGCGCCGGGCTTGGCCTGATGCCGGCGGCCCGCCTCCTGGCAACTGGCGCAATAACAAATGCCGTGCAAGATGGGGGCGCCGACGATCTCAAGTTCCACCTTGCCGCACCGGCAGGATGCCGAGGTGTGCCCTTCCGTCATGTCGCGTCGCCTTCCATGAACCCAGGGACCGGGTACCCGCACTATGGCGCGGAAGTGCTGTTGCGCCAAGCCGCCTGGCAGCCTCATCGTAAATGTGTGCTCCCCCATGAGGGGGAGCACACTGCATGCGACTCAGCGCAGGCCGCCGCTGGCGGTCAACCGTTCGCCGGTCAGCCAGCGGGCGTCGTCGGAGGCGAGGAAGACGGCGACGGCCGCGATGTCGTCCGGCCGGCCTATGCGGCCCAGCGGGGTCTGCGCCACGAAGCCGTGTTCCAGGTCAGAGCCGACGACACCGGCGGTATGCGTGCCTTCGGTCTCAACCAGGCCCGGGTTGATGGCGTTCACCCGGATCTTGCGCGGGCCCAGTTCATTCGCCAGCACGCCGGTGATGACGTCCACCGCGCCCTTGGTCCCGGTATAGACGGCCGAGTTCGGCATGAGCACGCTGGTGACGGCGGACGAGATGTTGATGACGCTGCCACCTTCGCCCAGGTGCTTCGCGGCCGCCTGGGTGGTCAGCAGCAGGCCCAGCACGTTGACGTCGAATATGCGGCGGTAATGCGCCTCGGTCACCTCCTCGATGGCGGCGAATTCGTAAACGCCGGAGTTGTTGACCAGGATGTCCAGGTGGCCGAATTCCTTGATCGCCGCGTCGATCAGGCCCTGCGCCTGGTCGGCCTTGGTGACGTCGCCCTGCACGGCGATGGCCTTGCCGCCCGCCGCCGTGATTGCCTGGACCGCCGCGTCCGCGCCGGCCTTGCTCGACGCGTAGTTGACCACCACGGCGGCGCCTTCCGCCGCCAGCGCCTTGGCGATGCCGGCGCCGATACCCTTGGAGGCACCCGTCACCACGGCGACCTTACCGGTAAGCTTTCCCATGTTTTCCGTTCCCTTTTGAGTCGGGGAAGCCGAAGGATGCCGGCTTCGTCCCATAGTTCGGAATATCGGAACTATTGAAGCGGGCAACAAGCCCCCTCATATTAAAAAAATCATGAGGCCTCTCTTTCATCCCGCGGTCGGAGATATGCGACCGGAAGCCATCCTTCACGCCCTGTCCGATCCCGTGCGCGCGGCGATCTTCACCCAGATTTCTGGGCAGGGCTGCGTGGAGGCTTGCTCGGATGTCGCGGTCGTGGGCGACAAGGCCATCCCGAAATCCTCGCTGTCCCACCATATCAAGGTGCTGCGCGAGGCTGGGCTGATCCGGTGTGAGCGGCACGGCGTGGAAATGCGCAACCATTCGCGCTGTTCCGAGGTGGATCAGCGCTTCCCGGGCCTTATCGCGGCCATCCTGGGCGCCTACGCGCTGGTCCAGGCATAGAGTTCGCCGCCCCGCTAACGCCCATCTTCCAGTATCATTGCCGCTGCCCTTTCCGCGATCATCATGGTGGGCGACGCGGTGTTGCCCGAGGTGATGCGCGGCATGACGGAGGCGTCGGCCACACGCAGGCCCCGCACGCCGATGACGCGCAGGCGGGCGTCGGTGACGGCGTGCGGATCATCGGGCGCGCCCATGCGGGCGGTGCCCACGGGGTGGAAGATGGTGGTGCCCACATCGCCGGCGGCCTGTGCGATGTCGGCATCGCTCTGCAGATGGGTGCCGGGCTTGTATTCCTCCGGTTTGAAGGCGGCCAGCGCCGGGGCCTGGGCGATGCGGCGGGCCAGGCGCAGGCTATCCACCGCCACCCGCCGGTCCTCTTCCGTCGCTAGGTAATTGGGCTGGATCAGGGGGGCGTCGGTGGCATCGGGGCTGCGCGCGTGGATGCTGCCCCGGCTGGTGGGGCGCAGATTGCAGACGCTGGCGGTGAAGGCGCCGAAGGGGTGCAGCGCGTCACCGAACTTGTCCAGCGACAGGGGCTGGATGTGGAATTGCAGGTTGGGGGTGGCGTATTCCGGCCCGCTGCGGGTGAAGGCGCCCAGCTGCGACGGCGCCATGGTCAGCGGCCCGCGCCGGCGCAGGGCATAGTCCAGCCCCATCCACGCCCGCCGGGGCAGGGACCTGTACAGCAGGTTCAGGGTGGACACGCCCGTCACCTTGAAGATGGGGCGCAGCTGCAGGTGGTCCTGCAGGTTCTCGCCCACCCCCGGGCGGTCGGCGATGACCTCCACGCCCAGGTCGCGCAGCCGCTGGCCGGCGCCGATGCCGGAGCGTTCCAGCAGGGCCGGTGTGGCCACGGCGCCGGTGGCCACCACCACCTCCCGCCGTGCCGCCAGGGTACGGATGCCCCCGGGTGCGCGCAGGCGCACGCCAGTGGCGCGTGTGCCCTCGAACACCAGGCGGTCGGCCAGGGCGCCGGTGATGACGGTCAGGTTGGGGCGGTGGCGGACAGGGTCGAGGAAGGCGCGGGCGGCACTCCAGCGCCTGCCGCCCTTCTGGTTCACCTGGAAATAGCCGCAGCCCTCGTTGTCGCCGCGGTTGAAATCCTCTGTGCGGGGTATGCCGCACTGCTCGGCGGCGTCGATGACGGCATCCAGCAGGGCCCAGCGGATGCGCGGGTGGTCGACATGCCATTCGCCGCCGGCGCCATGGAACAGGCTGCTGCCCGCCACATGGTCCTCCTGCGCCAGGAAGATGGGCAGCACGTCGTCCCAGCCCCAGCCCTCCAGCCCCATCTGGCGCCAGCCGTCATAGTCGGCGGCCTGGCCGCGCATGTAGATCATGGCGTTGATGGCGGAGCAGCCGCCCAGCACCTTGCCGCGTGGATAGGCCAGGCTGCGGCCGTTCAATCCTGGCACCGCCTCGGTCTTGAACATCCAGTCGGCGCGGGGATTGCCGATGGCGAACAGATAGCCGACGGGGATGTGGAACCAGATCCAGTCGTCCTTGCCGCCGGCCTCCACCAAGGCCACGCGCACGCCCGGGTCGGTCGACAGCCGGTTGGCCAGCACGCACCCGGCCGAGCCCGCGCCCACGACGACGTAGTCGAAGATGTCGGCTTGGTCGAAGATGTCGGCTTGTGCGGCGGCGGACATGAGGCGTTCTCCCAGGCGGCTGTTTTGCCGCCAGTGTCGGCCCCAGGGGTGGGGCCTGGCAAGCGCCGGGGCGGCTTGCCAGGCGATCCCGTCACGGCTTCAGGGTCTGGGCCTTCAGCGTCACGGTCTGCTTCTCCCCCAGGCTCAGGGCGTCGCTGCCCAGGGCCACGGTGTAGCTGCCGGCCGCTACCTTCCACTCATGGGCCTGGGCGTCGAAATCGGCCAGCAGGCGCGGATCGACGCTGACACTGACCGTCTTCTTTTCGCCCGACTTCAGGTCCACCCGGCCAAAGCCCAGCAGGCGGGTGCGGTTGCCCTGCGGGCCCGACACCAGATAGACCTGCCCCACATCCTGGCCGGCGCGCTTGCCCGTGTTGCTCACGGTGAAGCTGATCTTCATCGCCTCACCTGCCTTGGTGCCGGCCGATGCCTTCAGCCCGCCTTGCGCGAAGGTGGTGTAGCTGAGGCCGTAGCCGAAGGGGAACAGGGGCGTCAGGCCCTTGGCCGCGTACCAGCGGTAGCCCACGTCCGACTTCTCCGGATAATGGGCGTCGATCAGCTTGGTGCGGTCGCGCTCATAGAAGCCGGCCAGCACCGGGCTGGGCAGCTGGCTTTCATCCTTGGGGAAGGTGATGGGCAGGTGGCCCGAGGGGTTCACGTCGCCGAACAGCACGTTGGCGATGGCCTGGCCGCCGCGCGTGCCGGGGTACCAAGCCTCCACCACGCCCGCGACCTTGTCCAGCCAGGGCATGGCGACGGGGCCGCCCGTCTCCAGCACCACGATGGTGTTGGGGTTGGCGGCGGCCACGGCGGCGATGACGGCGTCCTGGCCCTGGGGCAGGCTAAGATCCGGCACGTCCTGGCCTTCGATGTTCCATTGCGTGGCGAAGACGATGGCGATGTCCGCGTCCTTGGCGGCGGCCACGCTTTCGCTGACGTACCGGCCGTCGGCGAAGAACACGTTGTCCTTGCCGGCCTTGTCCTCGATGGCCTTCAGTGGCGCGTCGGGCTGATAGATGGCGTCGGAGATGTGGACCAGCTCACCGGTGCCGCCGATATGGACGAAGGCGCCGTTCTTGTAGTCATGGTTGGGCCCGTCGGCCGCCAGCACCTGGGATGAGCCGCCGCCCGACAGCACGCCCACATCCGCCAGGCCGCCGATGACGGCGATGCGCTTGCCCTTGGCGAAGGGCAGCACGTCACCCCTGTTCTTCAGCAGCACGATGCCCTGTTCGGCGACCGTGCGGGTGATGTCGGCGTGGGCCTGGAAGTCGATGGGGCCGGTGGGCGCCTTCACGTCGAACACGCCGGTGGCGAACAGGGAACGCAGGATGCGCCGCACCATGTCCGACACGCGGGCCGCCGGGATCTGGCCGCCCTCGACCGCCGCCTTCAGCGGCTTGTCGAAGAACACCTCCTTGTCGATCTGCTCACCCGACTGCTGGTCCAGTCCGTTGGTGACGGCGCTCAGCGCCGGGGTGGCGCCCCAGTCGGACATGACCCAGCCGGGATAGGCCCAATCCCCCTTCAGCACCTTGTTCAGCAGGAAGTCGCTGTCGCAGGCCCAGGGGCCGTTGACGCGGTTGTAGGAACACATGACCGAGCCGGGCTTGCCCGCCTCGATGGCGAACTGGAAGGCCAGCAGGTCGCTTTCGCGCAGCGGCGCCTCATCGATCACGGCGCTCACAGCGCGGCGGCTCGATTCCTGGCTGTTGATGGCGAAGTGCTTCACCGTCGCCACGATGTGCTGGTCCTGCGTGCCGCGGATGGCCTGGCCCGCCAGCGTGCCGGCCAGCAGGGGGTCCTCGCCCAGATATTCGAAGTTGCGGCCGTTCCGCGCCTCGCGCGTCAGGTTCACGCCGCCGCCCAGCAGGACGTTGAAGCCCTTGCGCGTCGCCTCGTCACCCACCATGGCGCCGCCCTGGTAGGCCAGTTCCGGGCTCCATGTCGCGGCGATGGCCAAGCCGGCGGGCAGGCCGGTGGCGCCGTCGGGGCGCAGGCGGTGCGGGGTGGCGACGCCCAGGCTGGCGTCCGTCTCGCGCAGCGCGGGGATGCCCAGGCGTGGCACGCCGGGGATGTAGCCGGCGGACCAGACGACGCCGTCGGGCAGGCCCTCGATCTTGTAGGGCAGGGCCATGATGCCGTGCAGCATGCCGATGCGCTCATCCAGGGTCAGCTGGCTTTCCAGCAGGCGCGCCCGTTCATCCGGCGACAGCTTGGTGTTCATCCACGGCCCCGGCACCGACGGGGTGGGCGGCACGGCGGCGGCGGTCGCCCGCGCCGACATCTCGGCCTCCAGCGCGATCTGGGCGTGGGCCGGCGAGGTCAGCACGCCCCCAATCATCAGGGCGCCCCCAATCATCAGCGCACTGAGGGCGGCACCGGCGGCAAGGCGGCGGGTGAAGGCACGGGGCGTGGAAGGCAGGCAGGACCCAAACGGCGCGTGGGGCACGAACGTCTACTCCCTAGTTTTATTGCCGCCGGAAGGGGTCCGGCGGGGCATATGACAACCTTGTCATATGGCGGGCACTCTAGGGTTTGGCCTGGACCGGCGCAACCGGTTTTGTGCGGCCCTGGCGGCAAGGCCGGATGGCTGATGGCCGAATGCGCGTCTAGGCCGCCGATGCGGCCCTGGGTTTGGCTGGAGCAAAATCCCTGTCAGGAGGAAGACGATGGCCGAGATCAAGACATCCGCCGGCACCACCATCCATATCGATGCCGGCGGCATCAGCACTCTGGTTGGTGGTCCATCGGGGACGGCGCTGGGCGGCTTGGCCGAAGGGGTGACGACGGCGGAGGCGCCGGACGCCCTGCTGGCCCGCCTGGATTTGGTCCAGGACTTCGCCCGCTTGACGCGGCCGGACGGGTCGGCGCTGTGGGTGCGGGGGTCGGCCGTATCGCTGCTGCGCCCGCCTCTGCCCACGGAAACTCCGCCGGGCGGCACGGGCAAGGCGACGCTGCTGGTCGGCGGGAGTCATCAGACGGTGGCCGAGGACGTCGCCGCCGTGCTGGCCGCCGTGAACGCCTGCGGGGGACAATTATAAGGGGTTACTCGGCCGCGTCGGCAAAACGGCCGCGGTAGGCGGCAGGGCTGGTGCGCAGGCGGGCGCGGAAATGGTGGCGCAGGGTGTCGGCGCTGCCGAAGCCGCAGTCGGCCGCCACCTGCTCCAGCGGCAGCGACGTGGCCTCCAGCAGGGTGCGGGCGCGGTTCAGCCGCTCCGTCAGGATCCAGTCCTTGGGGCTGGTGCCGGCGGCCTCGCGGAAGCGGCGGACCAGGGTGCGCTCGCTCATGCGCGCCTGGGATGCCAGGCGGGCCAGGGGCAGGTCCTGGTCCAGGTTGCGCCGGATCCAGTCGAACAGCGCCGACAGGGGCGCGGCCTCGTCGGCCAGCGGCGCCTCCACGAACTGGGCCTGGCCGCCGTCGCGATGGGGCGGGATGACCAGCCGGCGGGCCACCTGGTTGGCGACGCGGGCGCCATGGTCGCGGCGGATGATGTGCAGGCACAAATCCAGGCCGGCGGCGCTGCCGGCGGACGTCAGTACCGATCCCTCGTCCACGTACAGCACGTCCGGTTCCACGCGGATGTCGGGGAACCGCTCCGCCAGGGCCTGGGCATAGCGCCAGTGGGTGGTGGCGCGCTTGCCGGCCAGCACGCCGGCCGCCGCCAAAACGAAGACGCCGGAACAGATGGACACCAGCCGCGCCCCGGCGGCGTGCGCCCGGCGCAGCGCGTCCAGCAGGGCCGGCGGCGCCGGGGCATCCATGCCGCGCCAGCCGGGGATGATGACGGTGCCGGCGTCGGCCAGATCCTCCAGCCCGCCGTCGGCCAGCACCTGGATGCCGCCCATGGCGCGCATGGGGCCGGTGTCGGCGGCGCAGACGCGGAACTCGTACCAGTCCGCCATCTCCGGCCGGGGCAGACCGAACACCTCCACCGCCACGCCGAATTCGAACGTGCACAAGCCGTCATAGGCCAGGACGGCCACGGTGCGGTTGCGCGGCGGCGGCGGGGCAGGTGGGGCGGGGCGGCGCAGGGTCATGGCATCCCATGAAACACCGGCGTGGCGGGGGCGCCAAGGGGGCATCGCCGCCATGGCGGGAAATGCCCGCCTATTGGCGGAACGGCTATGGCGGCGCGCCCTCACCGTCAGGGGCCTTCATCGCGGCACCGCACCGCGGACAATGCCGGACGACATGGCCACTGACGATGCCGCAGGCGGGGCACAACCGGAATCCCGTCAATGCCGCGCCGATCATGAAGGGGGCGGCCACCGCCAGCGGCCAAGCCTGCGCCCAACCCCAGCGTGCCCAAGCGTAAAGGAAGACGGCCAGCGCAATGCCGGCATAGAGCCAGTGATAGGTCCGGTTGCGCCGCACCGGGTTGCCGGGAACCAGATGGCACCAGGCTATGGCGGCGGCCAACGGTGCCACGGCCAGGCCCAGCAGAATGCCGCCGATGGTGTTCCAAGCTGGCGTCATCGCTCATTCCCCGTATCCCGGAACGCGCGGCCACAATGGGCGCAATATTTCGGCGGAACCAGGCTGCGGGGCTGAACGGCGACGCCGCATTTGCCGCAGACGCGGGAGGTGGCCAGGGCCACGGCAGCTATGCCGCCCAGGAACAGCAAGCCGGGCCAGCCTCTGGCCAAGCCTACGTTCAGCACCAATGCGGTACCCATCAGGACGACGGGCATCGCGTAATAATAGGGCAGGATGGCGCGCCGCTCGGCGGGCTCCCCAGGAACGTGAAACAGCACGAAGCCAAAACCGAGGGCGAACAACCCGCCCAGAATCAACAACAGCAGGGCCAAGCTGTGCAGGGAATGGGCATGAACCATATGAACCTCCCATCCGGGCGGCTCCCCGTGACAACTGGGGCCACCCGCGATGGGGGCATTTTAAGGCAGTCCCGCCACCCCATGGTGCAGGACTGTGCCGTCCCAGCGTTGCGCGCTATGCGTGGGTCAATCCTGATGGGCGTCCGGCTGCATCACTGCCAGCTCATTGCCCGAGGGGTCGGTAAACTGGAAACGACGGCCTCCGGGAAAGCTGAAGGTCGGGCGGACGATGGTGCCGCCGGCGGCGGTCACGGCGGCCAGCGCCGCCTCCAGATCATCCACCTGTATGACCGTCAGGGGGGCTTTGGTCGCCTCCGCCGCGTCGGCCTGCAGGCCGATGTCCACGTCGCCCGTCATGGTGCAGGCGTAGGTGGGGCCGAAGCCGGTCAGCGACCAGCCGAAGGCCTGTTCGTAAAAGCGCTGTGATGCCGCGATGTCGCGCGTGGGCAGCTCAATGTAGTTGGGGCGGGCCATGGGATCACGTGCCTTTGTCCTGCGTTTGTCTGGTCGGACCTTCCTAGCCGCGCCGGGTGACAGAAGCTGTCAGCAGGATCGGCCCCCGGGGCATCAGCGCCACGACAGGTCGTTGCGGGGCAGGCGCCTGGCGTCGTCGATCACCCGCACCTGATGGGGCGGCATCGGTCCCCAGGTCCAGAAGACGGCGTTGATGTCGATGGCGCCGGCGCCGGGGGCGAAGCTGGGCACCACGATGCCGACATGCCCCGCCTGATGTAACCGCTGCGCGATTCGCCAGCTGCCTGGTATCTGGCCCCGATCGGCCAGGTCCTCCCAGGCACAGGCCAAGTCGGCCCCATCGATGCCATGGGCAGCCCGTTGGGCGGGGTCAGTCAAATCCACGACGCCCGCACAGTCCACTTCATAGGCCACCATCGTCATGGGCTGCGCCTTGAAGGGGAAGGCTTGCTGCGCCTCCAGCCAAGCCGTCTCAAGGCGGCGCGCGGTATACAGGGTTGGCATTCCCGGCGGGTTGAAGCGTCCGCCGAACCGGGCGGCCCCGTCGCCAGAGTCCGGCAGGAATGCCCAACGCGGGTTGTGTGCCCGGTAGACCAGGCCCGTCAGCCTCACGCGTAGCCGCCGACGGCGATGCGGCTCAGGTATCGCTTCACCGCCTCGGCCCGGCCTTCCTTCACCAGGTCCTCGGCCGTCTGATCGCCAAAGGATGGGATGGGCTGCGCCCGGTACCAGGCGAAGGCCTGGGGAAGGGAACCTGACCAGGCCAGGATGCGATTGATGATCTCCACCCCGTCGCGCAGCCGGGCCTGGGTGCTGGGCGCGCGCAACCGGCTGGATTTGGAGACAGCGTCGCGGGACAGGCCCATCGCGCCTGCCAGTTCGGTCTTGGTGATGCGCAATTGGGTTGCCAGGCGGTCGGTGGCGACCAAGCCATCGGGCGCCATCACTTCCGCCAGGAAGGCCACATGCGAGCCCATGGTCGCCTCATCAATTACCCGTGTCTAGGGACATAATGTGGGGCATCCGGGGCCTTCGCGCCAGCCTTTTTCCGTTTAGGCGCCGCTTGGCTGGAAGTGCCCACCTATTGGCGGGCGCGCCACTGGCGGGAATTTGGGCGCCGGGCGACAAAGTGCGCGTCACCATCGTCTGACAGGGATACCGATCATGACCACCGCTGCTTACATCCCCGCTTTCCCTTCCGTCGTCGCCAAGGCGCCGGCCGCCCCATCCCAGGCCGCGGCGGCTCATTTCGAAGCCAAGCTGGCGTTCGAGACCGACTGCGCCGACGTCTGGTACGCCACGAACCATGAGACCAAGGATTTCGTGCTGGTGGACGTGCGCACCCCGGCGCTGTACGCCGCCGGCCATGTGCCGGGGGCCGTCAACATCCCCACCCGGCAACTGAGCGAGGCGCGCCTGGCCGACTACCCCGCCGACACGCTGTTCGTCGTCTATTGCGCCGGGCCGCATTGCAACGGCTCCACCAAGGCGGCGTTGAAGCTGGCCAGGATGGGCCGTCCGGTGAAGGAGATGATCGGCGGCCTGACGGGCTGGATCGATGAGGGCCTGGGCCTGGCGCGGACCTGATCCGGTCAGGTCAGGACCTTGGCCATCTCGGTGGTCGGGGCCCAGCCTGCTTGCTCATACAGGGGGCGACCGGCGGACGTGGCGTGCAGGATGGCGTAGGCGACGCCGCGCCGCCGGAACTCCGCCTCCGCCAGAGCCATCAGCTGGCGCGCCAGGCCCCGGCGGCGGTGGGTGCGATCGACGTAGACGTTCAGGACATAGCCGCGCCGGCCTTCCCCGGGATGGGCGGGGTGGGGCGGCCAGTCGATCTCCATCAGGCCGATGCCAGCCGCGGCCGCGCCATCCGCACCTTCCAGGACGAAGCCGAAATAGCGTCCGTCCGCCAGGCGGGGCGCCAGCCAGTCGCGGAAGGGCGTCGCCATGGCCGCGATGGCGTCCTCCGGCCGGCCGGACTCGCGGAACATGGCGGCACGGTGCCGGCACACCAGGTCTAGGTCATTGGGTGTCAGCGGCCGATGGCTCAAGCGGTCCCTCAGATCCATGCGATCCCCCATGTGCATCGGGAATCCTTGTACGGCGAAGCAGGCCGCCAGGCCAGCTCAGGCCGTACGCACGCCGCCCAGGAAGCCTGCCACGTCGCCCTTCAGCCGCTCCGCCCGGTCAGTCATGGAGGTGGCGGCCTGGCGCAGGTCGCCCGCCACGGTGGTGGATTGTTCCACGGCCGTACGCACATCATCGATGCTGGCGGTGATCTGGTGGGTGGACATGGCCACCTCCTGCACATTGCGGGCGATCTCCTGCGTCGCCGCCCCCTGTTCCTCCACCGCCGCCGCGATGCCGGCGGTGATACCGCCCATGGTGTGGATGACGTCGGAGATGGCGCGCACCCCCGCCACGGCGCTGCGCGTCACCAATTGGATCTCCCCGATCTGGCGGGTGATCTCATCCGTCGCCTGGGCCGTCTGGTTGGCCAGGTTCTTGACCTCCGCCGCCACGACGGCGAAGCCCTTGCCCGCTTCGCCCGCCCGCGCCGCCTCGATGGTGGCGTTCAGGGCCAGCAAATTGGTCTGGCTGGCGATAGCCGTGATCAGGCCCACGATTTCCCCGATCTTGGCGCTGGCGGCGGCCAGGACGGCGATGGCCTGGTCCGTTTCCTCTGCCTTGGCCATGGCGTCGTTGGCGATGGTGGTGGACTGGGCCATCTGCCGGCTGATCTCTGAGATGGAGGCCGACAGTTCTTCCGCCGCGGCGGCCACGGTGTTGATGCCGCTGGACGCGGTCTGGGCGGCGCTGGCCACGGTGGAGGCCTGGCGGCTGGAATGTTGAGCCGTCTCCGTCATGGCGGCCGAGGTGGCGGCCAGATGGTCCGCCGCCTCCTCCATGGCGTTCAAGCCGACGGTGGCACGGCTGTCGAAGTCGCGGCACAGCCCGTCCACCGTCCGGGCACGGTCCAACGCCGCTTGACGGGCGGAGGCGGCCTCGCGCTCGGCCGCGCGGGCCTGGGCGGCGTTGTCGCGCAGCACGGTCAGGGCGGTCGCCATTGCACCCACCTCGTCCTGCACGCGCGGTGTGGCAATGGCCACCTCCAGGTCGCCCTCCGCCAGGCGGGTGATGGCCTGGGTCAGGTCCTTGATCGGCTGGGTCACGCGGCGGCGCAGCACCCAGGCCACCAGGGCGGTGATGACGGCGACGAAGGCCAGGGTCAGGCCGCCCAGCACCAGGCGCAGGCGCGCTTCCGCCAGGGCGTCGCGGTCCATGTCGCGCGCCGTCTCCAGCGCGCGGTCGCGCAGGATCAGGGCGTTGTCCAGCATGGGGCTGGTCCAGGCCCGCCAGGCGGCGTTGTCCATGGGGCTGGGGGCACCGGTGCGGGCCGCCTCCAGGATGGCCTGGTAGCGCGGCTCACCCTCCTTCATCAGGGTGGCCTCCTCGGTCGCCAGCGCCTCGGCCAGCTTGGCCGGGCTGCCCAGATTGGCCACGGCCTGGGTCTGCAGCCGCCACAGGGTGGCCACCTGGCCGGTCAGCTGGGTGGCGGTCAGCAGGCGCTTGGCGTCCAGCGCCTGACCCGCCTGGAACAGGCTGAGGATGGCGGAACGGGTGCCGGCGGCGGCGCGCAGGTCCTGCGCCATGGCGGCGATCTGCAGGGGCACCGTCAGGTCAGCGGATGAGGCGGCGGTACGGCGGAAGGCCAGGTCGGCCGCATGGTCCACCGCGCCGGCCGCGGCGGCGATACCCTCCTGCATGCGCCCCGCGCCGTCCGCCGCCCGGTCGGCCTTTGCCTTGGCGGTTTCGGTCTTGGCGCCGGCCCGCATGTCGGCCAACAGCTTTTCCGCCTGGCCCAGGCCGGCCGGATCCAGGTGCGCGGCGGCGGTGCTGCCCCGGGCGGCGGTCAGGGCGGCGTCCGTGGCCGCCATGGCCTTGCCCGGCGCGCTGCCGGCACCGGTGTCAGCCGGGCCGTCCGCGCTGAAGGCGCCGTTCCAGGCGGCCCGTTCCGACGCCAGCAGGGCGCCCAACCTGAGGGTGTCGCCATAGGCCGTCAGGCTGCGCCCGGCGGCGGCCTGGGCCGCCAGGTCCCGGGCGGCGACGAAGGCGATGATGCCCGACAAGGCGACGGCCAGGGCGGCGACGCCGCCGATCCCCGACAAGACGGTCTTGCTGATATTCACGGGGTACCTCCTGGCTTGCCTGACGTGAACAGGGCGCCTTCCGCCAAATATAGCGATATAGCGTCCAGGTTAAGGTTGCATGAACCATGACCCATAGCTTAGGCCGGGACCAGCGCCGGGATACGCAATGGCCGGCCACGCGAGCAATTTACTGCCAAAGATAGTCCGTGCGTCCCAACTTGAACGCTGCTCGCAGGGCAAGGTGCACGTATAGTGGCGCATGGGTATGGCTAGGTTCGATGGCTTGAGCGTGAAAGAGGCAGGCGTGACCCGGTCGGAGTCCGAGGCGGACCGTATCCGTGCGTTGGAGCATCAGGTGGAACGCCTGGGCGAAGTGGTGCTCACCCAATCCCTGCTGGCCGATTCCGAATTGGATCTCGACGCCTTCATGCAGACGGTGGTGGATCGCCTGCAACGCCTGATGCACGCCAAGGGCGCGGTCGTCGAACTGGCGGAGGGCGACGACATGGTCTATCGCGCCGCCAGCGGGGCCGTGTCGCAGTTCGTCGGTGTGCGCCTGAAACGCAAGGGCAGCCTGTCCGGCTATTGCGTCGAGACCGAGAAGGTCCTGATGTGCCGGGACAGCGAGACCGATGACCGCGTGGACCGCAACGCCTGCCGCATGGTGGGGGTGCGCTCCATGATCTGCGCGCCCCTGTCCGAGGCGGGCCGTGTGGTCGGCGTGCTGAAGGTCATGGGCACGGAACCCGACGCCTTCACGGCCGAGGATGTGGCCCTGCTGCAAATGATGGCCAAGGCCTTGGGCGGCGCTCTGGGCAAGCAGCTCAGCTTCCATGAGAAGCAGATGCTGTTGGAGGAACGGACGGCCACCGTCGCCCGGCTGGAGGTCGAGGTGGCGGAGCGCCGCCGGGCCGAGGCCACCCTGCAGCACCAGGCGCTGGAGATGGCCACCCTGGCGGAGCAGCGTGACCAGGCCCGCCTGGCGGCCGAGGCGGCCAGCCGCGCCAAGTCGGAATTCCTGGCCAACATGAGCCACGAGATCCGCACCCCCATGAACGGCGTGCTGGGCATGGCCCAGCTGATCCTGGATACGCCGCTGGATGCGGAGCAGCGGGTGCTGGCCGCTGCCATCCATGACAGCGGTGAGATGCTGCTGTCGATCATCAACGATATCCTGGACGTCTCCAAGCTCGAGGCCGGCAAGGTCGAGCTGGAGGAGATCGACTTCTCCATGGATGAGCTGGCGGACAGCGTCACCATGCTGCTGTCGCCCAAGGCGGCGGAGAAGGACCTGGACCTGGTCTGCTATGTAGAGGACGCGGCGCGCGGCGCCTATCGCGGCGATCCCACCCGACTGCGCCAAATCCTGGCCAACCTGGTGTCCAACGCCATCAAATTCACCACCACCGGCAGTGTCGCCATCGAGATCGGCCAGGAACCCGGCGCCGCCAAGGGCGCGGATGGCCGCCGCCGGCTGCGCATCGCCGTCAGCGACACGGGCATTGGCATCCCCGAGGAACAGCGTGCGCGCCTGTTCCAGAAGTTCAGCCAGGCCGACAGCTCCATCACCCGCCGCTTCGGCGGCACGGGCCTGGGCCTGTCCATCTGCCGCCAGCTGGTGGAGCTGATGGGGGGCGAGATCGGCGTCAACAGTGTTCCCGGCCAGGGCAGCACCTTCTGGTTCACCGTGCCCTTGCGACCGGTGGCCGCCACCCTGATGGACCAGGACACCTTGGTGGACGGCATCAAGGGCCTGCGGGTGCTGGTGGTGGACGACATCCCCCTGCACCAGAAGATCTTGAGCCGCGCGCTCAGCGACCTTGGCCTGGTGGTCAGCCTTGCCGATGGCGCCGCGTCCGCCCTGGCGGCGCTTGAAAGAAGCTGGGAAGCGGGCCGTCCGCCCGACCTGGTGCTGGTCGACTTTTCCATGGCGGATGTCCGGGGTGATGAGCTGGGCCAGCGCATTCGCAACGACAGCCGTTTCGCCGAAACCAAGCTGGTGTTGATCTCATCCTTCGGAGTGATGGACCGGGGCAGCGCCGAAGTCCACGTCTTCGCCGCCGTACTGGCCAAGCCGGTGCGCCGGCAGACCTTGCTGGACGTGTTGAGCCGCCTGTTCCTGAGCCAGGTGGCGGCCTCTCCGGTGAAGCCCGACCCGGCCAAGGTGGGCACCGGCGCCGGCCGCCGCGTGCTGCTGGTGGAAGACAACCAGATCAACCAGCAGGTGGCGCTGCTGATGCTGCGCAAGGAGGGGTACGAGGTCACCCTGGCCGAGGATGGCGAGGATGGCGTGCGCGCGGCGACCGCGCCGGGGGTCATTTTCGACCTGATCCTGATGGACGTGCAGATGCCGCGCATGGACGGGCTGGAGGCCACGCGCCTCATCCGTGCGCACCAAGGCAGCGTGCGGGTGCCCATCATCGCCCTGACGGCCAACGCCATGGCCGGCATGCGCGAGGAATATCTCGACGCCGGCATGGACGACGTTGTGGCCAAGCCCTTCGACCAGCGCAAGTTCCTGGGCGCCGTGGCGCGATGGACCAAAGCCTCGCCCCACGAAGCGGCGCCGGCTATGACGGCCAGTCCGCTGCCGACGGCCACGGTCCTGGATGAAAGCGTGCTGCAGCGGCTGGAGCTTATCGCCGGCCGTGAGCAGTTCCAGAGCCTCGTCGGCAGCTTGGTGACGCATGGGGGCGAACGCCTGGACCGGGTGGCGGCGCTGCGCGCCCGCGGCGACATGGACGGACTGCGCGCCGAGGCTCACGACCTCATCTCCACCGCCGGAAGTGCCGGCCTCAAGCAACTGCAGGCGCTGGGCGAGGCGCTGCACGCCGCCTGTGCCGCCCCGGACCGGCAGCGCGACCGGGTGCTGTCGCTGGCCGACGCCGCGGTCGCGGCGGGGCGGGAGGGCTGGGCCGCGGTCTCACGGCGGTTCGGCGGACCGGGCCCGGCCACCGCGGTGGTCGGCCGACGGGATTGAAGAGCGCACATTACTGCGCCGTATAGGTCGGCGGGGGCCGTTTGTTGACAGCACTACCTGATCCATATAGCGTTCCGCCAGGCCATCCCCCTTGCGGGTTGTCAAGTAAAGAGTGGTGTCTTTTCCTTGTTATGCCGCAAGTCTGCCGCAAAATTGAAATAATGGTCTGAGCTGACGATGACACTCTCTAGTACGCCAGTCCTGCACGACGAGGGCGACGCGGTGCGTATTCTGGCGGAGCGGGATGACGAAATCGCAAAACTGACGCGAGCCCTGGCGGATCGCGATCGGACCATTGCGTATCTTAACCAGCTCGCCGGGACGCGCGGGCGTTCTTTGCAGGATGTGGAAGCAACGAACGTCGCGTTACGGGCTGAACTGGCACGGACCTATCAGTCGCGCAGCTGGCGGCTGACCGGCCCCTTGCGTTGGCTGTTGCGCCGGACGTTCCAGGGGCGCGCCGCGATGGCCACGCTGCTGTGGGGCTTCAGGCGCCGGGGCCTGAAGGCAACCCTCATGGACGTTCGCCGGATTCGGTATGACCATGGCATCACCGGTGTCAAATTCTGGCTGCTGAACGGTGTGGCGCCGGGCGGGGCGGCGCAAGGCGAACCGGGCACTGATCTGGCTGCGGCCAGAGGGGCCTTGGCAGACGTGCGCGGACCCGACGGCTATGTCTATCGCGCGTCGCGCCCGCCTGCGGATCTGGACGCGCGGCTCAAGGACCTCTCCACCACCTTTTCCATCGTGGTGCCCGTCTACAACACGCCGCCGGCCTTGCTTGAGGCTGCCGTCCGCTCGGTGGAGCGGCAATGGTATCCTCATTGGCAGCTGGTGCTGGTGGATGACGCCAGTCCCAATCCGGCGACACGGGCGGCGTTGGAGCGGCCGCGCGATCCCCGCGTCACCATCTTGCGGCAGGCAGCCAATCAGGGCATCTCTGGCGCCACCAACGCCGGCCTGGCAGCCGCCACGGGCGATTTCGTCGTCTTCCTCGACCACGACGATGAGCTGACGGCCGACTGCCTGTATGAGCTGGCGTTGTGCATCGCGGCACACGATCCGGACTTCGTCTATAGCGACGAGGACAAGATCACCGAGGATGGCCGGTTCACGCAGCCGTTCTTCAAGCCTGACTGGTCGCCCGACACGATGATGAGCACGATGTACACGTGCCACGTCAGCTGCGTCCGGCGCAGCCTGTTGAATGAGCTGGGGGGGCTTCGACCGGAATATGATGGCTGCCAGGATTGGGATCTGGTCCTGCGCCTGGCGGAGAGGACCACACGCATCCAGCACGTGACCAAGGTGCTCTACCATTGGCGCATCATTCCGCAGTCCACAGCGGCCGATCTGAACGCCAAGCCCTACGTCGTGTCCGTGTCTGAACGCTTGCGTGCCGACACCTTGGCACGCCGCGGCCTGAAGGGCACGCTGGAGCCTCTGCCTCAGTTGCCCAGCTATCACCGGGTGCGCTACGACATCCGGGGCACGCCCACCATCTCCATCATTATCCCCTCGCGCGACAACCAGCCGGTGCTGTCGGCCTGTCTTGACAGCATCCGCGCCCGGTCCAGCTATGATCGATATGAGGTTGTGGTGCTGGATAACGGCAGCCGGGAGCCTGCCACGCTGGGCTACCTGAACCGTATCCGGGCGTGGCCCGGGGTAAAGGTCATCCGCCACGACGCCCCATTCAACTATTCGGAACTGAACAACCTGGGCGTCGCCGCCGCCACAGGGGACATCCTGCTGTTCCTGAACGATGATACCGAGGTGTTGACGACCGACTGGCTGGAGCGCATGGCGGGCTATGCGCAGCTGGATCACGTTGGCGCCGTGGGGGCCAAGCTGCTGTATCCGGGTGGCGAGCAGGTACAGCATGCCGGCGTGCTGAACCTGTTCAACGGGCCAAGTCATGCCTTCCTGCGGCAGGATCGCAACCACTACGGCTATTTCCTGCGCAACTTGCTGGAATATAACTGGCTGGCCGTGACCGGCGCCTGCCTGATGGTGGAACGGCGCAAGTTCGAAGCGGTGGGCGGATTCGATGAGACCTTGCCCGTCGCCTACAACGACGTGGATTTGTGCATGCGCCTGCATGAGGCTGGCTACTACAACGTCATGTGCCAGGCGGCGGAGTTGATCCACCACGAATCGATCAGCAGGGGTCTCGATTTCGTGTCGCCGGAAAAGATGGCGCGGTTGGAACAGGAGCGGGGCCGGCTTTATGACCGGCATCCCGGCTTGTTCCTGCACGATCCCTTTGGCAATCCCAACCTGCATCCCAACGGCGGCAATTTCGAGATCGCGTGATGACGGCCATGATTGACAGCCTTGACCCGGCCGCCATTTCGGGCGGTCCGTCGCTTGGGGACCAGGTCCTGCATGAGGCCATCATGGCTGCGGGGGCTGTATCGTTCGGTTTTTATGGCACGCTGTTCCATCGCGCCGCCCCCTCGCCGGATGCCGTTTTCGATATGCTGGGGCGGCGCTACTCCATGTCGGGCTTTTCCGCCCAGCGTAAAGCCGCCCAGGCGGAGGCCTTGGACCGGGCGCGCAAGGCAGGCCGCCGGGAAATCACGCTGGCCGGCATTTACGATTGCCTGACCCTGGAGCCGACGCTGGCCGCTTCCATAAAGGCGGCTGAAGTGGCGCTGGAATTGGATCTGCTGTGTCCCGATCCCATCGCGATCGCCGCGCTCCGGCAGGCGCAGGCGTCGGGCTGTCGGGTGCTGATCGTCGCCGACAGCTATATGGGTCGCGCCTTCGTGCGTGACGCGTTGGGCCGCCACGGGCTCGACTCCGTCGCCCTGTTCATCTCCAGTGATTGCAACCTCACGGCCCGGGACGGCGACCTGTTCGATCTGGCCATCGACTATCTGCAATTGCCGCGCGAGCGCGTGCTGCACGTCGGTTGTGACGTGCAAGGCGACGTGGCCCAAGCGCGAGCGAAGGGCCTCGCGGCGGCTCACTATCAGGGCCGCGGCCAAGGCAGCGATATGTCCGTTGGCCCGGTGACTCCCATGTCGGCGGCCTTGCCCGCGGGGACGTTGCCGCCCCGCGATCTAGGGTATCGTGTTGCTGGCCCTGCCGCCGTCGGTTTCCTGAACTGGATCGAACGCCAGGCCAAGCTGGACGACATCCGGCACCTGCTGTTTTGCTCACGGGGCGGCTATCTACTGGAGCGCCTGGTACAGGAAAGCCCGGGCCTCTGGTCCCTGCCGCCCTGCAGTTTCCTCCCCGGGTCCCGGATTGCCTTCGACCTGGCGGCAATGGATGACCTGAACTTCGCCGACTACCTGCCATTCCTGATCTCCAGATCGGACGGTCTGGCGCCGTTCGAGGTGCTGGAGCGCATCGGCGTTCCGGCGCCGGCGCCGGAGGTGATGAAGAAGTATGAGCTGGGGGATGAGATCAGGCTGTCACCGGCGGCGCATCCGCGCCTGCGCGGATTCTTGTTTGAGTATCGATTTGAGATTCTGAAGGTTTGTCGGCGCAACCGCCGGGCCCTCTTCACCTTCATGAGGAATCTACGGCTTGCGCCGGAGACACCCGTGGCTCTGGTCGACCTGGGGTGGGACGGTGCCACGCAGGAAGCGTTCGAAACTGCCTTGAGCGGCATGGTGGACCTGAGCGTCCACGGCTATTCCTTCGGCCTGACGGACGGCGAAGACAGCCGGCGGCGGCGGCGTGCGCGCCGGATGGCGGCCCTGTTCACCGACACCGACGTGGCACCAGCTATTCTGCGGCGCCTGCATGCGAACCGGGCGTCGGTCGGGCTGCTGTTCGATGCCCGAAGCCAGGTCGCCATAGGCCTGGAGGTGATAGGCAATGACGTGCGAGGGGTGGATGATGTGCGGTGGCACCCCGATGCCGCCACCGGCGCCGCGATCTCGGCCATGATCGATGGGGCCATGGCGTTCGTCCAGGATTACGCCGCGGGTCTGGCCGCCGGGGCGGTCCCGCCGCCGGCGCTGGAAATGGCCTGGCCGTTGGTGAACCTCCTGGACCGGCCAGGCTCGCTTGCCCAGGACTTGCGGGCGCTGGCGGATTTCGATCCATGGACGGCCAGCCGGCATCCGCGGCAGGCCAGATAGGAGGGCCTGCCCACCTGGACGCCGCAGATCAAGTGTTCGCGCGGGCGGTTTCCATCGCCGCCAGGAACAGGTGATACGGCGTGCTGCCCGGCAAATCGCGCATGGTGGGCGCGCCAGTCTCATCCTGGGTTTCGATCCAGCGGCCGCTGGCCGGGTCCAGGAAGGCGGCCTGCAAATGGACCGTCAGCCGTTGGGCCAGCGCCTTTGCGGCATCGCCGGCGCTCGTGCCGTGGTGCCGGCGGGCCTGCGACAAGGCTGCCTTGATGGCTTCAGCCACCGGCCAGATGCGGCGGGTACGCAGGATGGGCGCGCCTTGGGGATCCATCTGGTCCATGATGCCCCCGTCGGGCAGGAAGCCATGCGCCACCGCCTTGTCGAACAGGGCGTCGGCCAGGGGCAACACGGACCTGTCGCCGCCCTGGTTGGCGTAACGATCCAGCAGCCAGGCCCATTCGAAATGGTGGCCGGGCTCGACGATATGCCCGGTGATGGGATCGGGCCGCCAATCCTGGGTGAAGAACTCTCCCAGTGTATTCGTCGCGCCGTCAAAAAAGCGGGCCTGGAACAGGCGGATGACGGCGGTCGCCTCCGATAGCCACGCGCCGTCGCCAGTGACCTCATGCAAGGCCAACAGGGCTTCCAGCAGGTGCATGTGCGGGTTCTGGCGGCGCGTCGCGCCGTTGGGGACCCATTCGGCACTTGCCCCTTCCGCCAGGCCGCCCCAGCCGCCGTCCGCCAGCGCCGGCATGGCCAGGCGGTCGTGCATCAGCGCCCAGGTCTCCTGCGCCAGCGTCAGGGCGCGGGGGGCGGCGAAAGCGGCATGGGCGTAGGCTAGGCCAAACAGGACGAAGGCGTGACCGTAAAAGTCCTTGGAGCTGTCCAATGGCTGACCGTCGGGCAGCACCTTGAAGAACCAGCCGCCGTTACGGTCATCCCAAAAATTGCGGACCAGGAAGTCGTAGCCCCGTTCCGCGGCGTCTTGACCGCTGCGATCTCCCGATAACGCGCCATGGGCCAGCACGTACAGCTGCCGGGCCTGCACCATGGACCGCTTGTAGCCCAGGGGCAGGGGCTGTTCCGCCGGATCCAATCGTTCATGGAAGCCGCCATGGACCGTGTCAGCGAACCGGTCGCGGCATAATGGCAGCAGGCGTTCAAAGGCGTGGCGGACGAAGGCGGAAGACGACATGGCGGCCTCTGGCTTGGACGGTTCCCTTATGGGCGGGGGGGGAGCGCCATGGTGAAGGTCAGGGTCACCTGATCGATCTCGCTGGGCGTCGTCGCCGGGGGCGGATGATGTCCATGTCCGCCCACTGGCGCGGCTGGCGCCGGTGGCACTTGCGCCACGCCGCGCACCGTCAGTACCGGCCGCCCCGCGCGGCCCAGCAATTCATACAAAAGCGGTTGGGTGGACGTCAGCGCGGCGCTGGCCTCCAGCGCCTGGATGCGGGCGACCGTTTCCGGCGCTGGGGCTCCCGAGATATGGGCGCCCGGCGCAACCTTGGTAATCGCGGCATCCACATGCTCCACCGGGGCGGTGGTGGGGCAGGCACCCGCCGCCATGCCCGGCGTATTGCCGTCGCAGGTGAGATAGCGGGCCAGCAAGGTGGCCGCCTCGGCCATTTTTTCACGGCCCTCGGGCTTCAGCGCGGCTGCACCGGGCGCGAAGAACTGTGCGGAAGGCAATGTCAGGATGCCTTTGGCGGCGTCGGCCACCACCGCGATGTGCCGGGCTTCCAAATCCTGGCGCAGCGCCTCCACCATGCGGGCGCGCTCCGCCATGATCTTGGCGATGGTCTCCTGGTAGTCTTGCTCCGACTGCTGATCCTGCTGCTTGGGGGTCTCGTCGATGTTGTACATCGACAGGGCCATGAGCATGATCAGGAAGATAAAGACGATGCCGGCCATCAGGTCCGACATGGAAGCGAAGTAGCTTTCCTGGTCGTCCCCGTGTGCCCTGGTTCCCCGTCGCATGGCAGCCTTCCCGTCTTACGGCGCCTGGCCGGCGATATCCGGCTGGGGTGCGGGGGAGAGCGGGAGGCGCGGCGCCGATACCGCGGCGGCCACCCCGTCCTGCGTCCAGTCACCCATCAGGCGATGGGCGGAGATCAGGGGGAAGCAGAGTTCGATGGCGCGGCACAGGTCGTCCAGCGCCGCCTGAACCTTGCGTTGCCAATGGCGGACCACCATCGACGTCACCAGTGACGCGCCGATGCCGACGACGGAACTGACGAACTTCATGGTGGAGGCGGCCAGCAACTGGCCCAGCGCCTGCCGGGCCTGCGCCAGGTCACCCATCTGCAGGCCCTTGCTGGCGAAATACAAGCCGGCCACCAGGCCAAGGAAGGTGAACATCAGGCCCACGCCCACGAAGTAGTTGGGCAAGGCGACGTAGAAGCGGAAATCCAGGCCGCGGCTTTCCATGGCCTCCATGGAAAAATATTCCTGGGGGCGGATGGTGGAGTAAGCGCGCCGCTGGGCACCCTGGCCGGCGTCCAACAATGTGGATTCGAACATCCGCCATTCGTCAATCAGCAGCGGGCTCGATTCCATCAGGCGCTTCATCGATCCGACCCGGCGGTCGTTCGGTTCCCCCATGATCAGCATGGCGGAACTGGTAATGGTCTTCAGAGTGTCCAGCGTGCGGCGGACCTGGCCCGCCCAGAAGCCGCCCAGCAGGGCGACGCAGGCCACCATCATGCCAGCGGCCAGGACCAGGGCGAATTCCGGCTGACCGAACAGGGCCAGGTAAACAGTGGCGAGTGGCTTTGCCAATTCCCGGATGGTCAGGAAAAAGGACGCGGAATCACCACCCTGGCTAAGCCTGAACACAAGGACGGCAAGCACGACGGAGATGCCTGCCCAGACGTATTTTCTGACCATGATCGACGGCTGGTTCCGGAGTGTCCCGGGGCATGCCCTGGGGATTGGGATGGGGCAAGCGGCGGGCTCAGGCCTCTGCCAGCGACTGCTGGTAGACGTCCGCCACCTCTTTCAGCGGACCGTAAGCGATCACGTTGCCGTTACGCAAGTACAGCCCCTTGTTGCACCACCTCTCCAGCAGATCCAGAGAATGGGAGGCCAGCACCATCAGGCTGGACCGCTGCACGAAATCTTCCATGCGTTTTTGGGCTTTGGCCAAGAAATGGCTGTCGCCCGCCGCCAGCCATTCATCCATCAACAGGATCTCGGGCTCGACACAGGTGGACGCGGCGAAGGCCAGGCGCAACATCATGCCGGCGGAATAGGTGCGCACCGGCATGTCGATATACGGACCGAGTTCGGTGAACTCGACCACCTCCTCGACATGGACCTGCATATCCTTGGGATGGATGCCCATGTACATGCCGCGCAGCATGATATTTTCACGACCAGTGGCATCGGGGTTCATGCCCATCTGCACATCCAGCAGCGCGGAAACGCGGCCTTGGGTGTGAAGGGTGCCGCTGGTGGGCTCATAAATCCCGGCCAGGGTCTTGAGCAGCGTCGTCTTGCCCGATCCATTGGGGCCGATCAGCCCGACGCGGTCGCCCTTGTCGATCGTCAGGGTCAGGTGGTTCAGCGCACGGACCAGGATACGATTGGCGGCGTCACGGGCCAGGTTGGTACCCATGGGCGCCGAAAACAGCGCTTTTTTCAGTGAGCGGCCGTTCGCCTGATAGATGGGGAATTCAACCGTGAGGTCTTGCAAATGCAGGGAGGCCATAAATCACACCCAGTAAGCGATCCGGGACCGGAAGCGGCTGAAGAAAACGGCGGTAACCAACAGCCCGCCCACGGTCATGATGCCGACGATCTGCCAGGAGTAGGGGGCGCACGGTTCGCCCAGCAACGGCGCGCGGATGACATCAATGGCGGCGAACAGAGGGTTGAAGTCGCCCACATGTCGATACTTGCCCAGTGTCTCTACAGTCCAGAAAACGGGCGTCACGAAGAAAACGACCTGCAGCAGCGCCGCCACGATTGGGGGCACGTCACGGAATCGGGCGCTCAGCATACCCAGCAGGATGCTGATCCAGAAGCCGTTGATACATAAGAGGATGAGACCCGGTATGACCATCAACGCGTCCCAGCCGATGCCGTGACCCATCATCAGGAAGACGATGGGGATCAGGACGGCGTTATGGCCCAGGATCAGCAGGTTGCGGAAGACGCTGCGCAGCACGTGCACGGTATAAGGCAGGCGAACCTGTTGAATGGCGTGCTGCACCGACATGAAGGCGGAACAGCCATCGGTGATTACCGACGATATGAACTGCCAAATCAGCAGGCCCAGGGTCAGGAAGGGAACATAGCGCTCCGGATCCAGATGGAAAATCTGGGAATAAACGAAGCCCATGGCCGCGATCATGATGGCGGTGCTGAATGTCAGCCACAGCGGGCCCAGCACGGAGCCGCGATAGCGCAGGACGATGTCCTGCATGGCCATGGCGCGCCAAAGCCAATGCTGGCTCATGCCGCTGGCCAAGTCGCGCAACGCCAAGCGCCCCCGATTGGGCTTCGCCGGCCTGGTGGCCTGAACGGGATCCGTTTGGGCGGAAAGCGGCTTACCGGCGACTATCATAGGGAACGCGGCTCCAAAACAAATCTCACCATGCTCTCATCACCCAACTGTGGGTTCACCGGACTTCCTTTGTTCGCCGGTCGCGACGCGACGTCCGTTCGTCGGTCTTGAAGGCGCCATGGCCATAGCCGGACACGGCCCGTGCACTTCGCCGAAACAACTACAGGGCTGAAGGCCTGGCCATGAGCATCCTTGTCGCTGACGGGGTACCATAACCCCGTCCTCCTGTTCCATCTTAAAACCTCAGGCCTCCTCGCCGTTGATTGCGGGGCCGAGCCATCGGCCGGAGGCGGCTGGCCATCAAGGCCCACTGCATCGGGCGGCGGCCGACTGCACTTTTATAGTGTGGCTATTCTAGGGCGCCCGGCCGGCGTATTGCTCGGCGGAGCCTCGGCGGGCAGCCAACCTGTCCAGTTTTAAGAAGGCCTATAAATTTTAAGAAAGCCTATAAATTAGGCAAAATGCCGAATGTCGCCGCCTGAATTGTGGGCAGAGCCCCGACCATGCCGCGCCCCTTTCCTGCGCCTCTGCGTCAATTTGAAACTGGCGCCTTTTTTGCTAGCGACAGGCGAAGGCGTGCGTAGGGGTGCCGCATCGCGGCAACAGTCGCGCATCAAATATGTGCGTTGCGGCAAAATTTCGGTCTGGCCCTCGCTTTCTTGTTGGATTTGAAAGACCTTCGGGAGTAGTGGGGCTGCCGCAAACAAAATCTGCCATGTACCCTCCCCTGGCTGTTCCCAGCCTAGCCTTTTGGCGCGGGGACCGGTGCGACGGGCAACGCAAAAGCAGGTCCGGCAAGGGCCTGGAAAAAGTGAAGGGATCGAGCATGATGAGGGTTGAGAAGAGCCGCGGGCTGAAGTCCGCGCTGCTGGGTATGTCGGCTTTGAGCCTGCTGGGTTTGGCCAGCGTGGCGCAGGCCGCCGATGACAGTTCCGACAAGCTGGACGAGATCATCGTGTCGGCCGAACGCCGGCCGGCGCTGGAGCGTGAGGTGCCGATCGCGGTCACCTCCATCAGCGGGGAAAAGCTGGACGTGCTGAACTCCGGCGGCCAGGACATCCGCTTCCTGGCGGGCCGCGCCCCCAGCCTGCAGGCTGAGTCGTCCTTCGGCCGCACCTATCCCCGTTTCTATATCCGCGGCCTGGGCAACGCCGACTTCGACCCCAACGCCTCCCAGCCGGTGTCGGTGGTGTTCGACGACGTCGCCATGGAAAACCCCATGCTGAAGGCCTTCCCGGTCTTCGACGTCGGTGCGGTGGAAGTGCTGCGCGGTCCCCAGGGCACGCTGTTCGGCAAGAACACCCCGGCCGGTGTGGTCAAGATCGACAGCGCCAAGCCCAGCGACACCTTCGGCGGCTTCGCCGATCTGACCTACGGCAGCTATGACACGGTGAACTTCACCGGCGCCGTGGGCGGCCCCATCGTCAAGGACGTGCTGAAGTACCGCGCCTCGGTCAACCTGCAGCGCCGTAACGACTGGGTGCAGAACGAGGACATCAGCACGAAGAACGACACGGACTTCGAGGGCTATCGCGACCTGGCCGGCCGGTTCCAGCTGGAATACACGCCCAATGAGAACCTGGACGTCCTGCTGAACGTCCATGGCCGCCAGCTGGACGGGTCCGCCCGCCTGTTCCGCGCCAACATCATCCAGAAGGGCACCAACGATCTGGTCCCCGGCTTCGACATCGAAAAGGCCAACCAGGACGGGGCCAACCCGCAGAAGCTGAACTCCTTCGGCTCCAACCTGCACATCGTTTACGATGCCGGCCCCGTCACCGTCACCTCGGTCAGCGGTTATGAGCGTGCCAACGTGTTCAGTCGCGGCGACATCGACGGGGGCGTGCCCTCCGACGTGCCGTTCTCGGTGGAAACCGGCGGCTACAACTCCCCGCGAGAGCTGAGCCAGGAAGTGCGCTTCGCCTCCAACGACCTGGGGCCTTGGCTGCTGCAGGGCGGCCTGTACTATTTCAACTCCTACCTCGCCGGTAAGGATTACGACTACATCACCGCCACCGGCGCCATCGATGATCAGGTCCGCCACAAGGACCGCAGCGAGACCGACGGCGTCTTTGGTTCGGTGAAGTACAAGGTCACCGATGCCCTGACCCTGGGCGGCGGTGTGCGCTATTCACACGACAACAAGTCGGTCGAATCCATCCGTGACTTCGGCTACACCGGCCCGATCTACCTGCGCACCAGCGTCAACGGCGGCAACGCCTCCTGGGACGTGTCGGCCGACTATGCCATCAACAGCGACGTGAACGCCTTCGTCCGCGTGGCGACCGGCTATCTGGCCCCGTCCATCCAGGACCGTATCACGTTCGCCAACTCCACCTCGACCGCGAAGGCCGAGACCACCATCTCGTATGAGGCGGGTGTCAAGTCGTCGCTGTTCGACAAGCGCGCCAGCTTCAACCTGACCGGCTACTACTACGACACCAGCGACATGCAGCTGACCGCCGTGGGTGGCGCCAGCAACACCGCCCGCCTGCTGAACGCCGACCACGCCGTCGGCTACGGCGTGGAAGCGGAGCTGGAGGCCAAGCCGGTGGAGCACATGCTGGTCACCTTCGGCGGCAGCTACAACCACACCGAAATCCAGGACCCGAACGTGTCGGTCGCCACCTGCGGCGGCGGCTGCACCGTGACCAACGCGCTGAACGCCCAGGGCAATGCCCTGCTGGACGGCAACCCGCTGCCCGAGGCGCCGGAATGGGTGCTGAACGCCACCTTCCGCTATGGCGTGCCGGTCGGCGACAAGGGCGAGGTGTTCTTCTACACCGACTGGGCCTACCGCAGCGAGGTCAACTTCTTCCTGTACAAGTCGACGGAGTTCACCGGCAAGTGGCTGCTGGATGGCGGCCTGCGCCTGGGCTACAAGAACGACGATGGCTATGAGGTCGCGGCCTTCGTCCGCAACGTGTTGGATCAGGTGCGCGTCATCGGCGCCATCGACTTCAACAACCTGACGGGCATGGTCAACGAACCCCGCATCATCGGTGTTCAGGCCAAGTACTCGTTCTAATACCCCTGGCATCTTCCCGGCGGCGCTGGCCGCTGCCGGGAAGGCGTGACAGGATCTGTTCCAGGGGCCCGGCCGTGGCAGCGGCGGGCCCCTGTTTCTACCCGGCCGGCCGCAAAGGCATTTCCCATGACCCGGATCGCTTTCCTGTTCCGTTGCCTGCGCGCGGGCGCGCTGGGCGCCGTTCTTCTGACCACTCCAGCCATCGCCAAGGAGGGCGCGCCCCTCAAGGAAAAGGTCATCATCGATACCGACATCGGTGATGACATCGACGACGCCTTCGCCCTGGCGGCGGCGCTGAATGATCAGCGCCTCGACATCCTGGGCGTGACGGCGGCCTGGGGCGACACGGGCCTGCGTGTGCGCCAGCTGCAGCGCCTGCTGGCCATCGCCGGCCGCGCCGACGTGCCCGTCGCGCAGGGGCCCGCCACGGCCAACACCACGCCCTATACCCAGAGGCGCTGGGCGGAGAGGCAGCCGGCGCCGGCCGCGCCCGTGCCGTCCGCGGTGGACTTCATCCTGGAGCAGGCGCGTCGTTACCCGGGGCAGGTCACGCTCATCTCGCTGGCGCCGCCCAGCACTCTGGGCGCCCTGATCGATCGCGATCCCGCCGGCTTCGCCAAGCTGAAGCGCGTGGTGATGATGGGCGGCTCGGTCTATGCCGGCTACGACGACACCGGCTACGGCCCGCTGAAGGGCCCGACGCCGGAGTACAACATCTATTCCGACATCGCTTCGGCCAAGAAGCTGTTCGCCAGCGGCGTGCCCCTGGTGGTGATGCCGCTCGACAGCACCCGGCTGAAGCTGGATGAGGTGAAGCGCGACCTGCTGTTCGCCGCCGGCACGCCCATGACCGACGCCCTGGCCCTGATGTATCACCAGTGGCGCCACCTCAACGGCTGGGGCCAGATCACGCCCACGCTGTTCGACCTGGTGCCTGTAGCCTATGTCCTGGATCCCAGGCTGTGCCCCACGACGCCCCTGCGCCTGGTCGTGGGCGACAAGGGGGAGACGACGCCGGCGCCAGGCCCCGCCAATGCGCAGGTGTGTCTGAAGGAGGACAAGGAGGGCATCCTGGATCTGCTGATGAACGGCCTGCTAGCCCGGCAGTAGGAGTGACATCTCATGCGCCGCCTGCTGGCTGCCGCTTTTCTAGCTATGCTTGTGACCGGCACCGCCGGGGCGCAGGACACCCAGGCGGTGCCCTACGGCAGCTGGAAACAGCTGATGATCAACGGCCCCGCCTGCCTCACTTGGCGGGAGGCTTGGGAGGGTGGAACGCGGGAGTGCGCGAACGCGGATTACGAGGCCTGGCTGGCGGACATACGTCACTGGCGCCAGGAACGGCGCATCCGCATCGGCTATGACCCCGCCCGCTATGCTGATCCCCGCCTGGCCTGGACGCGCACCAGCTTCGTTCAGACCCAGATGATGGTGGAGGATCGCTATTTCTATGATCCGGTGGCCGGCCGCTATACCGTCGATCGCTACCTGGATGACCTGACGGCCCGCTTCGGTGGCATCGACGCCGTGCTGCTGTGGCCCGACTATCCCAATATGGGCATCGATGACCGCAACCAGCTGGACCAGGTGGCCGACCTGCCGGGCGGGCTGCCGGCGGTCAAGGCCATGGTGGCGGATTTTCACCGCCGGGGCGTGCGCGTGCTGCTGCCCATGATGATGTGGGACCAGGGCACCCGCGCGCCGGACCGTCCCTGGCCGCAGGCCATCGCCGAAATGGCCAGGGAGATCGGCATCGACGGCATCAACGGCGACACTCAGGACGGCGTGCCCCTGGCGTTTTCCCTGGCGGCCGACAAGGCCGGCCACCCCCTTGCCTTCCAACCGGAGGGGGTGCTGGCGGATGAGGCCGTGGCCTGGGATCTGATGTCCTGGGGACAATACACCTTCGCGCCCGTACCCAAGGTTGACCGCTACAAGTGGCTGGAGCCCCGGCACATGGTCAACATTTCGGACCGCTGGGCCCGGGACAAGACCGACGACCTGCACTACGCCTTCTTCAACGGCGTCGGATGGGAGGCATGGGAGAACGTCTGGGGCATCTGGAACGGTATCAGCGCCCGCGATGGCGAGGCGATGCGCCGCGTGGCGACCCTGGAGCGGGGCCTGGGGCCGCTGCTGTCCGGGCCAGACTGGCAGCCCTTTTACCCCACCCGCGCCGCGGGGGTGTACGCCAGCCGCTGGCCGGGTGCGGACGGCCGGGTGGCCTGGACCATCGTGAACCGCAACGACCATCCGCTGGACCAGACGGTGCTGGCCGTACCGGCGGATGGGACGGCGCTGCGGTATTTCGACCTTTACCATGGCGTGGAACTGACGCCGCGGCGGGAGGGTGATCAGCTTCTCCTGTCCTTCCCGCTGGAGGCCCAGGGCTTCGGCGCCGTGCTGGCGCTACCCGGCGCGCCGGACCCCGCCATACGCGGCCTCATGGCGCGCATGAAGGCGCTGACGGCCACGGATCTGGCCAGCCTGCCGCGCGGGTGGGCGCCGCTGCCGCAGCGCCTGGTCGACATCCCGGCCACGCCGCCGGTTGCCACAGCGCCCGAGGGCATGGTGGAAATCCCGGCCGGCGACTTCACCTTCCGCGTCCAGGGGCTGGAGATCGAGGGCGGCACCAGCGCCGGTGTCGATGTGGCCTACCCCTGGGAGGGGGAAGCGCGGCGCTATCACGAACATCGCCTGTCGCTGCCGCGCTTCTTCATGGACCGCTTCCCCGTGACCAACGCGCAGTTCAAGCGCTTCCTGGACGCCAGCGGCTATCACCCCAGAGACGACCGCAACTTCTTGAAGGATTGGAAGGGCGGCACCTATCCCGCCGGCTGGGACGACCGGCCCGTCACCTGGGTGTCGCAGGAGGATGCGCGCGCCTACGCCGCCTGGGCGGGCAAGCGACTGCCGCACGAATGGGAATGGCAGTACGCGGCGCAAGGGCGGGACGGCCGCCGTTATCCCTGGGGCGACACCTGGCGGGATGATGCCGCGCCCGTGCCGGAACGGGGCCGCGCCGTGCGGCCGCCCGATGCCGTGGGCGCCCATCCGGCGGGGGCCAGCCCCTTCGGTGTCCAGGATCTGGTGGGCAACGTCTGGCAGTGGACGGATGAGTACCAGGACGGGCACACCCGCGCCGCCATCCTGCGCGGCGGCAGCCTGTACCAGCCCCAGGGTTCCATCTGGTATTTCCCGCAGGCCTACCGCAACGACCAGCACGGCAAACTGTTGCTGATGGCCCCCTCCCGCGACCGCTCCGCCCTGGTGGGCTTCCGCTGCGTGAAGGATGCGGACTGAGATGGCCGCGTGGAAGGCTTAAGCGGACGACACACCACATTGTATCAGCGGATTTTAACTTTCCAAGATAGGCGCCATCGGGTATGAAATCTGTCTTAATGGATGAAGGCCAGGTGTTTCAGTCCACCGAATGCTGAATTTGACCTTTTCTTTTCCGAAGATGGAATAAAATGATTAAGGATAATTTGAATAATCTGGCGCGACTGCTTTCCAGTAAAAGGAGCTGGGCTCCGATATTATTCTTCATTGTTTCATTTTTTGCCATTATTGTATCTAATTGGCATGTTGTCGGCACTCAATATAATGATGCGGGCGACTTTGCTGCGAATAGCATGTTGATAGCAAAAATGCGAAGCTTCTCGCTCTGGGTGGGAAACTATTCGCGCGTTGGATTCAATCATCCAGGTCCGGCGATATTATATATTCTTGGATTGGGTGAGTTCGTACTATACAGTGGTTTACACTTGGTGGCTTCCCCGCTGTCGGGCCAGTTCGTCGGGGGATTCTTATATAATGCCTTCTGGCTGACAGTCTTGTTCGTAGGCCTATGGAAGATTTACCGGTCCGCCTCGTCGGCGCTTCTTTCAGTATCAATATTCTTAATATTAGTGGTTTGGATTCATTCCCAGTTTCTGAATGGGCTCTGGTTTCCAGATTTGTATTTTTTTCCTTATGCAGCAATGTTCGTTTCGGCCGCACGATTAGCCTCTGGCAAAGGAGATATGCTGCCATTAATGGGGCTTAGTTGCGGATTTCTCATAAATGGCCATGTATCGTTTATGCCCATGCTGGGATTTATATTCATAATTCTGATGTTATACAACGCACTTACTTATTTCAGGATGCCGGAAAATTGTTTGATCCGAAAGGCTTTCTACACAAGGAACGTCCGTGGCGTTGTGGTTTTCGGATTAATTTTGTGCCTTTTCTTTGTGCCGGCCGCAATTGCGACCATCCAGGACTTCCCTGGCCCCTTTGCAGACTACGTGAAATACGGCCAGCACCGAGCCCCTAATCCCTCGGGTGAAGTTATTTTATTTATTTCTCAATATTGGGGGAGTCGTCTTTTTTTCTTTTTTGCTATCGGAGTAAGCGTCATATTTCTTATATTTAGCGCTCATGTGAAGGGCAGTGATCGTATCGATAGCATGCGGTCCCTGGCGGCAGTTATGGTCGCGGCCACTGGGTCGGTTATTTTTTACGCGAAATACGGTGTGGATGACCTGTCTCAGAATTATGTCTGTCTGTTCTATTATTGTGTTTCTTTCCTTTTTATTGCATCCATCCCATTCTGGATTGATTTCCTGGCCGATATGTTCGCCAAGAAAGTACTCTGTGGCGTGATAAGTGCGGTTCTTCTGACGGGGACGGTTATCTATGTCAGTCAGATGCCGAGAAGTGACCTGGGTTACAATCAGCCCGATATCGCCAATATATATCAGGACATTAAAGCCCATAAGAGCGACGCGCGTCTGACATTTGATCTTGTGCCCGGGAAGGATGATTGGGGTTATATTTGGACTGTTCTTGCCGGCGTTGGGGCGCATGCAGCTCGCCGGGATGAGGACCTGTTCTGTGTGAATCAGAATTGGCATATCCTCTTTACTAAGGAAAAAAAATGCCGCCCCGATGAATTGGAACATAACCCTCGCTATCTGGTGGGCAGCAACTTGGGGTCACAGTACCGTGCGCAGGCGGGCGATTTCCAGAGTGGCGGTTTGTTGTTCCAGCGGTGGGCACTTCCGGAGCTTCCGGATGGCTCCATGCTGACGGTGAATGATAATAAGTATGACTATAACCGATATATATTGGCTTCAGGATGGTCTTCCGCCGAGGGCAGTTTCGTTTTTATGACGGCGCCCGAGGCTCATCTTACCTTCAAGGCGACACAGCTAGATTCCGGTATTGTGATGTTGGATTTGGGCGCGTACCTGCCGAAGTCCGATTCAAGTCAGTCGATGGTAATTAGCGTCAATGACGGGCCGCCTGTTTCGGTGACGTTTTCGTCGTCTCACCCTTTCCAACGTGTCCGCGTTCCTTTCAATAACCCGACCCATACGGTGTTGGATGTCAAAATAATTGACCACGATCTAATTTCGCCGGCTACCGTCGGGTTATCCGCGGATACACGATCCCTGGGTGTCAGTCTGACTGCAATAGGGGTCGAGGCGCAGTAAAATTTGCGTCTGAAAGACTGGTCGGTATCACTGGGGATCGGGGCCTTCACCTTGAAGAGGTGAGTGGTGGCAGATCAACGCGACTGGCTCCAACTTTCATCTCCTCACATCGGCTATGAGGTGCTTCGGCATGGCTTAGCCTGGGCTCTCGAACTCCCCAAAGCAAGGCGGCGGTTCATGGCCCAGACGGGCGACCGGCATGTCCCAGGGCGATACGCGCCAGCGTGCCGTCCGCAGCCAAGCGGTCAAGACCGGCATCCAGGCGCTTACGGATCTCAGGATCCAGGTGGCGGGAGAAGACCATATATTGGTCCTCCACCGCCAGTGGATGGGGCAGTATGCGAATCCGCCCGTCCCAGCCGTTGCTCTGGACAACCTCCGTCAGGCCGGGGTTGCGGAAGATGAAGAAGCGGCCCCTGCCGCTCATCAGCTTGCGCAGGTTGGTGTCGCTATGCGCGGCCCAGGCGTCGATGTTGCGGTCCTCGATGCCGGCGCGGTGCAGCCGCTCCAGAAAGGCGGAGCCGGCGTTGACCAGGATGGTGTCGTGTCCATCCGCCAGCGCCGCGCGCAACTCATCGAAGGTGGCGATGGTGGCAGGGTCGTCGGCGCGCACGGCCAGCACCGTTTCCATGCGGATGACGGCGCGGCGGGAATAGAGTATCCGGGCTTCCCGTTCCGCCGTGCGGTAGTAGCCGCAATCCGTGTCCAGCCGGCCCGCCGCCAGTTCCTGCACCGCCCGGTCATGGGTCAGCCAGTCCGTGGACCATACCAGCCGCACGCCGGCCACTTGGCGGCTCAAGGCCAGCAGGATTTCCTCGCACATGGCGGGGGCTTTGGCATCCGATGGTCCGTGGCGCGGGATCCGCAGTTCCAGGACCGGCGTCGGCGGTCCGCTGGGCGCGGGCGACGCGTCCGCTCCCGCCCACGCGCCAAGAAGGGCGATTGTCAGCAGCGCCACGCGCAGCGCCCATGGCCCCATGCCTTTTTGATGTCGGCTTTTCCGGTCCACGCGGGCCCCCCGTTTCCCACGGACGCCAGTCTACACCCTGGTGCGGCGTCTTCTAAGTGCGCCTTCGGTCAGGCCATGCCCAGGCGCACGCGGCGGGCCAGGGCATCCAGGTCGGCGCGATGGGCCAGGATGGCGGCGTCCAGGCTTGCCACCACGGCGGCGCAGTCGGGCAGGCTGCGCCGGATGGCGAGGGTCCGCACCACCGTGCCGAGGAAGGGGCGAGGGGTATAGGCCAGGGCGCCCATCAGGCCGGCGGCGCGGGCCAGATAGCCCATCTGCAGTTCATCATGGACAAAGGCGTCGATACGGCCCGCGGCCAGCATCTTCAGCACGCTGACGGGATCCGGAACCACCGCCAGCGTGGGGATGGTGTCCATGTGCTCCGTCGCCCAGCCGTTGCCGACGTAGCTGCCCAGACGGAAAGCCGCCAGTTCCTCCAGGCTGCCAATCGCCTTGAAACGGTCGTCGTCGCGGCGGTGCCAGATGCCGATGTCGCTGGTCATCACCGGCTGCAGGCAGAACTGGACATAAACGGCGCGGTCAGCGGAGGGTACGGTGCAGAAGCCGTCCGCCTGGCCGGCCCGCACGGTGGCCTGGGCGCGGCCCCAGGGCATCAGGCTGGTGGTCTGGCTATAGCCGGCGGCCGAGGTCACGACGTCCACATCGTCTTTCAGCAGGCCGGTGGCGTTGCCGTCCGCGTCGGCATAGCTGAAGGGCACCACGTTGTCCGCATAGACAAAACGCAAGGGCAGTAGCGCCGCGCGGGCGGCGTGGGGGCCCAGGGCCAGGCCCAAGCCAGCGCAACCGGCCCCCCGCAACAGGGCGCGGCGGTCCATGATGATGCCACTCATCTAGCCCCCCGCGTGTTCGGTCCTGGATGATCGAAGGTGCCGGGACGTGCGTTAACTAACGATCTGGAAACAGGTCGATTCGTATTCCTAATCCGGACAGGCTACACCAGAGGGGCTGTGGGTGAAAGCGCCACCATCGATAGTGGTGATGGCGCCACCCCGGATCAGCGGACGGCGTCCGTCATCATGCGGACGAAACCTTCACGGTCGGCGCGCTTGATGACGCGCATGTTGGGCACCTGGGGCGCAAGGTCCGGATCGGCATCGGCCGCGTCCGGCAGGATGGCGGAGGAGACGCTGGAATAGCCGCGCGTGAGCGTGCCGGCCGTCTCCACGTCCACCACGCAGTCCTCCGCCTCCAGCACCAGGGCCTCATTCAGGGCGCAGGCGCAGGTCAGGGCGTCGGGATGAATGCTGCCGTCAATGCGCTGCCGGTCGCGCGAGAAAGCCAGGCTGTCGCGGTTCACCCGGGTGAAGAACCGGGACACGGGCGTGCCCAGGGCCGCGATGGCGTCCAACTCGGCGCTGGTGATGACACCCTCGACCATGGAGCGCGTCCAGGTCAGCAGGCTGGCCTTGAACCCGGCGTTGACCACGATCTTGGCGGCCTCGGGATCGACGTAGAAATTGAACTCGGCCGCGCTGGTGACGTTGCCCACGGCGTTGTCGGTGCCGCCCATGATCCACAAATGCTTGGTGGCCTGGACGATGGCCGGTTCCTTCATCACCGCCAGCGCCAGGTTGGTCAGGGGCGCCTGGGCGATGATGGTGACCTCGCCGGGGTGGGCGAGGACGGTGTCGATGATGGCGTCGACGGCGTGCTTGGCCTCCGGCCGCTGCTTGGCCGGTGGATAGTTGGCGTCGCTCATGCCGTCCTTGCCGAAGACGTAGGCCGCGTCCAGCGGCTTGCGCATCATGGGCAGCCGGGCGCCCGGGTAGACCGGCACCTCGCCGCCGCGGCCGGCGGCCTCCACCGTGTACAGCGCATTCTCCACGCACTGGTCGAAGGTCACGTTGCCGTGGCAGATGGTGATGGCGTCCAGCGTCACCTTGGGATTGCGCAGGGCCAGTAGCAGGGAAAAGGCGTCATCGCCGGCGGTATCGGTGTCGATCAGAAGGCGCATGGGCGCGGTCTCGCTTCGCTGCTCAGGTGGGGGATAGGCCAAGGGATGCGGCGGTGGTTTTAGGGCCCTGGCCCTGGCCCCACAAGCCGCTTTCGGCCTCGGCGGCCACAGCCGCCTCGAAATCGTGGAAGTCCGCCTCCAGCCGCCATTGCAGGGCGGCCTTCTGGCTCTGATCCAGGAAGGCCTGGCAGGCGGCGGACGGGGTCGTGCCGGGATGATCGGCGGCGCAGGCTGCCACGGGCTGCCCCGGCCCCGCCCACAGGCTGGCACCCGGCAGGAAGGCATGCTCCAGCCCGTTGCGGGAGAAGGTCTTCAGCGTGGCGTAATCCAAGCCATAGGTTCCCGCCGCCCGCACATATTCATGCGTCAGGTCGATGCGCGACACGCCCTCGTCATCGGTGGACAGGGCCAGCGGCACGCCGAAGGCGCGGTAGGCGGTGATGGGGTGGTTACGGCCCTTCACACCCAGGATGACGTCGTTGCTGGTCAGGTTGATCTCCACCAGCACGCCCCTGTCGGCCATGGTCTTCAGCACGTGCTGGGCGTCCGTCTCCTGCCCGATGTCCACGCCGTGGCCGATGCGCTTGGCGCCCGCCACCTCCACCGCCAGGCGGATGTGGTCGCGCAGGTCCTCCGGCGGCACCAGGCCCAGGGCCAATTCGCCGGCGTGCAGCGACAGGTTGGCCGCCGGCATGCGCCGGCCCAGGTAACCCAGCAGGCGCATTTGCAGGCCATAGTCCTTCAGCGTCACCGGATTGTCCTCCGGCGCCACCAGGTTGACGCCGACGAAGCGCGGGTCGGCGGCTGTCAGGGCATAGCCGTACAGGCTTTGCGCAAACACCTGCGGGGCGGGCAGCACGCGGATGACCTGGGCCAGATAGCGTATGCTGACGGCGCAGCCCGGCTGGGCGTCCGCCGTGCCACAGTGCAGAATGTGGCGCATCTGGGCTTCCGCCGCGTCCGTATCGGCCTTCGCGGCGGCGATGATGGCCGGCAGGCCGGGTTCCACCCTGGCGCGCCAGGCCTCGAACGTGGCGGTGTCGCCGGGGATGGAGCCAGGGGCTGGCGTGCCCAGCGGGACCGCCAAGGCCGCCGCCTTGGACATCCCGTTGGACCACATCAGTTCCAGGTACAGCACATGGCTGGCGGCGGCGCGGTTCGCCGCCTCCGCCAGCATCTCGGGCACCCGGGTCTTCAGCGCCGGTTCGAACTTGGCGAAGCTGTCGAAGAAATGGTCGTGCCCGGATGCGGCACCCGCCACGAAGTTGCGCATCGACAGGGCGTTGATCAGCCGGTTGTACAGGCCGACGTCGCGCCGGGCGTCGGCCGCCGGCACCAGGCCGCCGGTGCAGGGGGCGGGCTTCAGCACGAGCGCCTTGGGCTCGATGCACGCCGAGTCCGCCGCCGCCCAGTCCACCATGTTCTCGGCATAGATGCCGCCGCTCATGTGGTTGTGCAGATCGGCGCCCTTGGGCATGCGGCGCAGGAACATCGCCAGCCGCACCGGGTCGGCGCGCAGATGGCCGAACAGCGCGGCCGTTCGGGACTCCGGCGTCTGGGGGGCTTCGGCCGGGGTGGGGGCGGGGGAAACGGGCGCCGGTGCGGCGCCATGGCCGCCATCGGCGGCGCAGGCGGACAGAAGCACCAGGCCACCCACCGCCAGAATGGTGCGGATACGCGTCGCCCAGATACGCCCCGTCTGGGTGCGCCCCATCCGGGTCCGCCCCGGTCGGGTACGCAATGCCCCCTTACTCATGCCCCTCGCCCCTTGTCATTTCACCCGCCCACGGTTGGCGCACCGCCGGGATGGGTCAGGGTCGGGCCGTCGACGCGTCCAGGGGCGGGGGCCACGGGGCGGATACGCCGTTGCCAGTCCAGGGCATTATGGGCGTTGGCGGCCAGCGGTGCCACTGCCCAAATCCGGGAAGACTTTCAAGCCGGGTATGGGTGTCCCGCCATAGCCGCCGGCTATCAAAACGGGATGTTGAACCTTAACCATTGACCGCTAAACTTCCGGCTGATCAGGGCGCTGCCGTCCCGGGGCGTCTTTCCAGCCGTCAGGAGAATCCCAGGTGCGCGCCCTTTCCGCCCTCACCCTTTGCACCCCCCTTGCCGCCTCGCTGCTGCTGTCCCTGCCTGCGGCGGCCCAGAGCGCCCCGCCGGCCGATGCCGACAAGAAGGCGGTGATCCAGCAGCAGAAGGAAAATGAGGACGCGGAAACCCTCTGCCGCGTCATCAAGGACAAGGCCGATTACGACAAGTGCCTGGAACTGTACTTCCTGGATCAGGACCAGTTTCGCGCCTTCCTCGACGCGCACAAGCCCAAGCCCGCGCCCAAGGCCTGAGCCCAAGGCCTAAGAAAGAACAGCCGCCTTGGGCGCCCAAGGGGGACGCCCAGGGCGGCCGTCTTTACGCCGGCCGGTCAGAACTTGTAGCTGACGCGGCCGTAATAGAACGCCCCGTTGAAGCCGAAGGGCGAGTAGTTGCTGTAGGGATAGATGCCGCTGGTGCTGTTGGCGGCGATGACCTTGTCGGGGTAGACGTCGAACACGTTGTCCGCCCCGATGGTCACGCCGATGGCATCCGTCACCTGATAGCTGATGGCGATGTCGGTGATCCACTTGGCGCCATAGGTCTGGTCCAGCGCCGGGTTGCTGCTGTCCAGTGAGGTGGTGCTGCCGTAACGGGTGGTGCGCACCGTGGTCGACAGCTTGTCCCAGTCGTACGTTGCCGCCAGGTTCAGCTTGTTCTTGGGCTGGCCCTTCTCGATGCGGCCCTTTTCCGACCGGCCGAAGCGGAAGACGGTGGTGCCCAGGCTGGCCAGCTGCGACGGATTGCCCTCCACCCGCGTCACTTCCGTGTCGTTCAGGTTCAGGCCGGCGGTCAGCGATAGGCTGCCCGCGTCGCCCAGGTCGATGGCATAACGGCCGACGATATCCACACCGCGGGTGCGGGTGTCGATGGCGTTGGTGAAGAAGCGGCCGCCGCCGATGCCGGTGACGCCGTTGGCCGCCAGCAGCTTCACCACCGCCGCACCCGTCAGGTTCTCCGACAGCACGATGCGGTCATCGATATCAATTTGGTAGAAATCCACAGTGGCGTAGAAGTTGTCCGTGGGGCGGAACACTAGGCCGGCGCTGTAGTTGGTGGACTTCTCCGGCTTCAGCGGCTCGGCGCCCAAGGCCTTCGCCGCCGGGTCCGTCACCGGAAAGGTTCGGACGTCATAGGGCACGCTGTTGATGAACACCGTGCTGGTGGCGGAATAGTGCGACTGGGCCAAGGATGGCGCGCGGAAGCCGGTGCTGATGGCGCCGCGCACGGATAGGGCCGAGATCAGGTCGTACTTGGCCGACAGCTCGCCGTTGGTGGTGTCGCCGAAGTCGCTGTAATGCTCGTAGCGGCCGGCCAGGTTCACCAGGAAGTCGGGCGTCAGCTTGGTTTCCAGCTCGGCATAGGTGCCGACGCTGCCCCGGCTGTTGGTGCCGGCGTCGGCCGGCTCGAAGCCGGGGAAGACCTGGGCGCCAGGGGCGGCCGCCGTGCCCCTGGACGGGCCGTCCAATACCGGCACGCCACCGTTGATATAACTGGCGGGTTCTCCGGCCTTGATCGTGTAATCCTCGCGCCGCACCTCGCTGCCCACCGCGATGGACAGCGTGTCCGGCAGGAAGCCGATATGGGCCAGCTTGCGGACATCCAGGTTGCCCACCAGTTCGTCCGACACCAGTTCGCCGGCGTAAAAGCTGCGTGGGCTGGCCGTGCCCAGCGACACGTTGACGGAATTCTCCACGCCATAGTCGAAGCGGTTCCGGCCGTAATCGACGCTCAGGTCATAGCTCCAGTCGTCGGGCAGGTCGCCGCGCACGCCCACCGTGGTCGACAGGTCCAGCTGCTTGGACGTGATGTAGGGCAGATAGCCGTCGGGCGTCAGGGCCCGCACCGTGCGCACATCCTGCGCCCGGCGGAAGAAGCCGGCGCTCTGCCCGTCGCGCTGGCCCAGGCTGGCGAAGGCGTAGATCTCCGCCTTGTCGTTCACCGGCAGGCTGGCGTTCAGGAAAAGGTTGTATTCCTTGTCCAGCGGATCGCCGAAGCGGCTGTCGTGCCGGTTGAACGTGGCCTCGCGCGGGTCGCCGGCCGTCAGGTATTGCTGGCGGGGGTCGTCGCCGGACCGGTCCGTGGGCCGCGACCGGTGGGCCTCCGCCGACAGGGTGACGTAGCCGTTGCGGGGCAGGGGCAGGCCGACATTGGCCTCCACCCGGCCGGTCTGGCCGTCACCGGCGCCGTACTCGCCATACTCCACGGCAGCGCTGCCGCCGCTGTCCTGGCCCTTCAGGCGGATGTTGATGACGCCGGCGATGGCGTCGGACCCATATTGGGCGGCGGCGCCGTCGCGCAGCACCTCGATCTTCTCGATGGCGATGGACGGGATGGTGTTCAGGTCCACGGCGTCGGAGCCGCGACCCACGCTGCCGTTCAGGTTCAGCACGGCGCTGACGTGCCGGCGCTTGCCGTTGACCAGCACTAGGGTTTGGTCGGGGCTCAGGCCCCGCAGGGTGGCCGGGCGCACATGGTCCGTGCCGTCGGTGTTGGCCGGCTGGGGGAAGTTGAAGCTGGGCACCAGGGCGCGCAGCATCTGGGTGGTTTGCACCAGGCCGGTCTTTTCCAGTTCATCCACCGGCAGCACGTCGATGGGCACGGGGGAGGAGGCGACGGTGCGGTCGCTGCGCCGCGTGCCGGTCACCACCACCTCGTCCAGGTCGCTCAAGGTGGCAGCGCTTTGCGGGGCCGGATCGGCCGCCTGGGCAACCGGGACGAATAGGGGTGCGGCCAGGATCAACGCCAGCGCGGTGGTGGCCCGGCGGTGCTTGCCCTGGGGCAAGGACCTTGAGGAAACGGTCATGGATGAAGGCTCCCAAGGGGTTGTCGCCGTCCGCCACCAGAAGGGCGGACATGAACAACGCTTTTTTTGTGTTTAAATTTTTATTCAACACGCTTGTGGAGCATGGCGCAGATCGTCGCAGTATCGCAAGCGCCGACGTGGAGCGGAAAGCGGCGGGGGGGGCATGCCGGAATTGTATAGATCGCATGGCGTTTGGCTGATCCATGATCTAGCAAATTTAACGGTACTACTAATGTTGTATGTAAGCCAAACGTCGCTTGACAGCGGGGGTGGGCGCCATTGAGCATGGGGATCAATTTGCGGCCCCGTTGGGCGCACCCCACCGGCGCCGGGTAGGAACACCCATGACGACACGGCCGACCATCGCCATCATCGGCGCGGGCTTCAGCGGCTCTTTGCTGGCCTTGCACCTCCTGTCCCGCGGGGCCGACTGTCCCCGCATCCTGCTGATCGAACGCGCCTCCGACTTCGGCCGGGGGCTGGCTTACGCCACCGGCAATCCCGCCCACCTGCTGAACGTCCGGGCCGGGAACATGAGCGCGTTCCCCGACCAGCCGGAACATTTCCTGGCCTGGCTGCGCCAGCAAGGCGATGCGGTGCCGGGGGCGGCCGGGGCGGGGCCTGCCAGCTTCGTCGCGCGCCAGACCTATGGCCATTACCTGCAAAAGCTGATCTCGGACGCCGCCAAGCAGTCACGCTCCGCCGGTCGCCTCATCCTGGTGCCGGATACGGCCGTGGCCCTGCGGCATGAGGGCGGGCGCATGGTGGTGCGCCTGGACGTGGGCCGGGAATACAAGCTGGACGCGGCCGTGCTGGCCATCGGCAATTTCCCGCCGCAGCCGCCGCATCTGTTCGACGGCGCCTTTTTCCGGTCCAGCCGTTTCCACCCCGATCCCTGGGCGCCCAGCGTGGCGCGCGACATCGGCGTGCGCGACAGCGTGCTGGTGGTGGGCACCGGCCTCACCATGGTCGACACGGTGCTGTCCCTTCGGGCGCGCGGCCATCAGGGGCAGATCGTGGCGCTGTCGCGGCGTGGCCTGCTGCCCCGCCGGCATACCGATGCCGTGCCCCACATGGTGCCGCCGCCGCCGGATATGCCCACCTCCCTCTCCCGCGCCCTGGCCCATGTGCGCCGCCTGGTGCGGCAGGAACAGGCGGCGGGGCGCGCCTGGCAGCCGGTGATCGACAGCCTGCGCCCGCGCACGGTGGCCTATTGGCAGGCCCTGCCCCTAGGCGAGAAGAAGCGTTTCCTGCGCCATCTGCGCCCCTGGTGGGACGTGCACCGCCACCGCCTGGCGCCCGCCGTCGCCACCCAGCTGACGGCCTTGCAGGCCACGGGCGCGCTAATCGTGACCGCCGGCCGGCTGCAATCCATTGAGGAGGTGCCGGACGCCGTGCAGGGCCGGGTGCGCGTGACCTACCGTCCCCGGAACGAGGATGGCGACATCACCTTCCCGGTCGACCAGGTCATCAACTGCTCCGGCCCGGCCTGCGATATCCTGCGCGTGACCGATCCGCTGGTGCGCGACCTGCTGGCCCAGGGCACCATCCGCCCTGACCCCCTGCACCTGGGCCTGGACGTGGACGCGGAGGCGCGGGTGCTGGATGCCGGCGGCCGGCCGGTCCCCGGGCTGTACGCCATCGGCCCGGTCACGCGTGGCACCTTCTGGGAAATGACGGCCGTGCCCGACATCCGCATGCAGGCCGCCACCCTGGCCCAGCACATCGGCGCCTATATCGACCGCCATGCCAAGGTGGCGGTGGAGGCCTGACGCGACCCTTCCATTCCTGGGCACATCCCTTGTCCAGGATGGCGTCATGATCCTTATGTAGGGCATCTGTGACCGCTCCCATCCATGCCGGTGGGCGGGAATGTCCCCTTGAGGAAGAGTGCCCCTACGATGGATTGCCAGGCTTGCCGTGAGGGGACAGCGCTTCCCTTCGACTTCACCATGGCGTTCCAGCCCATTGTCGATGTGGGTGCCGGTACCGTCTTTGCCTATGAGGCTCTTGTGCGTGGCCCGGCGGGCGAGGGGGCGGGCGCCATTCTGGCGCGGGTGGACGCGGCCAACCGCTACGCCTTTGACCAGGCCTGCCGGGTGAAAGCCATTGAGCTGGCGGCCAGCTTGGGCCTGGTGCAGACGGGTGCGCGCCTGTCCATCAACTTTCTGCCGGCGGCGATCTACCGGCCGGAGCATTGCCTGCGCGCCACCTTCAAGGCCAGCCGGGCGGTGGGCCTGCCGCTGGATCGCCTGATGTTCGAGGCGACGGAGAACGAGCCCGTTCATGACGCCGACCATCTCCTGGCCGTCTTCCGGGAATACCGTCGCCACGGCTTTCTCTCCGCGATCGACGATTTCGGCGCCGGCTACGCCGGCCTCAGCCTGTTGGCCAAATTCCAGCCGGATGTGCTGAAGATCGACGTGGAACTGACCCGCGACGTGCACGTCCGGCCGGTTAGCCGCACCATCATCGCCGCCATCCTCCAGGTCTGCCGGACCCTGGGCATCACCGTGGTGGCGGAGGGGGTGGAGACGCTCGAGGAACTGGCCACCCTTCGCGATCTCGGCATCACCCTGATCCAGGGTTATCTGTTCGGCCGGCCGGCGTTCGAGGCGCTACCCAAGCCTTTAGGCCTCTAGGCGCGCCAGGAACCGGTTGAAGGACCGGTCCACCGCCTCCCGCCCGCCACCGATGATGTCGCGACCCCAGGTGTAGCCATAGACGTCCTCGAACCGCAGGCCGGCCAGCCGGTCGCGGATACCCCGCACATCCGCCGCCGTCATGGGCAGGTAATTGGGGTAGCTGTACATGAAGGTGACGTGGCGGCGGTCCATCACCACCTGCAGCGCGTCGCCGGGGAACAGGGCGCCGCCGGGGCGGGGGCCGTCCCGCCAATGCAGGGCGGTGCTGCCAGGAAAATGCCCGCCGCAACGGATCAGGGTGACGCTGTCCGACAGGGCCAGGCGATCGCCCTCCCAGAATTCCACCTGCGGCGCCGGGCGCATGACCCAGTCGCGATCGGCGGCATGCAGCAGGATAGGGATATTCCCCAGCGCCTCGCTCCACGACACCATGGACGCATAGAAATGGGGGTGGGAGATGATGATCCTGTCCACGCCACCCCGCGCCTTCAGCGCCGCCACCCCGTCCTCCGTCACCAGCGGCACGCATTCCCACAGGATGGTACCGGCGTCGGTGGGCAGCAGCAGGGCGCGCTGGTCGATGGCGAAGGGCGGCGTCATGCCCAGCGCGAACAGGCCCGCGTCTTCCTCCAGGCGGCTGCGATGGCGGGCGGCCAGCCCCTCCATGGTGGTCCAGCGCTGGCCCCGCCAGCCGACATATTGGCGCTCATCCTCGCAGATGGGGCAATGGTCGGGTGGGGTTGTGGTGGTGAACTGGGTGCCGCAGGTCTCGCAGATGGCGTGCATGGCGGTGCGTCCGGTCAGGCCAGGGCGGGGTGCGGGACGACGCCTTGGGCAGCGCACCAGGCCAGATAGGCGGCCCGCGCGCTGGCGCTGTTGGTGGTCCCTATCACCTGGCCCCCCTCATCCAGATAATCGATATCCCCCGTCAGGCTGATGTGGATGACGCAGGGCTCATCCCCCACGGTCCGCCAGCTGTCGATATTGCCTGCCGGCTCGTGGACGAAAACGCCGGGGCCGATGATCTCCCCCGTCTCGATGATTTCGCGTGACCCTGACAGGGTGTAGGCGTGAACCTCCCCGCTGTGACGGTGGCGGGGGATGACGGTGCCGGGCTCCACCCGCAACTGCAGATCATAGCCGTCCTCGGCGAAGTGCAGCGGACGGAACGACAGGCCGGGGCGCAGCGGAACCCAGGCCTGGGCCAGGGCGTCGAGGGGATGGGCGGTGGGGGTGCCAGCGGTGGGGATCATGATGGTTCCTCCGTTGTTCATATCGGTCAGCGGGCTTGGGCGACGGTGCGCTGGGCGGTGGCGAGGGTGATTTCCTCCGGTCCCAGGATGCGGGTGATGCGGCCCTTGGCATCGATGATGGCCAGGCTGGGCACCTCGCGCACGCCGAAGGCACGGAACAGGTGGCCGTCGGCGTCCAAGGTCAGGGGCAGGCCGCTCGGTACCGCCGTCTTGGGGTTGGCCTGGTAGTCGGCCAGGTCCTTGGCCGAGGCCCACAGGCCCGAGGCCACGCCCAGCCAATGGGCCTGGCCCTGGTCGGCCAGGCTGGACGCCACCTCCCGCGCCTGACGGCAGGCGGCCGCCATGGCCGGGCGACTGGTGGCGAGATAAGATTCGCACCAGGGGGAGAAGAACAGGACGGCGCGGGGCTTGCCGTCGCGGCTGGGGCCGCCCACGGGGAAGGCCTGGCCGGTGGTGATGCTGGTGGTCAGGCCGGGCAGGATGTCGCCCGGCTTGTAGGTCGCTTCCTGCGGATGGCCAGGGGCGGCGGCGATGCCGGCGGCACTCCCGCCCTCCGCCAGGGCCGCCTGCAGCGCCTGGTGCAATTTGTCGTCCGCCAGATGGCCGACGTACAGGATACGGCCGTCGCGGCCGATGACCACGTGTTGCGGCGTCACGCGCAGGTTCAGGGCGGCGGCCAGGCTGCCGTCGTCCACCGCCACCGGCATACGCAGGCCCATCTTTTGGCGGAAGTCCCGCACCGTCGCCGGCTTGTCGTTGAAGCCGGTGTTGACGGCGATGATGGCCATCCTGTCGCCCAGGGCCTCATAATCCGCCTCGAAGCCTGGCATCTGCTCCCGGCAGGGCACGCACCACGTGGCCCAGAACTTCAGGTAGACCGGTTTCCTGCCGTAGTAGGCGCCAAGGTCGATGCGCTCCCCCTCCAGGGTGGTCAATTTGGCCGCCGGGCCGGGCAGGCCCAGCAGGCCACTGCCCGCCGCCTCCGCCCGGCCCTGGCCGCTTTCCGCATTGACGGCCGACGTGCCGTCCGTGGCGGCATGGGCGGGGAAGGTGGCGAGGGCGGCCATCAGCAGGCCGGCTTGGAACAGGGTGCGCATCAGGGCATTCCTTCAGGATCCGATGGGTCCAGCATGGCGCGGAATTGGATCAGGAACGAGAGCCGATCCGTGGTATTCCTGGTGATCCAATTGCGGATGCCGACACCTTGACCATCGCCTTGCAACTGGGCCTGACGCTGCCGCCGCCCGGCTCGCGCCATGCCCGCCGCGCCCTGCATGACCAGTTGCGCGCCGCCATCCTGGACGGGCGGCTGGCGCCGGGCTTGGCCCTGCCGCCCAGCCGGACCCTGGCGCAGGAACTGGGCCTGTCCCGCACCACGGTGGTGACGGTCTATGATTTGCTGTTGAGCGAGGGCTATGTCGTCGCCCGTACCGGCGCCGGCACCTTCGTCGCCGATACGGGCGCCAAAGCCCAGTCCGGCGCCGCGGCCGGGGCACCGCCGCCCGGCCCGCCCAGCGGCGTGCGGCTGAACCCCGCGTTGCTGGCGCCCGGCGGCGTCCGCGCGCCCACCCCACCGCCGGAGGTGGCGGTCAATTTCCGCCTGGGGCTGCCGGACACCAGGGGCTTTCCCTTCGACGTCTGGGGGCGGCTGTACATCCGGGCGCTGCGCGCCTTCGCCCGCACCCAGCCCGGCTATCGCGAGCCGGCGGGCCGGTCGGCGCTGCGGGCGGCGGTGGCGGGCCACGTCTCCTTCACCCGCGCCGTGGCTTGCCGGGCGGACGACATCATCATCACCGCCGGCGCGCAGCAGGCCTTCGACTTGCTGGCCCGCGTGCTGGTGACGCCGGACCGGCCTGTGGTGGCGATGGAGGATCCCGGCTACGCGTCCGCCCGGGGCGCCTTCCTGGCCGCTGGCGCCCGGCTTCATCCCGTGCCGGTGGATGGGGAGGGGCTGGTGGTTGACGCCCTGCCGCCGGACGCGGCGGTGGTCTACGTCACGCCATCCCACCAGTTCCCCTTGGGCGTGCCCCTGTCGCCCCGGCGGCGTCAGGCGCTGCTGGCCTATGCCGCCGCCACCGGCGCTGTGATCGTCGAAGACGATTATGATGGGGAGTTCCGCTACGGCGGCCGGCCGCTGGATGCCCTGCAGACCCTGGATGGCGGGGCCCGCGTCTTCTATGTCGGCACCTTCTCCAAAAGCCTGTTCCCGGCCCTGCGCCTCGGTTTCATCGCCGTGCCCGCCTGGGCGCGGGACCATGTGCTGAAGGCCAAGCAGGTGGCCGACTGGCACGCCCCGGTGGTGGAGCAAGACACCCTGGCCGCCTTCATGGCCGAGGGGCACCTGGCCCGCCACGTCCGGCGCATGCGCGCCGTTTATGATGACCGTCGCGCCGCCCTGCTGGGGGCCTTGGCCGCCCATTGTGGCGACCTGCTGGAGCCGGTACCGGCGGTGGCGGGGCTGCACCTGGCCACGCGCTTCCGCCGGCCGGTGGACTCGGACGCCGTGGTGGCCCGGGCCCTGGCCGCCGGCATCGGGGTGGAAAGCCTGGCCAACTATGCGCTGCGGCCCACCCAAGGGGGACCCGTCCCGGGGGATGGCGTCGCCGGTCTCGCCTTCGGTTATGGCGGGGTGGGAGTGGATGCCATCGCACCCGCCATCAGCCGGCTGGCGGCCATCCTTCGGGATGCAGCGCGGCCCGCAGGCTGAAGGCCAGCAGGCCGGCCGACAGCAGCAGGAAGATGGCGGCGTGCGGTTCCAGCCAGGTGCCGGCGATGGCGGCGAAGGCGACACAGCAGCCCATCCACGCCACCAGGCCGGCGGCGCAGATCCAGGCCAATGCCCTGTCCCCCGGCCGTCCGCCCCGCAGCAGGTTCAGGGCGCCCAACAGAATGACCAGGATGCTGGCGCTCAAGGCCCACAGCAGCACCATGGGCTGGTTGCCATAAGCATTGAAAGACCCGGCGGTGTGCCCGCCGGCGCCGAGGATCAGCAGCACCGCCAGCGCGCGATCGATCATCTTCCCCATCGAGTCTCTCCTCCCCTTGGCCCCCGTTCCGTTTTCACCCGTTGGCGGCCGCCGCGTACAGGTCCAGGATGCCGCCCCAGCCGCCGTCGCTGCCCACCTTGGCCCGCAGGCGCTCGCCATTCTCCGCGCCGAAGCGCTCCAGGTCGCGGTGTTCCAGCGTCACCCGGGTCAGGGTCTCATCCAGGGCGGTGAAGGTCACCTCCACCTCCGAATAGGTGTCGGTACGGAATTGGAAATCCCCGTCCAGGTGCCAGCTCAGCACCAGGCGGGCCGGCGGCTCCCACGCCAGCACGCGGCCCCAATCGCATTCCGACCCATCGTCACCCACTTCGTACCAGCGGCCATCGACCTTGGGCTCGATGATGGCGTTGGCCAGGGGCGCCTTGCCGATATGGTGGGTGGCGGGCCACCAGCTGGCGAAACGGGTGGTGAAAACGGCGAAGGCGTGGGCCTGGCCGGCCTTCACCGTCACGGTCTTCACCACGGGTGCGATGGCGATGGTGCGTTCGGCGAGCGTCATGGCGTGCTTCCCTCTGTTATGGCTTATCCGCTGTCTTCTCCGCCTCGGCCGCGAAGGCGTCGAGCGCGGTTTCCCAGAACTGGTCCAGCCAGCGGCGCAGCGCGCCCAGGCCGTGCGGGTCGATGTGATAGATGCGGCGCGTCCCTTCCGCCCGGTCGGTCACCAGCCCGGCGTCCTTCAGCACCTTCAGGTGCTGCGACACCGCCGGCCGGCTGATGGGCAGATGCCGCGCCAACTCCCCCACCGGCTGCGGCCCCGCCCGCAGCCGCTCGAACACCGCCCGCCGGGTGGGATCGGCCAGGGCAGTCAGTGCTTGTTCGTAAGACATGACTTACGGTAAGTCACGACGAACGGATGAGTCAAGGGAGACGTTCAACCAGCAGTCCCGAATTCCGTAGGGGTGAGGTCGCGAAGAAGTCGGCAAGAGTGCCCTGACGTCGTGGTGGGGACTGTGGCGGCGGGATCACCACGGCAGCCGTGCGGCCATTCCTGAGAATAAATTGAGGATGACCGGCCGCCGCCAGGGCGATGATCTCATCCAAAGCGTCTGCAGCCTCGGCTATCGTCCAATGTCCCATAGCGGCCTCCCAGTTCCGGAGCTATATTGATAATAGTTATCCACCCAGCATGTGCCATGGGGGAAGGAGTGCGGATCTTGCCCAGCAGCGTCAATCTTGGCCCTCAATTGGAGGGTGTGGTGGATCAGCTTGTTGAGTCCGGGCGCTATAACTCCCGCAGCGAGGTGCTTCGTGATGGGGTGCGCTTACTGCATGAACGCGAAATCCGCTTGGCCGCGTTGGATGCTGCGTTGAAGCGAGGGCTTGAAGATGCTGATGCTGGCGACGTCTTAGCGGTGGATGAGGTGTTTGAGGCACTGAAAGCCAGGTTAGGCAAGTCCAGGAAGGCATCGGCCGGCTAACTCCGTGCCTATGAAAGTCGTCATCACTCGGGCCGCTTTCACCGACTTGGTATATATCGCGGATTGGATCGACGCCGAGGAGCCTGATCGGGCGCCAGGTTTTATTGATGCGTTACACGATCGGTGCCTAGACTTAGGCCAGTTCCCTCTAGCCTGTCCATTGGTGCCGCGCTTTGAAACGCAAGGCATTCGTCGTCGCGTGTTTCGCGATTATCTGATTTTCTACCGTATTCGGAGGAGGAATGTCCAAGTGCTGCGTGTCTTGCATGGCGCACGTGACTATGCCGCCTTATTGTCCTTTGACCTTTAACTGGCTGACCTTCTCCTTCCTATGATCCTCGACATCATCGCCACCCTGGGCCTGCTGGCCATCCTTGCCATCTGCGTCCACGGCATGCGCACGCCACAGAAGCGCATGGGCTTCCTGCTCATGGCCGCCGTGACCCTGGTGGCCGTCGGTGTGCTGGTGGCGGATAATCTGGTGGCCATCGGCCTGGTGCATGGCGCGCGCTTCGGCGCCGTGATCCTGGGCGTGATGGGTCTGATCAACGGCGCCCTGGTCCTGGCGCAGATCGTCAGCGGCAAGCCGTGGAACCCCCGCCGGCCTGGGCGGTGAGGCGGGGGCTGGAGCGTCAGGCCGTCAGAAAATCCACCAGTGTCAGGGCCATGACCTCGGTCGCCTTGTACAGGTCGCTTAGCGGCAGGCGCTCATCCGCGCGGTGGGCGTTGGCTTCCTCGATGGTGTGGGGGCCGGCGCCGTAGAGCACGGTGGGGATGCCGGCGGCGGCATAGTGGCGGGCATCGGTGTAGATGGGCACGCCCTTGGCGGCGACCGGCTCACCCAGGATGCGGGTGGCGTGGCGGCTGATCGCGTCGGTCAGGCGGTCGGTGCCGGCGATGGGCTTCAGGGGCTCGGCCAGCAGGATGCGGCGCACGGTCACCGTCGCCTCCGGCCGTTCGGCGGCGGCCGCGGCGATGACCTGGCGCAGGGTGGCCTCCACCGTGGCGCCCTGTTCCTCCGGGATCATGCGGCGGTCCAGGCGGAAGGTGATGCGGTCGGGCACGACGTTGGTGTTGATGCCGCCGGAAATCAGGCCGACGGTCAGTTGCGGGCTGCCGATGCCGGGCACGGCCGAGACGGTGGCGGCATAGCCGGCGCGGTGCTGGTACAGCCAGCTGAGGATGACGGTCGCGGCCTCCAAGGCATCGATGCCAGTGGCGGGCAGGGCTGCATGGGCGGACTTGCCCCGCACCTCCACCTCCAGATGCAGGCAGCCGTTGTGGGCGGTGACGATGCCGTAGCTGAAGCCGGCGGACACGGCATAGTCGGGCTTGGTCAGGCCCTGGTCCAACAGCCAGCGCGGCCCGATCTCCCCGCCCGCCTCTTCGTCATAGGTCAGATGCAGTTCCACCGTGCCGTTCAGGGCGGCGCCCTGGCGCGCCAGCTCATCCAGCGCCATCAGGGCGTAGGTGTAGCTGGCGAAGTCGGATTTGGAGACGGCGACGCCGCGCCCGTACATCCAGCCGTCCTTGACGGTGGCGGCATAGGGATCGACCGTCCAGCCCTCGCCCGGCGCCACCACGTCGCCATGGGCGTTCAGGGCGATGGTGGGCCCACCGGTGCCAAACGTGCGCCGCACGATCAGGTTGGTGGCGCTGATCATGCCGTTGGCCTTGACCAATTCGTCGGGCACGACGTGGCGTTCCACGGTGTAGCCCAGGCCCTCCAGCAGTTCGGCGGCGCGGGCGGCGTGGGGGGCGCAGTCACCCGGCGGATTGTCGGACGGCACCTTGATCAGTTCCGCCAGGAAGCGCACCTGCTCCTCCCGCTTGGCCGTCAGGAAGGTGTAGACGGCCCCCTGGATGGCGGTGGCGGTGTCGGTCATGAACGGGGTCCTTCAGCAAGGGGAACGGGGTCGAAACGGCGCAGGAAGTCCAGCAGCACGGCGACGGCCAGATCGGCGTCCTCCACCGTGATGCTTTCGGCCGGGTTGTGGCTGATGCCGCCCTTGCAGCGGACGAACAGCATGGCCATGGGGCACAACGCCGCCAAGGCCATGGCGTCGTGGCCGGCGCCGCTGGGCAGGTGGTGGGGGATGATGCCGGCCCGCGCCACCGCCTGGCCCAACTGGCGCATCAGGATGGGGTGGCAATGGGCGGCGGGGGCGTCGTGCGTGGGCTGGATGTCCAGCGCCACGCCCCGGCGCGCCGCGATGGCGGCCAGGGTGGCCAGCAGACCGGCGGCGGCCGCTTTGCGGCTGTCGTCACGCGGGCTGCGCAGGTCGATGGTGAAGGTGGCCTGGCCGGGGATGACGTTGACCGCACCCGGCTTGGCCTCCATGCGGCCCACGGTGGCAACCAAATCCGGTTCGGCCCCGCCGGCCGTCTCCACCGCCAGCACCATTTCCGCCGCCGCCGCCAGGGGGTCGTGGCGCAAGGCCATGGGCACGGTGCCGGCGTGGCCCGCCTGGCCGGTGACGGTGACGGCGTAGCGGCTGGCGCCGTTGATGGCGGTGACGATGCCCAGGGGCAGGCCCCGGGATTCCAGCACCGGGCCCTGCTCGATATGCACCTCGACGAAGCCCAGCACCTGCGACGGGTCGCGCGCCACGGCCCCCAGGCCGTCGGGGTCGCCGCCGAACTCCTTCAGCGCGGCGCCCAGGGCGATGCCGTCGCGGTCGCGTGCGGCCATGGCGTCGGGGGCGATGGTGCCTGCCACGGCGCGGCTGCCCGTCAGGGTGACGGGGAAGCGCACGCCCTCCTCATCGCCGAAGCCCAGCACCTCGATGGCGTAGGGCAGGCGTTCCCCCCGGCGGTTCAGCTCGGTGACGGCGGCGACAGCGGCCAGCACACCCAGGTTGCCGTCGTATTTGCCGGCGTTGCGCACCGTGTCGATGTGTGAGCCCAGCAGCAGGGCGGGCAGACCGGGCATGTCTCCCTCATAACGGCCGACGACGGTGCCGGCGGCGTCCAAATGCGCCGCCATCCCCGCCTCGCGCATCCAGATCAGCAACTGGTCGGCGGCGGCGCGGTGCTCCTGCGTCAGGTACAGGCGGGTCAGCGCCGGCCGGTCGGCGCTGTGCTGGGCGAAGTCGTCCAGGCGCGCCATCAGGGCGGGGCCGAAGGTCACGGCAGCATCTCCTTCAGGCGCAGCAGCGCGATGCGCTCCACTTGGGCCGTCGCCGTGGCGAACTCCGTCTCCGTGTCATTGCCCACCCGGGCCTCGAAATTCTCCAGGATCTCGGCGCGGGTCAGGCCGCGCACCGCCAGGATGAAGGGGAAGCCGAAGCGCGCCTTATAGGCGTCGTTCAATTCCTGGAAGCGCGCGTATTCCTCCGGCGTGCACTTGTCCAGCCCGGCGGAGGCCTGCTCGGCCGTGGAGTCCGCCGTCAGTTCCCCCCGCACGGCCAGGCGGCCGGCCAGGTCGGGGTGGGCCAGCAGCACGCCCAGGCGCCGCTCCCGCTCCGCCGCCCGAAACTGCGTCACCAGCGCGGCGTGCAGGCCCTGGGCCGTGCGCGCGTCGGCGGGCAGGCCGGCATCCCAGGCCGCCTCCGCGATCCAGGGCGAATGCTCGAATACCCCGCCGAAACGGGCGACGAAAGCCTCGCGGCTGTCGAAGAAATCGCTCATGCGGCAGCACCCTTGTAAGGATGGCGGGCGTGCCAATGCCGGGCGATGTCGGCGCGCCGGGCGAACCATACGCCCTCATGGGCCGCGGCATAGTCCAGGAACCGTTCCAGCGCCTGGATGCGGCCGGGCTTGCCCACCAGGCGGCAGTGCAGGCCGACCGACATCATGCGCGGCGTCTCCGCCCCCTCCGCATACAGGGCGTCGAAGCTGTCCTTGAGGTAGGTGAAGAACTGGTCGCCGGAATGGAAGCCTTGGACCTGGACGAAGCGCATGTCGTTGCAGTCCAGGGTGTAGGGCACGATCAGCTGCGGCCTGTCGCCTACCAATTGCCAGTAGGGCAGGTCGTCGTCATAGGCGTCGGCGTCATAGAGGAAACCCCCATGCTCCGCCACCAGCCGGCGGGTGTTAGGGCTGGTGCGGCCGGTATACCAGCCGACGGGGCGCGTGCCGCTGACCTGCTCCAGGATGGTCATGGCCTTGGCCATGTGCGCGGCTTCCTCCGCCGGGTCCATATACTGGTAGTTGATCCAGCGATAGCCGTGGCTGGCGATCTCATGCCCCTGATCGACCATGGCGCGGATGACGTCCGGATGGCGCTCGGCGGCCATGGCCACGGCGAAGATGGTGAGGGGAATCTTCTTCTTTTCGAACAGCTTCAGCAAGCGCCAGACACCGACGCGGGAGCCGTATTCGTACAGCGATTCCATGGACATGTGGCGCACGCCGGGCAGGGCCTGCGCCGCCACCATCTCCGACAGGAAGGCCTCCGACGCCGCGTCGCCGTGCAGCACGCAGTTCTCCCCGCCCTCCTCATAGTTCAGCACCAGCTGAACCGCGATGCGGGCGGCGTTGGGCCAGTCCGCCTGGGGCGGGTTCGCGCCATAGCCGATCAGGTCGCGCGGGTAATCCGCCGTCATCATGCCCCCAGCATCCCCTGTTGTGCCCAGATCCTTTAGGCGCATCATCGCCCGATAGGGTTGCCGCCGCGACCCATAAAGGTCCAGCATGGCCAGGTCAGCATATCGCGCGCCAGGGGATGGGCGCTTTCCTGATTGTTTTGAAAGACTTTCCAGGGGCGGCTGGCTGACGGGGCGATGCGACCCCATGTACCTTTTGTGCATAAGCGAGATCAGGGCGACGAACGGGCGGTCATCATGAGTGCAGGCCATATGAATGCGGGCCGGGGCGAAGGACGCCTGACAACCCACGTGCTGGACACCATGGCGGGCAAGCCGGGGGCCGGCATCACCGTCGTGCTGGACCGCCTGGGGCCGGGCGATGTCCGCACCCGCGTGGCGGAGGCGCGCACCAACGCCGACGGCCGCTGCGACGCGCCGCTGCTGGCCGGTGCCGATCTGCTGCCCGGGCGCTATGAGCTGACCTTCGCGGTCGGCGCCTATTTCCAGGCGCGCGGCGTGACCCTGACCGATCCGCCCTTCCTGGATGAGGTGCCCATCCGCTTCGCGATATCCGATGCCGGTCAGCACTATCATGTGCCGCTGCTGATCAGCCCCTACGCCTACTCGACATACCGGGGCAGCTGAGATGGCCCACCGCACAACCATCCGCTTCCTGCTGGGCAATGAACCACGCACCCTGACCGACGTGGACCCGACGCTGACCGTACTGGACTGGCTGCGCGGCACGGAACGCCGCATGGGCACCAAGGAGGGCTGTGCCGAGGGCGACTGCGGCGCCTGCACCGTGGTGGTGGGTCGCCTGGTCGACGGTGCCGTGAAGTATGAGGCCATCAACGCCTGCATCCGCTTCCTCGCCACCCTGGACGGCTGCCAGCTGCTGATGGTGGAGCACCTGAAGCGGCCGGACGGTGGCCTGCACCCGGTGCAGCAGGCCATGGTGGACTGCCATGGCTCGCAATGCGGCTTCTGCACCCCCGGCTTCGTCATGTCGCTGTATGCCCTGAACCGGGCGGAGGCGGCGCCTGAGGGTGTGTTGGACGAGCAGCGCATCGACGATGCCCTGGCCGGCAATCTATGCCGCTGCACCGGTTACGCCCCCATCGTGGCGGCGGCTCAACAGCTGCGTGATAGGACGCCGGACCATATCGACGACGCCCTGCCCACCGTGACTAGGGCGCTGGCCGCCTTGGCTGATGACGCGGTGGTGGAGACGGGGCGCGACGGCCGCCGCTTCCTGGCGCCGGCCACGGTGGACCAGCTGGCCGACCTGGTGCTGGCCAATCCCGATGCCACCATCGTTTCCGGTGCCACCGACGTGGGCCTGTGGGTGACCAAGCACCAGAAGGTGCTGTCCACCGTGATCTACACCGGCCGCGTGGCCGGCCTGGCACGCATCACGGACCGGGGTGATGCCCTGGAACTGGGGGCCGGCGCCACCTTCACCGCCGCCAAGGCGGCCCTGGGCGCCTTGCACCCCGACCTGGACGAACTGCTGCGCCGGGTGGGGGCGGAGCAGGTGCGCAACGCCGGCACCATCGGCGGCAACATCGCCAACGGCTCCCCCATCGGCGACACCCCACCGGCCCTGATCGCCCTGGGCGCCAGTCTGACGCTGCGCCGGGGTGCGCAGCGCCGCACGCTGCCGCTGCAGGACTACTTCCTGGCCTACGGCAAACAGGACCGCCAGCCGGGCGAGTTCGTGGAAAGCGTGACCGTGCCCAAGCCGGGCAAGGGCGACCTGTTCGCCGCCTACAAGATCTCCAAGCGCTTTGACCAGGACATCTCCGCCCTGTGCGCCTGTTTCCTGGTGACGGTGGGCGACGATGGCCTGGTCACCCGCGCCCGCCTGGCCTATGGCGGCATGGCCGGCACGCCCAAGCGGGCGGACGCGGCGGAGGCGACGCTGTTGGGCCGGCCCTGGGACGCGGCGGCGGCCCGGGATGCCAAGGCGGCCTTGGCCCAGGATTTCACGCCGCTCAGCGACTGGCGCGCCAGCGCCGCCTACCGCCTGACGGTGGCCGGCAACCTGCTGCTGAAGTTCCAGGCGGAGAGTGTGGCCGACGCCCCCGGGACCCGTGTGCTCGCCCAGCGATCACAGGGTTGCGACATCGCAAAGGCGGTGCCCCATGCCTGACAAGACCCCCATCGACATCCCGGCGGTCGCGCGCCGCATCGACGGCGCCGTGCACGACAGCCGCCGCCACGAAAGCGCGCACAAGCATGTGAGCGGGGAGGCGCTGTACGTCGACGACATCGCCGAGCCCGCCGGCCTGCTGCATGTGCAGTTGGGCCTGGCCGCTCGCGCCCACGCCCGCATCCTGTCCCTGGATCTGGACGACGTGCGCCGGGCCCCCGGCGTGGTGGCGGTGTTCACCGCCGCCGACATCCCGGGCGACAATGACATCGGTGCCGGCCTGCGCCATGACGAGCCGCTGTTCGCCGAGGATGTGGTGCTGTATCACGGCCATCCCCTGTTCGCCGTGGCGGCGGAGACGCGCGACCAAGCCCGCCGCGCGGCGCAGCTGGCCAAGGTGGAATATGAGGATCTGCCGGCGGTGCTGGACATCGCGGCGGCGCGCGATCCGGGCACCCTGGTCACCCCGCCCATGACCCTGCGCCTGGGCGATGCCGAGGCGGCGCTGAAGACGGCCCCCCGTACGCTGTCCGGCCGCATCAAGATCGGCGGGCAGGAGCATTTCTATCTGGAAAGCCAGATCGCCATGGCCATCCCGGGGGAGGATGAGGACGTGCTGATCCACGTCTCCACCCAGCACCCCAGCGAGGTGCAGCACATCGTTGCCCACGTCCTGGACATTCCCGACGCGGCGGTGACGGTGGAGGTGCGGCGCATGGGCGGTGGCTTCGGCGGCAAGGAAACGCAGGCCAACCTGTTCGCTGCCTGCGTGGCCCTGGTCGCCAAGAAGACCGGCCGCGCCGCCAAGCTGCGCCCCGATCGCGACGACGACTTCCGCATCACCGGCAAGCGCCACGATTTCGAGGTGGACTATCAGGTCGGTTTTGACGACCAGGGCCGCATCCTGGCCACTGACATGCTGTTCGCCGCGCGCTGCGGCTTCGCGGCGGATCTGTCGGGCCCGGTGACGGACCGCGCCCTGTTCCATGCCGACAACTGCTATTTCTACGGCAATGCCCGCATGTCCTCCCTGCCGCTGAAGACCAACACGGTGTCCAATACCGCCTTCCGCGGTTTCGGCGGGCCCCAGGGCATGGTGGCCGCCGAGCGGATGGTGGAGGAGGTGGCGTTCGCCACCGGCCTGGACCCGCTGGACGTGCGGAAGGTGAACTTCTACGGCACCACCGACCGTAACGTGACACCCTATCACCAGACCATCGAGGACAACATCATCGGCCCCCTGGTCGATGAGCTGGAGACCTGGTCGGACTATCGCGCCCGCCGTCAGGCCGTCCGCGCCTTCAACGCCGCCAACCCCTACCTGAAAAAGGGCTTGGCCCTGACGCCGGTGAAGTTCGGCATTTCCTTCACCTTCACGCCCTACAACCAGGGTGGGGCGCTGATCCACATCTACACCGACGGTTCCATCCACCTGAACCATGGCGGGACGGAGATGGGGCAGGGCCTGAACACCAAGGTTGCCCAGGTGGTGGCCGATGAGTTCCAGGTGGACATCGGCCGCATCCGCATCACCGCCACCACCACGGGCAAGGTGCCCAACACCTCGGCCACCGCCGCCTCTTCCGGTGCCGACATCAACGGCAAGGCGGCGCAGAACGCCGCCCGCGTGCTGAAGGCCCGCTTGGTGGAATTCGCCGCCGGCCATTGGAACGTTCCTGAGGACGCTGTGGTTTTCACCGCCGACGGGGTGCGGGTGGGCGACCAGCTGCTGACCTTCAGGGAGGTGGCGAAGGCCGCGTACATGGGCCGCATTTCCCTGTCGGCCACGGGCTATTACAAGACGCCCAAGATCCACTGGGACCGGGCCAAGGGCCAGGGCCGCCCCTTCCTCTATTACGCCTATGGCGCGTCGGTGGCGGAGGTGACGGTGGACACGTTGACGGGCGAGTATGTGGTGGACCGCGTAGACATCCTGCACGACTGCGGCGACAGCCTGAACCCGGCCCTGGACAAGGGCCAGGTCGGGGGCGGCTTCATCCAGGGCATGGGCTGGCTGACGACGGAGGAGCTGTGGTGGGACGCCCAGGGCCGCCTGCGCACCCACGCCCCCAGCACCTACAAGATCCCGGCCTGCGGCGACCGCCCGCGCCAGTTCAACGTCCGCCTGGTACGAAACAGCCCGAATGTCGAGGACACCATCCACCGGTCCAAGGCGGTGGGTGAGCCGCCGCTGATGCTGGGCATCAGCGTGCTGCATGCCCTGTCCGACGCCGTGGCCAGCGTGGCGGACCATAAAATCTGCCCGCAGTTGGACGCGCCGGCCACGCCGGAACGGGTGCTGGCCTGCATCGAACGCCTGCGGGAGCGGACGGCATGACGGCACCCAAGGTTCCGCTCTCCGCCCCCGGCCCGCAATCCGCCGGCCTGGCCGCCTGCCTGGCCCGGGGTGAGGCCGTGGTGCTGGTCACGGTGACGGAGGCGCGCGGCTCAACCCCGCGTGAGGTCGGCGCCTGCATGGCGGTGGGCGCCGACTGGCAGACAGGCACGGTGGGTGGCGGCCGGCTGGAACATCTGGGCCTGGAAACCGCCCGCCGCCTGCTGGCGGAGGGTGGCGAGCCGGTGCGCCTGGACGTACCCCTGGGCCCGGCGGTGGGCCAGTGCTGTGGCGGTCATGTCGTGCTGACGGTGGAGCGGGTGGACGAGGCGGTGCTGTACCGCCTGCGCGCGGCGGAGGCGACGGCCCTGGCCGGCCAGCCCTGGCTGATGCTGTTCGGCGCCGGCCATGTCGGCAAGGCGGTGGCCCGCGCCATGGCGCCCCTGCCGCTGCGCCTGGTGTGGGTGGACAGCCGCGCCTCGGAATTCCCCCCCGACCCGCCGGTGGACGCCGACATCCGCGTGGCGACGGAGCTGCCCAGCCAGGTGGCCCTGGCCCCGCCCGGCGCCGGCTACCTGGTCATGACCCACAACCACGACCTGGACTTCGCCATCACGGCGGAGGCGGTGCAGCGCACCGACGCGGCCTATGTCGGCCTCATCGGGTCGCACACCAAACGCCAGCGCTTCTCCCGCTGGTACCAGGCGCAGGGGTATGATCCCAACCATTTGCGGCGCCTGATCTGCCCCATCGGCGCGGGCCTGTCGGGCGACAAGCGACCGGAGGTCATCGCCGCCCTGACGGCGGCGGAGGTGCTGACGGCCCTGTTGCGCCGGCCGCCGCAGACCACGGTGATGATGGGCGACATTTACGGGGCCATCTAGTGGGGGGCCATCCAGGGGAGGGCGGTCCGTTGGCCGGTGCCGACACCGGCGTGATCTATCTGGATCATCTGGCCAGTACGCCCCTGGACCCCGCCGTGCTGGCCGCCATGCTGCCCTGGTTCCAGCCGGACCACGCCGGCAACGCCCAGTCCGCCCATCACAATCCCGGCCGCCAGGCGGCGCGGGCCGTCGTCCAGGCCGGCCGCGCCGTGGCGGCCCTGGTGGAGGCACCGGCGGATGCGACAGTCACCTTCACCCCCAGCGCCAGCGAGGCCAATCGCCTGGCGCTCCAGGGGCTGGCGCCGGCCGGCGCCCCGCTGCTGGTCTCGGCGGTCGAACATGACAGCGTGCTGCGCCAGCTGGACGGTCTGCGCACCGCTGGCCATGCCGTGACCCTGCTGCCGGTGGATGGCCAGGGCGTCATCCGCCTGGATGCGCTTGAGGCCGCCTTGAGCCGAGCCGGTCCCCGGCCCGTGCTGTCGCTCATGGCCGCCAACAATGAGGTCGGCAGCCTGCAGCCGCTGGCGGCCGTGGCCGACCTGTGCCGCCGCCATGGCGCCCTGTGGCACTGCGACGGGGTGCAGCGCGTGGCCACCGGGCCGCTGGCGGTGGGCGGCAAGGATCGTCCCGGTCCCGACATGATCACCCTGTCGGCGCATAAGCTCTATGGGCCGCAGGGCGTGGGCGCGCTGGTGGCGCGGCCGGGGTTGGCGCCGGCGACGCCGTGGTCCTGGGGTACCCCGCCCACCGCCTTGATCATGGGCTTCGCCGAGGCGGCACGGCTGGTCTTGCAGCGGCGCGGCCCGGATCGCGATCATCTGGTGGCGCTGACGGCGCGGCTTTGGGCGGGCCTGAGCGCCGCCGTTCCCGGCGTCACGCGCAACGGCCCGGCCGATGGCCTGCCCGGCTGTCTCAATGTCACGCTGCCGGGCGTGGACGCCGCCGACCTGCTGCTGGACCTGCCCGACCTCGCCTTGTCCACCGGTTCCGCCTGCCGCTCCGCCACCGGCCAGCCCTCGCATGTGCTGACGGCGATGGGCCTGGACCCGGCGGCGGCCTCCGGCAGCCTGCGTTTTGGCCTGGGACGGGGGACCACCCCGGTAGATGTTGACCAGGCGGTGGCCCGTATCGCGGCGGTGCTGCGGACGCGCTAATATCCCGTATGCGCAAACGGGGGAATGGCCCATGCCTGAGCAAGACGCGGTGATCCTTTGGCTGACGCGCGCCGACCCGGCCATCCGCTGGCAAGTGATGCGTGACTTGCTGGACTTGCCGGAAGCGGATTGGGCGGCGGAACGCGCCAAGGTGGAAACGGAAGGCTGGGGTGCCCGCCTGCTGGCCTGCCAGGATGCGGACGGGCAATGGGCTGGCGGCGCCTTCTTCCCCGCCGATTTCACCCCGGATGAGTGGCACCGCAGTGGCCAGCCGTGGACGGCCACGGCCTTCGCGCTGGACCAGCTGCGGGAATTCGGCCTGGACCCCACGACGGAGCTGGCCCGGCGCACCGTCGCCTTGATCGGTGCCCATTCCCGCTGGGATGAGGGTGGCCAGCCCTACTGGCAGGGCGAGGTGGAGGAATGCATCAACGGCCGCACGGTAGCCAACGGCGCCTATTTTGGCGCCGACGTCGCCACCCTGGTCGAACGCCTGGTGGATGACCGCCAGCCGGACGGCGGCTGGAATTGCGAGCGCGCCGCCGGCTCCGCCTGTTCCTCCTTCGCCAGCACCCTCAACGTGCTGGAAGGCCTGCTGGAGTATGAGCGCGCCACCGGCGGCACCGACCGCTCGCGGGACGCGCGGCGCACGGGGGAGGACTACCTGCTGTCCCGCCACCTGTTCCGCCGCCTGACGACGGGGGAACCGGCCGACCCGCAGTTCCTGGACCTGCTGCACCCCAACCGTTGGCGTTATGACATCCTGCGGGCGCTGGACTATTTCCGCGCCGCCGGCCAGTCGACCGGTGCGCTGCCTGATCCAAGGCTGGCGGAGGCCGTTGCCCATCTCCGCTCCCGCCGCCAGGCCGACGGTACCTGGCCGCTGGACTGGGATTTGCGCGGGCGGGTTTGGTTCAAGGTCAACGACGGACCGGGCAAGCCGTCGCCCTGGGTCACCCTGCGGGCGCTGCGGGTGTTGAGATGGTGGGGGCGGGGATGATTGTGTGGTGAGGCATGAGATAGGGGTGCCAAAGTTCAGATAGCGTCTGATTAAGGCTTGCTCAATTGACGTAAAGGCCCACCGCTCCAGCACGATCTTTATATCGATGCTGTTAATGTTCGCGTAGTGTGCATTTCAATTATTTAGGCCAGCTTGTTATTTCCACAAAATAGCCGTCGGAATATAACTTGCCAAGTTGAGAATCAGGGCATGATGAAGTGGATGTTATCCACTGTGAAAAATTTGTTTTTCCATAAAAGAATCACTCATATCCATATAGTAGAAATAATCATGTTTTGATCGATTTGCAAACTTCAACCAAGTTCGGGAGCTCTTTCTGTTTTAATTTTGCAACACGCATGGCGATCTTTGGCTCCATCTTCCCAAGAAATTTAGTGGACCGAAGTGTACTTTTCACAGACCCATATTCATAACGATCATATGTATCAATGGCTGCGTCGAAAAATATCTCCGTAGCCTTAGCTGCATATTTGCTGATGGCGTTTTGGAACGCAATATTTTTCATCTTTCCTAGTGAGATATGAATCGAGTCTATATCGCTGAATTTTCTCATTAAGATAAATGACGTGTATATTATCCAAAATCCTGATGTTACTGTAAGAAGACCATTAGATGCATCTTCAATCTTCTCTAATAGTTTCTTGCGTTCATTCTCTGCCGCTAAGCCAGAAAGCCAAGCTAGATAGACACTTTGCGCACTTTTGTCTCTAGGGAATAATTTTTGATATGGCTGATCAAATAACTCTCCCTTGTTGTCAATGGCTTGTATGAGAAATTCCTTGTCTGATGATGCAATATACTGAGCTACTCGATCGAGCTCTATGCTACCAGCCTTCTTTTTCGCCCCCTCTTGGCGAGGAGCATAATCGATTCCCAGATTCTTAACAGGGTGTTGAAGAAGTCAGCTTCTTCGGGCTTTGAGAGTGACCTCGTCGTCGTTGTCGTATGAGAGTTCGATTTCGAGTGTCCCGTCATCG
>NZ_VITO01000033.1:0-64790 GCF_007828025.1 Nitrospirillum bahiense
CGGGCTTGGTGGCCCTAGGATAGCGCGGCCTCTTGCCTGCCACCGCGTCTGGTAGCTTACCCGACGCGGCCTCATTCAAGTTACAAGGATAGCCATCTCCGTACAGACAGCCCTTGAATCTTTATTTATTTTCATCAACCCAGGCACTTATATCATGCAACATCTCGGCAAAGTCCTCGTCTATATTCTCAATTTCGCGAGCCGCTTGCACCCCAATGATTATCTCGCCAAGTTTTGATTTGTCAGTGTTTTTTCCAGTGAAAACATCTTTAATGTACTCTAGCTGATTCCGAATGGACACAAAGGTACTGATTGCAGGAAAATCGGCACGCATATGCTCACAACGAGCGATCGCTTTGTTAATGAACTCAATATCAATCATAATCCCACCTGCGTGAAGTTAGACGGATTTGTCGTAAAATACTGCGTTCCACCGCCCTCAGCATCAAAAACCTGCCCAGGCACTGTCCATGTGTCCTGAACGGGAGCAGCTGTACTTCTTAGAACCTGGGTGTCTTGAGATAGCGTGAACATGGTCGGTACGCGATTAGCCGGATTGATACCTAAAGAGGAGGCCGGCGTCCCAGGCGGGGCGAAATAATTGCCGACCTTTCCCCCCGGAAGGACGTGCTGAACGACGCTGGTTCCCTCGGGTAAGGTCACAACATCGACAGGCTTGGTGAAGTCGATGCCCTTGAGGTGGTCAGCGATCCTCCTCTCTGACCAGCCCGCCTGTTCGTAGAAATTCTTCGCTAGCGCTTTTCGTTGAGCCATCAGGTCGGCTAAGGAGCGGGTTCCCTCCCTGGGCGGTTCGACAGCCTTTGCTGGCGCGGTGGGCTCCGGAATCCCCTCTCTCGGTGGGGGGCGAACTGGTTCTGGCGGTGGCGGCGGTTCCTCGACCATCGGGCGCTTGCCGCCCGACGCCGGCTTCACCTTGGCGATCAAGGCGATGATTGCGTTGATGGTCAGGATGGTGAGGCCGGCGGCGGTGCGTTTGGCGGCCTCGTCCAAATCGTGCTGGGTCTTGGCGGTGGTGGCCAGGGCGATGCCGTGGCCCAGGTCGTTCAGGCCCTGGAACACCGACCAGCCCACCATGGCATAGCCCACGCCCAGCAGGATCACGTCGATGGCCTCGCCATATCCCGCCAAGTGACCGCCGGCCCATACCACCAGGAAGCCGGCCAGCCAGTACAGCGTCTCGCGCGTGAACAGGCTTTTGGCCGCCTGCTGCATCTCGCGCGGCAGCAGGGGCACGCAGCGGCGCAGGGTGGCGACCACGCGGTCGGTCACCGACCATTGCGCCGGCTGGCCCGGCGGATCCTCGTCCCCCTGGTCGTGCCGGGGCGGGTCCACGGGTGGGGGCGAAAGCGGGGCGATGGCGCGGGGGATGAGGAAGGCGCTGAGGCTGCCCATGGCCAGGTCGCGCATCGCCTGGTCGATGAGTTGCATGTCGCTGACGCGGAAGTCCACCCCCTGCACCACCCGGCGCAGGCGCAGGCGCCCGATGGTGTCCAGGCCATGCAGGTATTTGATGACGCGGGCGTCCCGCCAAATGGGGCTGCAGGTCGGCCCGCCCAGGGCATAGCGCCGCATGCCAGCGGGAATGGCACGTGTGGGGCCGATCAGCAGGCGGCCCTCGGGAATCTCGGCATCCATCCAGTCCGCCATGGACAGGCCAGCCGCGCCGCCGCCGCTGATGAAACTGTCAGGCACCGTCCCTTCCCCTGCGTTCAAGCCGGACCACCGCACGGCCCAGGGGATGAATTAAAACGATCGCCTGCACGGGAAAGGGGCATATCCCAACAGGCCATAGTCCATGGCCTGGCCCAGGGCCGGCGGTCAAGCGCGCTGTCTCAACGCTTGAGGTTCACGATGGCCACACCGCCCAGCGCCATCAGGCCGCCGATGATGCCCATCACGGTCGGCACCTCGCCCAGCCAGACATAGCCCAGCAGCATGGCCAGGGGCGGCGCGCAGTAGAGGAAGTTGCTGGCGCGGGCGGCGGGCATGCGCGACAGCACGATGGTCCAGGTGGCGTAGGCGACCAGGCTGGGCATGACGCCCAGGTACAGGGCCGCCATCAGGCCGGGCAAGGGGGCGGTCTGGGCCTGGGCATAGGCGCCGGGTAGCCAGGGCGACAGGGCCAGGGCGCCGATCACCATGTTGCTGGCCGACACGGTCAACGGCTTGTGCCGGGCGAACAGCGGCTTCTGCACCACGGTGGTGACGGAGTTGCACAGGGCTGCCCCCAGCACCAATAGGGCGCCCCAGCCCAGCTGCAGGCCGGTGCCGCCGCCCACCGCCTCATTGAGGGCAATCAGGCCGATGCCGCTGAAGGACACGGCGGTGCCGATCCACCCCCAGCGGCCGAATCGCTCCCCCAGCAGGAAGGAGGCGAAGACGGCGGTGAGGATGGGGTTGATGTTGATGATGAAGGCGGCCGCACCGGAGGACACCGTGCGCTCCCCCATGTTCAGCAGGGCGGTGTACAGCGCCACGAACAGCAGGCCGCCGGTGGCGAAGCGCCACACCTCGCCCAGGCGCGGCAGGGCAGGCCGGCTGATGAGCAGGTACAGGGCCGCCGGCACCGCCGCTATAGAGAACCGCGCTGCCCCCAGTTCCAGCGGACCGAAGGCCTTGAGGCCGGCGCGGATGGCGGCGAAGGCCGAGGCCCAGATGACGATGGTGACCACCACGATGGCCAGGGTGCCGCCATCCAACCGGTTCCCTTTGAAGGGCGCAAGGCCGACGGTTGCGGCGGAGTCACAGGTGGGGGCGAGCGGGGTGGCGGACATGGGCGCGAATCCAGGAGGGGAAGGTGACACGGCATCAGTACGCCCCGGGCGCAGCTGATTGACAATCGATGAAATCGGCAGCCAACTGTGAGCATGGATCACAGCTCCCACCCCTTGCCGCCCCTGGACGCGCTGCGCGCGTTCGAGGCTGCGGCCCGCACGGGCAGTTTCTCCGCCGCGGCGGAGTCCCTGAACGTTACCCATGGCGCCGTCAGCCGGCAGATCGCCAAGCTGGAGCAATGGCTGGGCCTGCGCCTGTTCCACCGCCAGGCGCGGGGCGTGGTGGTGACGCCGGACGGCCAGCGTCTGTTCCAACGCACCAGTGAGGCCTTCGCCCTCATCGCCGACACCTCCAACCGTTGGACGGAACCCCGGGGGACGGCGGTGGTGCGGCTGACCTCGCTGCCCTCGATCTGCGGGCTGTGGCTCATGCCCCGGCTCGCAGACCTGGAGGGTAGGGAGGCGGACCCCGGCGGCGCACTCCGAATCTTGCTGTCGGTGGACCACCGCGCACTGGATTTGGCGGATGAGGGCATGGACCTGGCCATCCGTTGCGGCTGGGGCGCCATGCCGGCCCGCGTCTCACTGAAGCTGTTCGAGGAATGGTGCTATCCCCTGGCCGCTCCCGGCTTGGCGGTCGAGATCGGCGAGGGCGATCCGGAACGCCTGCTGGCCTTCCCCTTGATCCACGACTCCGACGCATCGGGCTGGCGCACCTGGTTCGCTGCCCATGGCCTGGACTACAAGCCGCGCCCGCAGGACCGGCGGTTCGAGGACTACAACCTGGTGCTGGACGCCTGCGTCTGCGGATTGGGCATCGCTTTGGCCCGGCCCCCGCTGGTGCGGTCCAAGCTGCGCAGCGGCCGGGTGGTGCCGGTGGACCCGCGCACGGCGCTGAACCCCACCAGCTATTGGCTGGACCGCCCGCCGGGACGCATGCGCAACGCCGCCGCGGAATTGGCCCGCCGCATCGCCGCGGAGGCCGAGGTGCCGGCGGAGGCGTTGGAGACCTTCCTCAATCCCGAGACACCGGAGGGGCATGGCAGGCCTTTCATACCCTGGACGGCGGCCTGAATGCTGTCCGGATAGGCCAAAACCCCAGGCGCAGCCCACGTAAACCCGGGGTAGCCTCCTGCAATGATGATTGACAGATTGATTGCAGGCGGTATGCATGGCGCGACTTGCGGTGCCGGCATCAGGCTGCGGCGGGGTTTCCCACCGTGGCCCGTGTATGGGGCACAGGGCATCGCACCGGAATTGAGCTTCCAGGGTATTCGCACATGATTCGCGCTTTCGTGTTTCCCGGCCAGGGCAGCCAGGCCGTGGGTATGGGCCGGGACTTGGCCGACGCCTTCGCCACCGCCCGCGATGTGTTCGGCGAGGTGGATGAGGCGCTGAAGCAGAAGCTGTCCGCCCTGATGTTCGAGGGCCCGCTGGACGAGCTGACCCTAACCGAAAACGCCCAGCCGGCCCTGATGGCCGTGTCCGTGGCCGTGGCCCGGGTGCTGGAGAAGGACGGCGGGCTGGACCTGGCCAAGGCCGCCCGCTTCGTCGCCGGCCACTCCCTGGGCGAATACTCCGCGCTGTGCGCCGCCGGGGCCCTGACCCTGGCCGACACCGCCCGCCTGCTGAAGCTGCGCGGGCAGAGCATGCAGCGCGCCGTGCCGGTGGGCGTGGGCGCCATGGCCGCCATCATCGGCGCCGATTTCGAGGCCGCCCGCGCCATCGCCCAGGATGCCGCCCAGGGTGAGGTTTGCACAGCCGCCAATGACAACGCCCCCGGCCAGGTGGTCATCAGCGGCCATAAGTCGGCCGTGGAGCGCGCCATCGCCATCGCGGCCGAGCGCGGGTTCAAGCGCGCCGTGCTGCTGCCGGTGTCCGCCCCCTTCCATTGCCCGCTGATGCAGCCGGCGGCCGACGCCATGGCCGAGGCCCTGGCCGGCACCGCCATCCAGGCGCCGCGCGTGCCGCTGGTGGCCAACGTCATCGCCAGCACCGTCACCGACCCCGCCGAGATCCGCCGCCTGCTGGTGGAGCAGGTCACCGGTTCCGTCCGCTGGCGCGAGAGCGTGCTGTTCATGAAGGAACAGGGCGTGGAGCAGTTGGTGGAGCTGGGCGCCGGCAAGGTGCTGGCCGGCATGGCCAAGCGCATCGACAAGGACATGACGGCCGTGTCGCTGGGCCTGCCCGCCGACATCGAATCCTTCCTCAAGGCCTGAGCCTGAACCTTTCATAGAGAACGATAGGGACCATCCCATGTTCGATTTGACCGGCAAGACCGCGCTCGTCACCGGCGCCTCGGGTGGCATCGGCGCCGCCATCGCCCGCACCCTGCACCAGGCCGGCGCCACCGTGGCCCTGTCCGGCACCAAGGTCGAGGCCCTGGAGGCCCTGGCCGCCGAACTGGGCGATCGCGCCGTGGTCGTGCCCGCCAACCTGTCCGATCCGGAGGCCGTGGAGGCCCTGGCCAAGGAGGCGGAGGCCAAGCTGGGCCAGGTGGACATCCTGGTGAACAACGCCGGCCTGACCCGCGACGGCCTGATCCTGCGCATGAAGGATGAGGACTGGGCGTCCGTCATCGACGTGAACCTGACCGCGGCCTTTCGCCTCTCGCGCGCGCTGGTGAAGGGCATGATGAAGCGCCGCTGGGGCCGCATCATCGGCATCACCTCCATCGTCGGCGTCACCGGCAACCCCGGCCAGGTCAACTACGCCGCCAGCAAGGCCGGCATGATCGGCATGACCAAGGCGCTGGCCGCCGAGGTCGCCTCGCGCAACATCACCGCCAACTGCGTGGCGCCCGGCTTCATCGCCACCGCGATGACCGATGTGCTGCCCGACGCGCAGAAGGAAAAGCTGACCGCCGGCGTGCCGGCCGGTCGCCTGGGCACGCCGGACGAAATCGCGTCCGCCGTGCTCTACCTGGCCTCCACCGAGGCCGGCTACGTCACCGGCCAGACGCTGCACGTCAACGGCGGCATGGCCATGATCTGATCGGGTTCCCGTGGGGCTTGGGGGCTTGTCCTTTCGCGGGATGCCCCTAAGTATCGGCGGGGCCCAGCCTTAACAAGGTGTCCCAGTGCCTGCGGGCGCTAGGCAAGATGCGCCTAGCTGTGGTATCTGACGGCACTTTTCCAAAGGATGGGCGCTCGAATTCGTCCTGCCGGACGTGCCCACGCCGATCAGAACAAGTCAGTCAAACAACCCCAACTTTGAAATTCGGGAAGGTATAGGAAATGAGCGACATCGCCGAACGGGTGAAGAAGATCGTCGTCGAGCACCTGGGTGTGGAAGAGGGCAAGGTCACCGACACCGCCAGCTTCATCGACGATCTGGGTGCCGACAGCCTCGACACCGTTGAACTCGTCATGGCCTTCGAGGAAGAGTTCGGGATCGAGATCCCGGACGACGCGGCGGAGAAGATCCTGACCGTGAAGGACGCCATCGACTTCATTTCCAGCAAGCAGGGCTGATCCCCTACTTTCCCGGGCTTCAGGCGCCGCGCCGCCGATACCGCGCTGGCGTGGCGTCTGGAACCGGAAAAGCCCTTGCTGGTTTTTGCGGGGCCTAGGTGAACACCGGATATTCGGGATTCTCCTCGAGTCCGATTCCAGGCCCAATATTCTTCTGGAACTAGGTACAGGTCTGACCCATGCGTCGCGTCGTCATCACCGGTCTCGGGTTGGTTACCCCTCTGGGAACGGGCGTTGAGCACTCGTGGAAACAGCTGCTCAACGGCAAGTCGGGTATCCGCGCCATCGACACCTTCGACGTGTCCGACCTGCCGGCCAAGATCGGCGGCATGGTTCCCCGGGGCGACGGCACCAACGGCACCTTCAACCCCGATCTGACGGTCCCGACCAAGGACCAGAAGAAGATGGATGACTTCATCATCTACGGCGTCGCCGCGGCGGCCGAGGCGGTGAAGGACAGCGGTTGGGAACCGCAGACCGAAGAAGATCGTGAGCGCACCGGCGTCATGATCGGCTCCGGCATCGGCGGCCTGTCCTCCATTTACGAAACGTCGCTGCTGCTGGCCGAAAAGGGCCCGCGCCGCATCTCTCCCTTCTTCATCCCGTCGGCCCTGATCAACCTGGTCTCCGGCCACGTGTCGATCATCCACGGCTTCAAGGGCCCCAACCATTCGGCCGTCACCGCCTGCTCCACCGGTGCGCACGCCATCGGCGACGCCGCCCGCCTGATCATGTGGGACGACTGCGACGTGATGGTCGCCGGCGGCGCCGAGGCCGCGATCAACCGCCTGGGCGTGGCCGGCTTCGCCGCCGCCCGCGCGCTGTCTACGGGCTTCAACGAGACGCCCGAGAGGGCCTCGCGCCCCTATGACAAGGACCGTGACGGCTTCGTCATGGGCGAGGGCGCCGGCGTCGTCGTCCTGGAGGAGCTGGAGCACGCCAAGGCCCGCGGCGCCAAGATTTACGCCGAGGTCGTGGGCTACGGCCTGTCGGGCGACGCCCACCACATCACCGCCCCGGCGGATGACGGCAACGGCGGCTACCGCTCCATGGCCATGGCGCTGAAGCGCGCCGGCATGACCCCGGCCGACATCGACTACGTCAACGCCCACGGTACGTCCACCCCCCTGGGCGACCTGATCGAGCTGGGCGCCGTGAAGCGCCTGTTCGGCGACGACCTGAGCGGCGCTTCCATGTCCTCCACCAAGTCGGCCACCGGTCACCTGCTGGGGGCGGCGGGCGCCATCGAGGCGATCTTCTCGGTGCTCGCCATCCGTGACCAGCAAGTGCCGCCCACGCTGAACCTGGACAACCCGTCCGACGAGTGCGCCGGTGTCGATCTGGTGCCGCACAAGTCCAAGAAGCGCCGCGTGCGGGCCGCCCTGTCGAACTCCTTCGGGTTCGGCGGCACCAACGCCTCGCTGATCGTCAAGGAATACACCGGCTCGTGACCGACAAGGTTCCGGCCCCGGGACCCAAATCCCGGCCTGCATCTTCCTTGGGCCGCCGTCTGTTTCAGGCGGCGGCCCTGGTCGTTCTGGTGTCGGCCGCGTTGGCCTGGGTCGGCTATCACCGCTATGTCGATCCCGGCCCGCTGACGCAGGATCGCATCGTCGTCGTGTCCTCTCGCGGCGGCTTGCAGGCCATGGGGCAAACGCTGGCAGAGGCTGGTGTGGTGCGGGGCGACATCGACTTCGTCGCGGCCGTGCGCGTCGGCAGCGTGCTGGGCGTGGGCAGTCAGGTGCTGAAGCCCGGCGAATACGCCTTTCCGGCCCATGTCTCGCTAAAGGACACGGTTGCCCTGCTGCGCAGCGGCAAGACCGTGGTGCATCGCCTGACCATACCCGAGGGCCTGACCTCCGCCCAGATCGTGGCGCTGATCGAGGCGGAGCCCGCCTTCTCCGGCACCATCACGGAAAAGCCGGCGGAAGGCAGCCTGTTGCCCGAAACATATTTTTTCGGGCTGAACTACGGCCGCGCCCAGATGGTGGAGCGCATGCAGGCCGCGATGCGCAAGGCGGTGGACGAGATCTGGGCCGGCCGCGCGCCGGGTGTCGCCCTGAAGTCGCCGGAGGAGATGGTCACCATGGCCTCGCTGGTGGAGAAGGAGACGGGCGTGCCGGCGGAGCGGCCGCACATCGCTGCCGTCTTCTACAACCGCCTGCGCTTGGGCATGCGCCTTCAGTCCGACCCCACGGTCATCTACATCCTGACCAATGGCGCCGGGCCCCTGGGCCGGACGCTGACTCACGCCGACCTGGCGGTGGCGTCACCCTACAACACCTATGCTGTGGCCGGCCTGCCGCCCGGCCCCATCGCCAACCCGGGCCGCGAGGCCCTGCGCGCCGTGGCCAACCCGATGACCAGCGACGACCTCTATTTCGTCGCCAATGGCAGCGGCGGCCACGCCTTCGCCGCATCCCTGGCCGAACACAACCGCAACGTCGACAAATGGCGCGACCTGCGGGAAAAGGCGCAGCGTTAAGTCTGCTCTTCCTGCGCCTGGGTTCGCAGAAAATCGACCAGTGCGTCAGTCCATTTTGGTGAAGCGGCAAGCAAGTCCTGAAGCGGCAGCATGCGTGTTCCCGTCTTGGTTCCCTGTTTCAAGGCGGCGGCGCGGCTCTCGGGATCGGCGATTAGTTCAACCAAGCGCCGGTAGAAGGTCTGCGCATGACGATCATCGCCTTTCTTGCGCGCTTTGGAAATTAGAGTCTCAAAGGAAAGCTTACCATAGAAGGAGGGGTAAATAGCTCCCAAGGGCCAGACCTCATCGTTGATTAAGCCTACAATCTTGATGGTCTTGTCTGAAAATTCCTGGGAAATACCTAGGGGCTCCAGCGAGGTTAAAAATGTGCGCAGCCGCGCGGACAATCCCGGCTCTAGCGCATCCAGTTGGCGATACATTTCCTCTTCCGTCAGGGTCATGCCACGCTGACCGACCGTCTCTACAGGCGGTCCGCCGACGACTAATGGCGGCGGGTAGGCCGCTGGTGCAAGCGTTATGACGTCCCGCTTGATTTCGACCGTGCGGGCAAGGGTGCGTGGTTGAACGAAATATCCACCGGCGGGATGGCTGAAAATTGCGAGTTCCACCAGCGCCAGGGTAAAATGCAGTCCCACGTGCCGCTGCAAATAGTCGGCCATGGTCTCAAGCCCTTCACGGATGCCATCGCCGGCAATCAGCAAGAGGAAGCGGCCTTGGCGTAAGTTCCGGCTGACAGCGTCGATGAAAGCGGCTTCACTCAACTCGCTTTCCGACTTGAGGCGATCGTAAAGAGGTATGTTCTTGACATAGCTTGGACCGGGAAGAGCCAGACGCACCGCCTTATCCAGCTGCTCATAGTCCCAGCGGGCCAACGTGGCGGCATAGTCGAGAATCTGGCCGATTACCTCCCGACGCGCCTGTGGATTCTTCCACAGTTTGCACTCCACCAGGGAGATGTCACCGTCCGGCGTAACCAACAGGTTGTCGGCATAGCCTCCGGCTACAGGCAATTCCGTGCATATGGAGCGGGCGTCAGCGAACAGAGGTTCAACGTCCGCCAGCGGCAGGATTTCGGGATGGCGAGCGATCAGGTTCTGCAGCCAAAGCTCATTGTATAATCCCGGACTGCCGGTCGCCGCCTCACGCTTGACTGGATATAGTGGGCTGGCTGGACTGTCCTGATCTAGGGCCGTCAGCAAGAATGGCTGGCCGAATTGTCTGGTCATCGCATCCCTCATGATTTTTACCCATCATAGGTTGCAATGGCCCAGGGGCAAGCGTCCTTATCCAGCCAGCGCGACGGCTTCATTGCCGTAGAGCGCCGACAGCAGGTCGGCGGTGGTTATCATGCCCATCAGGCGACCGGCCTCGTCCACCACCATGGCCTCGTGCGCGCCGGTATAGCCGGCGCTGTTGCGGGCGACCTGCGGCTGGGCGGGGGCGACGTGGGGATAGCGATGGCGGGTGAGGTTGTTGAAGGCCAGCCCCATGGCGATGAGGAGGAGCGTGTTCACCGCCACGGGGGCGGCGACGAAACCGAAGCCCGCCGCCTGGATGGCCGGGCCGCCCAGCACGGCCGTCAGGGCCACGGCGCCACCCGGCGGATGCAGGCAGCGCAGGCAGGACATGGTCAGGATGGCCAGAGCCACGGCGCCGGCCCCCGCCAGCACCGGGTCTGGGATCAGCCTGGCGCACAAGACTCCTGCCAGGCCCGAGACCACGTTGCCGCCGAACACTGCCCAGGGCTGGGCCAGCGGGGTGGCGGGAGCCGCAAACACCAGCACGCTGGAGGCGCCGATGGGGGCGACTAGATAGGGCAGGCCAGCTGTGTTCCCGCCCAGCCACCACCGACTGACCAATGTGGTCAGCAGGATGCCCAGCAGGGCGCCGATGAAGATTCGGGCCCGACCCAACGCCGGCAGCGCCGGCTGGGTGGGACGAAAGGAACGCAGGTAGGGATGCATGAGGCGGTACAGCCGGCAATTACGCGGATAAAGATGTAGATATTATCCATCTTACGGTGCCCTAATAGCACGGCCACCGCGAACCGCAAAGCCGGCTGTCACCGGACCGCGCAGGCCAGTCGTGACTTGAAAGAAAAAAGCCCATCCCCGGGGAAGGGGGATGGGCACGGGCGGACGCTAGGGTAGGGACCGGGTGGATGGGAGCCGCACCCGGGCAGTCAAGGACGCCGCCCGATTTCAAGGTTGAGATGAAGGGATGACGCGGACGCCGCTCAGTTCAGCGGCGTCTGGGCATGGCTGACTGCTGACGCCAGGTGGGCGACGCAGTGGCGGTGGTCGGTGCCGCCGGGGGTATGGCCCATTTCGGCGCAGGCGCGGGCCTCCGGCACCGGCTGCTGGGCGGCGGCGGCCTGGGTCTTCAGGCTGTCGACGCAGGCCGCGTAGTCCACGTTGGCCGGGGCCAGGCCCAGCGTGTCGCGGCACACGCGGCGCGCGGCGTCGGTCTGGGCGGCCGTGATGGTGATGGCGGGCACTTGTGTGCCTGCTGCGGCGGTGCCTGCCGTGGCGGTGCCGGACGCTTGGGCGGCGCCCAGAGGAATGGCCAGGGCGGCCAGCACGGGGATCAGGGCCAGGGTCTTGGTAAAGCGCATGTTTTCCTCCTTGTGATAAATGATGTCGGGTTGGGGATCAGCCGTGGCTGACCTGAAGCTTGGCGGCGAATTCCTGGTGGCGGGCAACGTCGCCGTCGTCGATGACCACCCGTTCGCCCTGCCCCCGCCGTCGGTCCATCCAGCCGCTGATCAGCTCGGCGCAGGTATGGTCCATGAACCACAGGGAACGCAGGCGGAGGGTGACGCGCTGGGCGGGGGGCAGGCTTTCCAGCGCCTTGGCCAGGTGGGGAAGCTGCACCAGGCTGGCGGAGCCGGACAGCACCACCTCCCACTCGCCCGCCTCCCTTTCGCGGGTGACCACCAGCAGTCGCAGGCGGCGCACCTGGGGCAGCAACTCGATGAGGCTGAGACCCAGGCCCACCAGCACGCCGGTCAGCAGGTCGGTGGCGACCACGGTGACCAGGGTGGCGGCCCAGATGGCGGCCGGCAGGGCGCCGTAGCGTTCGAACAGGTGACGGGCGTGGGCCACGCTGACCAAGCGATAACCGGTGACCACCAGCACGCCGGCCAAGGCTGACATGGGGATGGCCCGCAGCAGCCAGGGCAGCAGGGCGACGGCGCCCAGGATCCACACGCCGTGCAGGATGGTGGAGGCGCGGGTGGCGCCGCCGGCCTGCACGTTGGCGGAACTGCGCACGATGACGCCGGTCATGGGCAGGGCGCCGGCCAGGCCGCAGAGCAGGTTGCCCACGCCCTGAGCCGTCAGTTCGCGGTTATAGTTGGTGCGCACGCCGTCGTGCATGCGGTCCACCGCCGCCGCCGACAGCAGGGTTTCGGCACTGGCGATGAAGGCGATGGCCACCGCCATGACGATCAGCTTGGGCTCAAGCAGGCCGAAGCCGTTGGCGAAGTCGGGCGGCTGGATGGCGGCCCACAGGCTTTCCGGCACCGCCACCTTGGCCACAGGCAGGTTCAGCAGCGTGGCGGCCAGGGTGGCGGCGACAACGCCCACCAGGGCGCCCGGCACCAGGCGCAGGCGCTGGGGCCGCACCCATTCCCATACCAGCATGGTGGCGATGGTCAGCAGGCCGATGCCCAGCGCCGCCTCGGCCGCGTCGCCGCTGAAGGGGAACAGGCCGAAATAGGCGGCGGGCGCGGCCAGGATGTTGGCCAAGCCGCCAGCCTGTGGCTTCGCGTCCAGCATGACGTGCAGCTGGCCCGCCACGATCAGCACGCCGATGCCGGCCAGCATGCCGTGCACCACGGCGGGGGAGATGGCGCGGAACCACTGTCCCAGCTTCAGCATGCCGGCCGCCATCTGGATCAGGCCGGCCATGATCAGCACGGGGCCCAGGGCGCCGATGCCGGCATCGCGGATCAGTTCGAAGACGATGACCGCCAGGCCGGCGGCGGGGCCGCTGACCTGCAGGGGCGATCCCGCCAGCAGGCCAACGACGATGCCGCCGATGATGCCGGTGATCAGCCCCTTTTCAGGCGGCGCGCCGGAGGCGATGGCGATGCCCATGCACAGCGGCATGGCCACCAGGAAGACCACGATGGACGCGGGGAGGTCCCGCGCCAGCGTGGCGGGAAAAAAACGCTGCATCATCACGCTCCCTTATTCGGCCGCGGTGACGTGATGGGCGTGCTGGGCGCAGCAGGGATCGGCCACCACGCGGCGCATGCCGCGCACGGCCACCTGAAGGGTCTGGTTCTTGTCGCCCACGGGCAGGAACTTCCCCGTCTCGCCGTCCAGGGCCAGGATGTGGCCGTTCTCCAGGTCGAAGAACCAGCCGTGCAGGTTCAGCTGCCCGGCGGCGAGCTTGGCGGCGACGGAGGGATGGCTGCGCAGGTGGTTCAGCTGCGCCACCACATTCTCCATGGCCAGCACGCGGGCAGCCTCCGCCTCCGGCAGCAGGCTGTAGGCCTCGCGCAGAACATGGCGGGCGCTTTCGGCGTGGCGCAGCCAGGCGGCCACGTTGGGCATGTCCTTAAGCGCCTCGGGCTTCAGCAGGGCCTTCATGGCGCCGCAGTCGGAATGGCCGCAGACGACGATGTCGTTCACGCCCAGACCCACCACCGCGTATTCGATGGCGGAGGAGACGCCGCCGTTCACCTGGCTGAAGGGCGGGACGATGTTGCCGGCGTTGCGGCAGACGAACATCTCACCCGGGCCGCTCTGGGTAATGATCTCAGGCACCACGCGACTATCGGCGCAGGAGATCACCAGCGCCTTGGGCTGCTGCCCGTGGTGGGCCAGCTTGCGGTACAGCGACCGCTGTTCGGGGAAGACAACAGATCGGAAGTGCGACACGCCGTCGATGATGCTGTCCATGATGGAAACCCTCACGTTCAAGTCGATGATCCCCGGCCGGACGGTGGGGGCGAAGGGCGCCTGGAACCACCGTCCCCGTTGGGGGCCATCAAGACTTAAGGCCTGAGTTTTTCCCGGATACGTTTCGATTATGACAAAGTGTGTCTGCCGACCTTTTGTGCCGGGTCATCCCGTTTCGGAATCGTAATGACGACCGAAAGCCCGCCCTCCGCCCGATTGTTCAGGGTGATGGTGCCGCCCTCGCGCGTCACCGCCTGGCGGGCGATGGTCAGGCCCAGGCCGGTGCCACCGGTCCCCCGGTTGCGGGATTCCTCCAGCCGGTGGAAGGGTTCGAACACCGTCTCGAACTGCGCTTCGGGGATGCCCGGGCCATCATCGCTGATGGTGATGACGGCGCTTTTGCCCGTGTCCCGCACCGTGACCCGGGCCGTGCCGCCATAGGCGATGGCATTATTGATGATGTTGGAAAAGGCCCGGCGCACGCCCAGCGGCCGCAGGGTCAGGGGTAGGCGCTCCGGCCCCTCATAGCTGGCGACATGGCCGGCGTCGGTGGCGTTGTCCACAAGGGTGGACAGCAAGGCCGGCAGGTCGGTGCGGCGCGGCTTTTCCGGATCCTCCTCACCGCCCAGATAGTCCAGCAGGTCATTGACCATGCCTTCCATCTCATCCAGGTCGCCGTCGAAGGCGGCACGGTCCTCGGCATTGGGCAGGAAGCCGGCGCGCAGGCGCAGGCGGCCGATGGGCGTGCGCAGGTCGTGGGAGACGGCAGCCAGGGCTTCCGCCCGGCTGGTGATCAGGCGGTCGATGCGCCGCTGCATGGCGTTGAAGGCCTGGGCGACGTGCCGGATCTCCTGCGGGCCCCGCGTGGGGATGAAGACCGGCGGGCCGTTGCCCACCGCGTCCGCCGCCTTGACCAGCATCTTCAGGGGAGTTGCCAGGGTCTGCACCAGGAACAGGGCCATCAGCAGCACACCGATGGACAGCAGGGCGATGGAGCCCAACTGGGCATAGATGACCGGCACGGTGGAAGGCAGGTCGGTGACGCCGAAGCGCAGCGTGCTGCCGTCCAGAAGGCGCACGTCGCCGTCAAACGCCTTCACCGGCGTCCCGGGCCCCGTGCGCAGGCGCAGGTCCATGCCGGCCAGGGCGGCCCGGTGCTCGATCATCTCGTGGCGCAGCAGCCAACTGGCGGGATTGTCGCCTTGCGCCTCGCGTGCCTGGGACGCATCCACCCAGGTGAAAGTCAGGTAGGGGGAGGAGAGGGAGGACGCGACATTCTCCCGCCGCGCGGGATCGATGGCGGATAGGACATGGCCCGCCGTCTCCACCTGTTCCGCGATGTGCCAGGTCTGGGTCTCGTCGCCGTAATGCTGCTCCGCCTGGCCCAGCACGATGGCGTTGCCGATGACGGCCAGCAGCACCGCGCCGAAGAGCACCAGGCCCAGCCGGCCGATCAGGCTGCGCGGCCAGAGATGGCCCCAGCGGTGAATGCCGAGCCGGGTCACAGCGTCGCCACGTCGGCCGTGAAGATGTAGCCGACGCCGCGTATGGTGCGGATCAGGCGGTTCTCATCGCCCAGCTTGCGCCGCAGGCGGCTGACCAGCACGTCGACGCTGCGGTCGTTCACCTCACCCAGGCGGGCGCGGGACAGTTCCAGCAGGCGCTCGCGCCCGATCACGCGCTGACGATTCTCCAGGAAGCTGACCAGCAAGTCATGCTCCGCCCCCGACAGGTCCACCGCCACGCCGTCGGGGTCGGTCAACTCGCGCCGGCGCCGGTCCAGGCGCCAGCCGGCGAAAACCATGACGTCCTGCGGGGTCGAGCCGATGGACCCGGCGCTGGGGCCATTATTCGCAGCGCGGCGCAGCAGGGCGCGGATGCGGGCCAGCAGTTCCTTGGCGCGAAAGGGCTTGGGCACATAGTCGTCGGCGCCCATCTCCAGCCCCAGCACCATGTCGATCTCCTCGCCATGGGCGCTGACCATGATGATGGGCACCTGGCTGGCGCGCCGCAGATCCCGGCAGATGTCCAGCCCGCTCTGGCCCGGCAGCATGACGTCCAGCAACACCAGGTCGAAGCTGCCCTGGCTCAGCGCGTCCGCCATCTCTCGGCCGTCACGCACGCCGGTGGGCTCGAACCCGTTTTCCTTGAGCACGCGCAGGATCAGGGTGCGCATGGCCGGATCGTCCTCGACCAGCAGGATGCGCGCGATGGATAGGCTGTTCATCGGCCTTTAGATAAGGGCCGTGCGCCACCTTTCCAGGGGCGCGGTCGCCGTCCATGCTGCATATGCACAGAAGGTACAGGGGAAGGACCGTCTCAGGCCTTCTTCTCCCAACCCTTGTCGGTCTGCTGCCAGTAGGTGAGGTCCAGCCCCGCCTCCTTGGCAGCCTTCCAGCGCTGGCGGGCGGCGGCCACCGCGTCGGGGTCGATGCCGTCGAAGATGTCGCAGACGCGGGTGTATTCGGCCATGCGGGCGCTGGTGGCGCCGTCGGTCAGGAACAGCACCTGGGCATCGTTGGGCCGCTCATCCACCGCCGTCAACCAAATGGGCTGGTCGGCGGCGTGGCCGTCCTTGGCCGTGCCGTGGGGCAGAAAGCTGTCCGGCCGCCAGGTCCACAGGTGCTGGGCCAACTGCTCCGCCCGCTCCTCCACCGTCGACAGCACCACCGCCCGCCAGCCGCGCGCCAGCGACCGTTCCAGCAGGTCGGGCAGGGTCTGCTCCAGGCTGCTGCGCTGCAGGTGGTAGAAGTTGACCTCGGTCATGCATGCGTCCGGCGGCAAAAGAAAAGGGGCGGCCCGAAACCCGAGCCGCCCCGATCTTACCCTGACTGCGAAGGTTGGTGTCAGCCCTCAATCGCCGGGCGCCCGCATCCGCGGGCTTGGCTTCCTCGCCTTTCAGTCCACTTCGTTTCCCGAAAGGCTCCGGCGGCCCCCGTCGGGGCCTGCAGCGGCATGAGTCAAAACTCATGCCGCTGGTGTCAGTCCTCGTAATAGTCCGCGACCAGCCGGTCCAGCAGGCGGACGCCGTAGCCCGAGGCGCCCTTGGGCACGGTGGCGCCGTCCTTCTTGGTCCAGGCGGTGCCGGCGATGTCCAGGTGGGCCCACGGCACATCGTTGACGAAGCGCTGCAGGAACACGGCGCCGATGATGCTGCCGGCCTTGCCCGGGCTGCCGATGTTCTTCATGTCGGCGACATCGCAGTCGATGTCCTTGTCGTAGGCGGCCCCCAGGGGCAGGCGCCACAGCGTCTCGCCCGTCTTGAGGCCGGCATCGGTCAGGCGCTGCGACAGCTCGTCGTTGTTGGAGAACAGGCCGGCGTGCTCATTGCCCAGCGAGACGATGATGGCGCCGGTCAGCGTCGCCAGGTCGACCATGAAACGCGGCTTGAACGTCGCCTGGGTGTACCACAGGGCGTCGGCCAGGATCAGGCGGCCCTCGGCGTCGGTGTTCAGCACCTCGATCGTCTGGCCGGACATGCTGGTGACGACGTCGCCCGGGCGCTGGGCGTTGCCGTCGGGCATGTTCTCCACCAGGGCGACCACGCCGACGACGTTGGCCTTGGCCTTGCGGCCGGCGAGGGCGGCCATCAGGCCGATGACGGCGCCGGAGCCCGCCATGTCCCACTTCATGTCCTCCATCCCGGCAGACGGCTTGATGGAGATGCCGCCGGTGTCGAAGGTGACGCCCTTGCCCACGAACGCCAGGGGGGCGGCACCCTTCTCACCGCCGTCCCAGCGCATGATGACCAGCCGCGGCGGCTTGGCCGAGCCCTGGCCCACGCCCAGCAGCGCGCCCATGCCCAGCTTCTTCATCTGCTTCTCGTCCAGCACCTCGACCTTCACGCCCAGCTCGGTCAGGGCCTGGCAGCGTTCGGCCAGGGTCTCGGGGTAGATGACGTTCGGCGGCTCCGACACCACGTCGCGGGTGAGGAAGACGCCGTCGGCGATCTTCTCCAGCTTGCCGTAAGCCTTCTTGGCGGCGGTATGCTCGGCCGTGGCCAGGGTCAGCTTCTTCAGCGTCGGCTTCTGGTCCTTCGGCTCCTTGGTCCGGTACTTGTCGAAACGGTAGGAGCGCAGGCGGGCGCCGTAGCCGACGTTGGCGGCGAAGGTGGCCGGCGACAGCACCAGGCCGTCATGGCCGTCCAGCACCAGTGTGGCGTCGGGGTCGCCGGCGCGGGCCAGGCTGGCGGCCACGGTGCCGCCCAGCGACTGGGCCGTCAGGTCCGTCACCTTCTCGGCGGCGCCGATGCCCACCAGCAGGATGCGCGCATAGTCGGTGCCGCCGGGCGCCAGCAGGGTCAGCGTCTCATCCGCCTTGCCGGTGTAGCGCCCGGCCTCCATGGCGCGGGCCAGGGCGCCGCCGGTCTTCTGGTCCAACTCGGCGCCCAGGGTGCCCAGGCCGCGGCCCTGCGACACCGTGATGGCCAGGACGCCGGATTGCGGCAGGGCGTTCTGGGCGTAAGCGATCTTCATCTTGCCTCTCTTGGTCGGTCCCTTGGGATCCTTGGAACGGCGGCGCCTCTTGGCGCCTGTACCCGTCCGGATGGCTTCGCCTTATGGCGTTGGAAGTCCTATACAGGATTTCTGAATGTTGTACGTCAACGCTCGAAATCCAGACCTTTTGTCCCAGGCGGTTGTTTCCGGCGACGGGAGGCGATAAGAACTGCGTGCCAAGCCTAGTCGGGCGGGGTTCCATGCCGGCTGTCGTCGGCTTGGCGGCGGGGTGTCGCGCCCTGGTTTCGCCAAATTGTGGGGCCCTATAGTGGCCGGGCCGCCGGTGCCTCATGTGGGGCGCTGCGGTGGTCGGATTGGCGGGATGCGCGGGCGCCGTTGTGGCGGGCGCCGGTCCCGCCTTGTGTGTTGTGGAGCACGATGAAGCTGATCGGCCGGTATTTGTCGCGCAACCTTGTCGTGGCGATGATTTTCATCACGGCCGGGTTGTCCTCGACCATCTGGATGACGCAATCCCTGCGCCTGATCCAGCTGGTGGTCGAGGGCGGGGCGCCGATCAGCATGTTCCTGCGTCTGGCGTTCTCCACCCTGCCGACCTTCCTGGCGCTGGTCATGCCCTGGGGCGTGCTGATCGCCACGCTGTTCACTTACAACCGCCTGACGCTGGACAGTGAGCTGGTGGTCATGCGCGCCGCCGGCATGGGGCCGCTGACGCTGGCCCGGCCGGCGCTGCAGCTGTCGGCCATTGTGCTGTTCCTCTGCCTGCTGCTGAACCTGTTCCTGGCGCCGGCGGCGCAGCGTGAGTTCGTGCGCCTGCGCGAGGAGATCCGCACCGACTATTCTTCCGTCCTGCTGCGCGAGGGCACGTTCAACGACGTGGGCGAGGGCAAGACCGTCTATGTCCGCCAGCGCGGGGCCGAGGGCATGCTGAATGGCCTGATCATCTACGACAACAGCAAGCCGCAGCGCCCGGTGATGACCATCGCCGACCATGGCATCCTGGTGACGGCCGAAGCCGGCCCCCGCGTCATCGTCTATGACGGCGTGCGCCAGGAATACGACCGCGACACCGGCCACGCCTCCAACCTGGAATTCAAGCGCTATACGGTGGACCTCAAGGTGCTGAACGCCGGGGAAGCCCCGCGCTGGCCCGACCCGCGCGAACGGACCCTCAGCGACCTGCTGTTCGACACCGGCAACCCGACCGACACCCAGCTGCGCCCGCGCCTGAACCAGGAGCTGCATCAGCGTTTCGCGACGCCCCTGCTGGCGCCGGCCTTCGCCATGATCGCGTTGACGGCGCTGATGTCCGGTGAATTCTCGCGCCGGGGGCAGGCCCGCCGCATCGCCTTGGCCGTGGTCTTCGGCATGCTGCTGCAGGCGATGATGCTGGGCATCTCCAACCTGGCGGTGAAGACCCAGGCCTTCAACGCCATTCTGTACGTGGTGGGCATCCTGCCGGTCGCCATGGGCTATTGGTATCTGGAGAACTGGCGGCGTCTGAGCCGGGGAGGGGCGGGCCGGTCCGGCACCCCGCCGGCGGGGCCACCCGCCACGGGACCTTTGGGCGGAAAGGCGGCCTGAAATCATGCGCATCTCGCCCACGCTGTCCGTCTACATCACCCGCCAGTTCGTGTTCTGGTTCCTGATCATCCTCGGGGGCATGCTGGCGCTCGTCCTGCTGCTGGACACGGTGGAGCTGCTGCGCCGGGCCGCCGCGAAGACGGACGCCACCTTCCAGATCGTGCTGAGCATGGCGCTGCTGAAGCTGCCGGAGATCGGCCAGCAGATCTTCCCCTTCGGCGTGCTGTTCGGCGCCATGTACACCTTCTTCCGCATGACCCGCAGCGCGGAGCTGGTGGTGGTTCGCGCCGCCGGCATTTCCGTCTGGCAGTTCATGACGCCGGTGCTGCTGACATCCCTGGTGGTCGGCATCCTGAACATCACGCTGCTCAGTCCCGTGTTCGCCACCATGCTGGCGCGGTATGAGCAGTTGGAAAGCCGCTATTTGCGCGGCCAACAGAGTTCGTTGGACGTGGCGCGCTCCGGCGTCTGGCTGCGCCAGGTGCAGGAGGGGGATAACGGCAACTACCTGATCCACGCCGAATCCGTGGGGCCGGGCAAGCCGGTGAACCTGCGCACCGTCACCATCCTGCTGTTCAATGGCAGCGACCAGATCCCGGTGGGCCGCCTCGATTCCGAAACGGCGGAGCTGCAGAAGGGCCAGTGGGTGCTGCGCAACGCCTGGCTGAACCGGCCGGGCCGCCCAACCCAGCATGTCGACGGCATGGCCCTACCGACCGACCTGACGGAAGCCCGCATCCAGGAAAGCTTCGCCCCGCCCGACACGCTGTCGTTCTGGGAATTGCCGAGCTTCATCCAGACGCTGGAGCAGGCGGGACTGTCGTCGGTGCGACACCGCATGTACTACGAGTCGATGTTGGCTGTGCCCGCCTTCTTCTGCGCCATGGTCTTCCTGGCCGGCACCTTCTCCCTGCGCCATGCCCGCCGGGGCGGTACCTTGCAGATGCTGGGCACCGGCCTGGTGACGGCGCTGGTGCTGTTCGTCAGCCAGAACATCATCCTGGCGCTGGGCCGCAGCGGCGTGCTGCCGGTCTTCCTTGCCGCCTGGGCGCCGGCCGGCGTCTGCCTGATGCTGGGAACGGCCGCCTTGCTGCACCTGGAAGATGGCTGAGCGCCATCCGCGCGCCGTACCCCTGGTTGCCGGGGCCGTTTGCCTTCGCCCCCCCTTGGCTCTATAAGTTCCGTTCTTCGTTTCTCCCCGGTTCCCGTTTTCCCGGTCCCCGCTTTTCCGGTAAGGTCAGATGATCCAACTTTCCCGCCGTTCCGCCGCTGCCGTGCTCGCCTTCGGCCTGACCCTGGGCACGAGCCTGGCCACGCCCGCGCTGGCGCAGCTGGCCGGTCCCCGGACGGCCGCCGCCACCAACGGCATGGCCCTGGGCCCGCGCGTCGCGGCCCAGCAGGGCCAGCAGGAAGAGCGCATCGTCGCCGTGGTGAATGACGAGGCTATCTCCCAGACCGACCTGGCCGGCCGCATGCGCCTGGCCATCGTCAACACCGGCCTGCCCGACACGCCGGACGTGGAACAGAAGCTGAAGCCTCAGGTGCTGCGCCTGCTGATCGACGAGAAGCTGGAGCTGCAGGAAGCCAAGAAGCAGAACCTGGTGGTGACGGACGAGGAGGTGGACCGTGAGTTCGCCCGCTTGGCCAAGCAGAACAAGGCCCCCTCGCCGGAAAGCTTCGCCGCCAACCTGGAACGCGAAGGCGTGCCCGTCGCTGCCCTGAAGGACCAGATGCGCGCCAACATCGCCTGGAACAAGGTGGTGCAGCGCCGCATCCGTCCCACCATCCAGGTCAGCGACGAGGAAATCGACAGCCGTACCTCGCGCATCATCGCCAACGCGGGCAAGCCCGAGTACCTGCTGACGGAAATCTTCATCTCCGTCGACAATCCCAAGCTGGACCAGGACGCCCACCAGCTGGCCGACAAGCTGGTCGGTGAGATCACCCACGGCGCCAACTTCGCCGCCGTGGCCCAGCAGTTCTCGCAGAGCGCCACGGCCGCGGCCGGCGGCGACATGGGCTGGGTGCAGCAGGGGCAGCTTGAGCCGGCGCTGGACCGCGCCTTGCAGCGCCTGCCCACGGGCCAGGTCTCGGTGCCGCTGCGTGGCGCCGGTGGCTACTACATCTTCCTGGTCCGGGACGAACGCACGGTGACCGGTGGCGATCCCGCCGACATCCAGGTGTCGGTGGGCCAGGTGGTGGTGCCGGTGCCGCCGGGCGCCGACGTCCAGACCCTGGGCCAGACCGTGAAGAAGATCGGCGACACGTCGCATAGCTGTGAGGCCCTGGCCGCCGCCGCCAAGGCCAACCTGCCGGGCTCCACCACCCGCGCGCAGCCCATGACACGCCTGGGCGACATCCCGGGCGAGTTGGCCAAGCTGATCGGCCGCCTGGGCGTGGGCCAGGCCACCGACCCGCTGGAAACCCAGGCCGGCCTGATGCTGCTGATGGTCTGCGATCGCAAGGTGCCGGAGGGCAGCGCCCCGCCGCGTGACCAGGTGGCCAACATGATCGGTGGCGAGCGTATGGACATGCTGCAGCGGCGCAACCTGCGCGACCTGCGGCGCGCCGCCACCATCGACATCCGTAGCTGAGGGGCGGGGGGCGATAGCCCCCCGATCCGTTTCATGACCGCGCCGCTTTCTTCGTCCCTCTTGCCCCTGGCCCTGACCATGGGCGAACCGGCCGGCATCGGCGGCGAGATCGCCTTGATGGCCTGGCGGCTGCGGCGTGACCGGGGCCTGCCGCCCTTTTTCCTGATCGACAGTCCGGACCGCCTGGCGGCCCTGGCCCACGCCACCGGCCTCGATGCCGCGGTGCGGGAGATCGCCGATCCGGCGGAAACCGTCACTGTCTTCGATGAGGCCCTGCCGGTGTTGCGCCAGGATCTGGCTGCCCCCGTGCTCCCGGGCCAGCCGGATCCGGCCAACGGCGCCGCCGTCATCGCCAGCATAGACCGGGCCGTGGCCCTGGTGCGGGCGGGCCAGGCGGCGGCCGTGGTGACCAACCCCATCCAGAAAAGCAGCCTCTACGCCGCCGGCTTCCGCCACCCGGGCCACACCGAATATCTGGCCCACCTGGCGGGGATGAGTGAGGAGCCTGTCATGCTGCTGGAGGGGGGCGGCCTGCGGGTGGCCCTGGCCACCATCCATGTGGCGCTGAAGGATGTGGCCGGTCAGCTGACGCGCGAGGTGCTGCTGCACACCGCGCGGGTTACCCACCAGGCGCTGCGCCGCGACTTCGGCCTCAGTCAGCCGCGCCTGGCCGTGGCCGCCCTGAACCCGCATGCCGGTGAGGGCGGTGCCATGGGGCGGGAGGAGATCGAGATCATCGCCCCCGCCGTGGCGACCTTGCGGGAAGAGGGGATGAACGTCGCCGGCCCGCTGCCGGCCGATACCCTGTTCCATGCCGGCGCGCGCGCGACCTATGACGCCGTCATCTGCCAGTATCATGACCAGGGGCTGATCCCGCTGAAGACCCTGGACTTCGACACGGGCGTCAACATCACCCTGGGCCTGCCCTTCATCCGCACCTCCCCCGACCACGGCACCGCCCTGTCCCTGGCCGGCACGGCCCAGGCCAGCCCGTCCAGCCTGGTCGCGGCCCTGCTGTCGGCCGACCGCCTGGCGCGGCAGCGCGCCGCCGCCTGACTTTCTCTTATCAAGACCGTCCCATGACCAGCCTCGCCCACCTGCCGCCGTTGCGCGACGTCATCGCCCGTTTCGACCTGGGCGCCCGCAAGGCGCTGGGCCAGCATTTCCTGCTGGATTTGAACCTGACGGCGCGGGTGGCCGCGGCGGCCGGCGACCTGGCCGGCGTCACCGTCATCGAGGTGGGGCCCGGCCCCGGCGGCTTGACCCGCGCCCTGGTGGAGAGCGACGCCAAGGCCGTGGTGGCGGTGGAGCGGGACAGCCGTTTCGTCGCGGCCCTGGCCGATGTGGTGGCCGCCGCCGCCGGCCGTCTGACCATCGTGGAGGGCGACGCGCTGGAGGTTGACATGACCGCCATCGCCCCGGCGCCGCGCGCCATCGTCGCCAACCTGCCCTACAATGTGGGCACGCCCATGCTGGTGGGCTGGCTGCGCCAGATCCAGGAATTCCGCAGCCTGACGCTGATGTTCCAGAAGGAAGTGGTGGACCGCATCGTCGCCAAGCCACGCACCAAGGATTACGGCCGCCTGGCGGTCATGAGCCAGTGGCTGGCCGACGCGCGGCTGGTGTTCGACATCCCGCCGCAGGCCTTTTCCCCACCGCCCAAGGTCATGTCGGCGGTGGTGCACATCACCCCGCGCATCCTGCCGGCCGACGCCCCGTCGTTCAAGGATATGGAGCGGGTGGTGGCGGCCGCCTTCAATCAGCGGCGCAAGATGCTGCGTGCCGGGCTGAAGGGCCTGGTGGCCCAGCCCGAACCCCTGCTGGAAGCCGCCGGCATCCTCCCCACGTCCCGGGCGGAGGAGGTGGACGTGGCAGGCTTCGTGCGCCTGGCCCACGCCTGGCGGGCGCACCAGGACACGCAGTTTTAATAAACTTTCCACGGTTAGGTTGTTTTCCGGTTCTGCCTGTTATGCGGCGCACGCAGGCGGTCCATGCCTGAGTAATGACGCGTTTATGACGCCCGTCACTCCCGCTCGCGTCTCGCTTCGCTAGCTTTGCGATACGGAACGACGCTGAAATTTGGGGATGACGTCATGACCAAGCAGATCAATCACTGGGTGCGCCGCCTGCTACCCGCCCGCCTGTTGCCCACCCTGGGCGTGCTGCTGCCCATCGCCGCCTGCAGTGGCGCCCCGGACCATGACTACGTCCAGGTGGCCGACGAGAACCCCGCCTTTTCCAGCTGCTCCCAGTCGGCCTTCGACCTCTATCCGGGGGTTGAGCAGGGCGCCCTGCGCGCCGATCACCTGAACGCCTGCCTGGCCACCCGCCAGGCCTACGCCAACGATCAAGTGGCCGTGGCCCGTATTCACAGCTTCTGAGATCGGTGTCCGTCGTTCCGGTGTTGAATTAGGCGTTCCCCAATCCCCGCGCCGCCTTGGGCGACGTGGGGTGATACACCCGCCAGACGCGCCGCATCTGGCGGGTGGACGCGAAGCCCGCCCGCTCCGCCACGCTTTCCATGTCCAGCCGCGTATGGCTCAGCAACTGGGCCGCCAGCGCCACCCGCAGCCGGTTCACATAGTCCGGCAGGGTCATGCCCGTATGCTCGTTGAACAGCCGCGACAGATGGCGGGGGCTGGCGCCCGCCACGTCGGCCAGGGACTCTTGCGTCCAGGGTTGGGCCGGGTCGGCGGCGATGGCGTCCTGTACGCGGTGAACCGCCGGATGCACGTGGTTGCGTCCCTCCAGCCAGGCTGACAGCTGCGGATCACCGCCCGCGCGCCGCAGATAGACCACCAGGGCACGCGCCGCGGCCACGGCCACCGCTGGCCCCACCATCTCCGCCACCAGGTGCAGCATCAGGTCGATGCCGGCGGTGACACCGGCGCTGGTCGCCACCGGGCCATCCTCGACATACAGCCGGTTCTCCAGGACCCGCGCCCGGGGCGCCAGGCGCGCCAGGGTTTCACAATCGCTGTAGTGGGTGGTGCAGGGCCGGCCGTCCAGCAGGCCGGCGCGGCCCGCCAGCAAGGCGCCGGCACAGATGCTGACCAGCCGGTGGCCTGGCCCGACGCTGCGCCGCAGCCAGTCGACGATAGCTTGGTTGCCGTCTTCCGCCTCCGCCGCGTCCGGTCCGCTATCCCCCAGCATCTGCTCCACCGAACCCACGACCATGACCATGGCCTCGTCTGGCAATGCCTGGGGCAGGGGCTCGATGCCCGTTACAGTCAGTCCGATGGACGTGACCAGCGACGCTGCCGGACCAATGTAGCGGACGGCAAAACGCAGCCCGTCCTGTTCCACATTGGCCCGGCGCAACACCTCCACCGGCCCCGCCACGTCCAGCAGCAGCGTCCGGGGCGGCAGCACCACATAGACAGGCAGGACGCGGGGGCCGGCCTTCGTCATGCGTCGAACGCCGTGGCGACGGTGGCGATGCGGGCGAAGCGGCCGTCCAGCACCAACTCGGTGGCGGCCTTGATCTCCGCTGTAGGCCAAATGCGCCCGTGTGCATCGGTCATGGGGAAGGTCAGCGTCGCCTCCGTCACGTAGGTGACGTCGAAGCCCAGGTCGGAGGCATGGCGGGTCGTCGTTTCACAGCACTGCTCCGTCCGCACGCCGGAGATGACGACGCGGCGGATGCCATGGCTAATCAGCCAGACATCCAGCCCGCTGCCCACCAGCGCGCTGTGCCGCGCCTTGTGGAAGGTGGCGTCCGGCGTGATGTCTAATCCCGTCAGCGTGCGGATGGTGCCGGACTCATGGGTGAACGGTGCCTCGCCATCCACATGAAAGATCTGGATGACCGGAATGCCGCGCGCTCTGGCTTCATTCACCAGCACCTGCTGCGCCGGGCGGTAGGCCTCATACTCCGCATCCACCCAATACGGGCGGTGACGGAAGGACTCCTGAGCGTCGATAACGATCAGGGCGGTGGTCTGGGGGGCGGCGGTCGCGGTGCTCATGGGGCTATCTCCTGCCATCGATAAGGGGGTGATGGCATGGATGCTAGCCCGCAGCATAGCACGGGATAATGAGGCTGGCGGACAAAGATGGGACAATTCACGCCATTCCTATTTAACGGTGATATCCGCCGTTTACACCATGACGGTTGCGGCCGGGCTGTGTTCTTGATTGATTTGTGATGCATGGTTCAACGGCCTAAGGAGGGGAGCATGGCCCCAGCAGATAGCCAGGGCATCGAAACAACCGTCCCTGCCGCGCCATCGTCCGGGCTCTGGCACCGGCTGATGTCCAGCCAAGCCGCGGGCACGATTTCGCTAGCCATCGGCCTGCTCAGCATTGGCGCGGTGCTGTGCCTACGGTATCCCGCCTGGCTGACCACGCCGGAACTGCGACCGCATTACGACATGGACCTGTTGCGCCTGATTCTGGCGCTGTCTATGGGCGTGGGGGTGTTCCTGGGGCTGGGGGCGTGTGTCCTGAACCGGCGCCGGCGCGCGGGCGTCATCGGCATCAGCGGCGTGGTGTTGGCCCTACTGCTGGGCGGGCCCTATGTGCCGTATGAGGATTTCGACCAGGCCCGAACCTGGGTGGGGCTGGACTGGCTGGTGTTGGACCTGTTCTTCACCGGCAGCGCCTTCATCCTGTTGGAACGCCTGCTGCCCCGCGTGGCCCCAGGCCAGCCCGTGCTGCGCGAGGGTTGGCGGCTGGATCTCAGCTACTTCACCGTGAACCATTTGCTGATTGGCGCCTTTCTGCTGACCTCCAACCATTTCGCCCATGATGTCTTCGGTTGGGCTGTCAATGGCTGGCTGCAGGCGCAGGTCGCGGCGCTGCCCGGATTTGTGCGCTTCCTGCTGGTCATCCTGGCGGCCGATGCCGTGGAGTATGCCAGCCACCGCGCCTATCACGAGATCCCCTGGCTGTGGCGCCTTCATGCCGTCCACCACTCGCCCCAGCATATGGATTGGCTGTCCGGCTCCCGCCTGCATGTGCTGGAGGTGCTGATCACCCGGTCGCTGATCCTGGTGCCCATCTTCCTGCTGGGCTTTCCGCAGGACACGGTGTTTGCCTATCTGATCTTCGTGTCCATCCAGGCGGTGCTGATCCATTCCAACATCGCCATGGATCTGGGCTGGCTGCGCTACGTCATCGTGACGCCGCAGTTCCACCATTGGCACCATGCCTCGGACGTGGAGGCGCTGGACCGCAACTACTGCGCCCACACCCCTTTCTGGGACTTGGTGTTCCGCACCTATCATCAGCCCAAGGACCGCTGGCCGGAGAAGTACGGCACGGTGAAGCCCATCCCTGGCGGCTTCGTCCAGCAATTCCTCTATCCCTTCAGCGGCCCCGTGGAACTGCTGACCGGCAAGCGGGAAGGGTAATGCCAAGGATACTCATGCCTTTGCAGGCCGCGACTGCGGCCGCCCGGCGTTTGAGGGCGTCCTTAAAGACTCAAGCCGCCAGTTCCAGCACCACCGGCGTATGGTCAGACGCCTTTTCCTTGCCGCGCGGGCCCTTGTCGATGGCGCAGCCCACCAGGCGGTCGGCGGCCTGGGGGGACAGCAGGAAATGGTCGATGCGCAGGCCGTTGTCGCGCGGCCAGGCGCCGGCCTGGTAGTCCCAGAAGGTGAAGGCGCGATCGGCGTCGGGATGCACCGCGCGGAAGGCCTCGACCAAGCCCAGGTGGGTGATCTCGCGGAACTTGGCGCGGGTCTCGGGCCGGAACAGGGCATCGGTGATCCAGGCGGCGGGGTCGTAGACGTCGCGCGCCTCGGGGATGACGTTGTAGTCGCCGCCCAGCACGAAAGGGATTTCCTGGGCCAGCAGGCTGGCGGCATGGGCCTTCAGCCGGTCCATCCAGCGCAGTTTGTAGGGATATTTCTCCGTGCCCACCGGGCTGCCGTTGGGCAGGTACAGGCTGGCGATGCGGATTCCGCCGACCGTGGCCTCGACATAACGGGCCTGCTCATCCTCCGGCTCGCCCGGCAAGCGGGTGATGATGTCCGTCGGCTCTTCCCGCGACAGCAGCGCCACGCCGTTGTAGGCCTTCTGCCCCACCACGGCGCAGTGGTAGCCCAGATCCTGGAAGGCCTGCAGGGGGAAGGCGGCCGTCTCGCACTTGATTTCCTGGAACAGCACGACGTCCGGCTTGGCGCTGTCCAGCCACTCGGTAACGTTCCCCAAGCGGGCTTTGACCGAGTTCACGTTCCAGGTGGCGATGCGCATGGGAAGGCTCTCATCAGGCGGCGGTTCGCGCGCACCTTAGAGTGAAGCCAAGCCCAAGGCGAGAAGTCTCAGTAATCAGCCGGCACGCCAATGCCGCTATAGGACGCGACCGCGTCCGCCGGAGATTTTTGGGGAGCCGAAGGCGGACCGGAAATCGAGGACAAGCCAAGCCGGCGGACGCCGGCGCCTGAGGGAAACCTTACAGAGAAAAACTCTGCCCGCAGCCGCAGGAGGAGCTGGCGTTGGGGTTATTGACCTTGAAGTAGGATCCGGCCAATTCCTCGACGAAGTCCACCTCGGCGCCAGCCAGCAGGTCCAGCGAGGTATCGTCCACCACCAGCCGGGCGCCGTCGCGCTCGAACACGTGGTCGTCCTCGTTGGTGGTGGCGTCGAAGCTGAAGCCGTACTGGAAGCCGGAGCAGCCGCCGCCGGACACGGACAGGCGCATCATGATGTCAGGCCCGCCCTCCATTTCCGCCAGCTTGCGCACGCGCTTGGCGGCGCTGGCGCTCAGGCTCATGGCACGCGGGGGAGGGGGGGCGGTATCGGCGGCGATGTCGGTGATGGTCATCGACGGATGTCTTTCCAGTTGCGGAACGCCAGGCTCAGCCCCACGTAGCGCTTGAAAAGGCGACTGGACAGGGGCGGCGTTCCTCTGTAACGCCCATAGTATGTAGGCGCTCCAAACGGTTCCGTCAAAGGACCAGGAACCATTCGGCGCCCGCACGGATCTGGCATGAGGTATGCGGCGATGATGAACTGGAACAGTCTGCTGTCGCGCAAGCGGCTGGCCAAGACGACGGCCGATCCGGAATTGCCGCACCGCAGCGCCTATGAGATCGACATCGACCGCATCACCTTCACCACCAGCTTCCGCCGCCTGGCGGACAAGCAGCAGGTGCACGGCATCGGCGGGTCGGACTACGTCCGTTCCCGCCTGACGCACTCCATGGAGGCGGCGCGGGTGGGACGCTCGCTGGGCATGTGGGTGGGGCCCGCCATCCTGCGCAGCGTCGACTATGAGGTGAAGGCGACGCCGGCGGACATCGGCCATGTGGTGGCCGCCGCCTCGCTGGCCCATGACGTCGGCACCCCCTGCTTCGCCCACACGGGCGAGGATGTGATCTCCGACTGGTTCGCCGACAGCGCCATCGGCCAGCGCATACGCGCGGGCCTGAGCGATGTCGAGCAGGCGGAGCTGTGCAAGTTCGAGGCGAACGCCCAGGGCTTCCGCGTGCTGACCCGGCTGCAGGGATGGCGCGGCGTGGGCGGCCTGCAGCTGACGGCGGCGACGTTGGGCGCCGGGGCCAAATACCCCTGGGGGGTGGAGGTGCCGAACGGTCCCCTCAAGCGCCCGCACAAGCGCAAGTACGGCTTCTTCGGATGCGAGCAGGATGTGTTCGCCGAGGTGGCGACGGAGGTGGGCCTGGTGGAAAAGGGGCCGGGCGCCTGGTGCCGCCACCCGCTGGCTTACCTGGTAGAGGCGGCGGACGACGCCTGCTACCACGTGGTGGACATCGAGGACGCGGCCAAGATGCGCATGCTGAGCTTCGAGCATGCCGAGGACCTGTTGCTAGCCTTTATCCGCGACGACAAGCCTGACACGGCCACGGGCAAGGACTGGGAGGCGGACTACAAGACGCTGGAGGATGAGGACCGCAAGCTGATCTTCTTGCGCGCCCAGGCCATCGACCGGCTGGTGCGCGATGCGGCGGAAATTTTCCTGGAGCGCTTGCCGCAATTGATGGCCGGGGAGTTCTGCCACCCCCTGCTGACCCTGTCGGCCCGTGCGCCCGCCTTGCGCAGGATCGAGCAGGTGAGCCACGAGCGCATCTACCGCGGCCAGCAGCGCTGCGAGACCGACATCATCGCCGCCCGCACCATCACCACCCTGCTGGACGCCTATGGCGAGGCGCTGCTGGACCGGGAGAAGCTGGGCCCCGGGGCCAAGCTGCCCCGCCGCTGGGCCTCCCTGCTGGAAACCATGCCGGAGTCGCGCCAGCTGCCCTATGAGCGCGCGGGCTGGGTGCGCGGCCTGCTGGACTACGTCGCCGGCATGACCGACCGCTTCGCCATCCGCCAGGCGCAGCTGATCGCGGGGTGAGGCACCGGCGTCTTGAGGTTGCAAAATTCCTGACACCCCACAAGATTGAGGCTGTTGCGCATGTGGGGTGGGGAACGGGATGCGGGGAACGGTTGTCGCGTTTGACGAGGTCGCCGGTGCGGGTGAGGCCGTGGACGTGGAGGGTTTGTCCCATTTCTTCACCGCCGCGCAGTGGCGGGGCACCGGTCTACCGGTCGCGGGCATGGCCGTCGAGATCCTGGGCGGCGGAGCGGATCTGAGCGTCATATCCTTTCAGCCGCGCCCCGCCTTCAGTTGGCTCTGGTTCCTGTTCTCGATCCAAGGGAGGGTCAGTCGGCGGGAGTACTGGCTGAAATACACCCTTCCGCTGTTGAGCATGATTCTGCTGGTCGTGATCGCCAGCAGCCTGACGGCCGATTCCACCGGCCACAACGCCGTGGCCGGCTGGACGCTGGTTCTGATGTTCATCATTTCGCTCTGGACGGGCATCGCCGTGCAGGTGAAGCGGCTGCATGACCGGGGCTTCAGCGGCTGGTTCATCCTGTTGGGCGTCATCCCCATCCTGGGGGAATACTGGGTAGCCGCCCAAGTGGGCTTCCTGCCAGGCAAGCGCGGCGCCAACCGCTTCGGGGCCGATCCCATGGCCTGAGTGCTGGAAGCAGCGGGCTGCGGCAGCTTTGGACACCAGCCTTCCCAACTCCGCCCGTGACCTGCACCGCAGGAACCTTGTAAGGTGCGCCGCCGCCGGTCACCATGGGCCGGCGAATGCGACTCTTTTGGATTGTGCCGGTTCTATCGCCATGAACGTTTACAAGGAATTCGAAGCCCTGGTCCGCCGCGCGCTGGAGGCCCTGGCGGCTGACGGCGGCATTCCCGCCGGGCTGGACCTCTCCCGCGTGACGGTGGAGCCGCCGCGCGAGGCGGCGCATGGCGACATCTCCACCAACGCCGCCATGGTGCTGGCCAAGCCTGCCGGCAAGCCGCCGCGCGCCATCGCCGAGGCCTTGGCCCCGCACCTGCGGGCCCTGCCGGACGTGACCGAGGTCTCCATCGCCGGTCCCGGCTTCGTCAACCTTCGCGTGGCGCCCAGCTATTGGCGCGCCCGCCTGGCCGACGTCCTGACCGCCGGCGTGGGCTTCGGCGCCAGCACCATCGGCAACGGCACCCGTGTGAACGTGGAATACGTCTCCGCCAACCCCACCGGCCCGCTGCACGCGGCGCACGCCCGTGGCGCGGTGGTGGGTGACGCGCTGGCCGCCCTGCTGGAAAAGGCCGGCTACGACGTCACGCGCGAGTACTACATCAACGACGCCGGCGCCCAGGTGGATGTCCTGGCCCGCTCCACCCACCTGCGCTACCGTGAGGCGCTGGGCGAGACGGGTATCGAGATCCCGGCCGGCATGTACCCGGGCGAGTACCTGAAGGACGTGGGCCAGGCCCTGGCCGCACGGGACGGTGCCAAGTGGCGCGACCTGCCGGAGGAGGAGTGGCTGGCCCCGGTGCGCGCCTTCGCCATCGACCAGATGATGGCCGGCATCAAGGAGGATTTGGCCTCCCTGAACATCCACCATGACCTGTTCAGCAGCGAGCGCGCGCTGGTGGACAACGGGGCGGTGGACCAGGCGTTCAAGGCCCTGGAGGATGCCGGCCTGATCTATGTCGGTGTGCTGGAGCCGCCCAAGGGCAAGAAGCCCGATGACTGGGAGCCGCGGCCCCAGACCCTGTTCAAGGCCACCCAGTTCGGCGACGACGTCGACCGCCCGCTGAAGAAGTCCGACGGGTCCTGGACCTATTTCGCCAACGACATCGCCTATCACTACGACAAATACCGGCGCGGCTGCCCCGTGCTGATCGACGTGTGGGGTGCCGACCATGGCGGCTATGTGAAGCGCATGGCGGCGGCGACCAAGGCCATCTCCGACGGCAAGGCCGCGCTGGATGTGAAGCTGTGCCAACTGGTGCACCTGCTGCAGAACGGCGAGCCGGTGAAGATGTCCAAGCGCGCCGGCACCTTCGTTACCCTGCGTGACGTCATGGACGCCGTGGGCCGCGACGTCGTGCGCTTTATCATGCTGACGCGCCGCAACGACCAGACGCTGGAGTTCGACTACGCCAAGGTGACGGAGCAGTCCAAGGACAACCCCGTCTTCTACGTGCAATACGCCCACGCCCGCTGCCGCTCCGTCCTGCGCCAGGCCGCCAGTCTGCACGCCGACTGGGATCTGTCGCGTGAAGCGCTGTCGGCCGTGTCTTTCGACGGCCTGGCGTCCACGGCCGAGGTCGATCTCATCCGCCTGATGCTGAACTGGCCACGCACGGTGGAGTCGGCGGCGGAGGCGCATGAGCCGCACCGCGTCGCCTACTACCTGCAGGATCTGGCCGCCGCCTTCCACGGGTTCTGGAACCAGGGCAAGGACGACGCCACCCTGCGCTTCATCATCGAGGGGGACGACGCCCTGACCCGGGCCCGCCTGGCTCTGGTGACGGCGGTATCCCTGGTCATCGCGTCCGGCCTCGCCATCATGGGCGTGGTGCCGGCCGAGGAGTTGCGCTGATCCCATGAGCGACATGCACGACCATCACGGCGACCCCGACTACGACTACGATCCCGGCTATGACTGGCAGGGGCGGCGCCAGCCGGCGCCCCGCCGGCGCGGGCTGCTGAGCCTGGGCGTGGTGGTGGTCGCCGTCGGCAGCTTCGGCGGGCTGATCTACTTCGTCTACACCCAGGGCCAGCGGGCGGGGACGGAGGCGGTGGCCCCCATCATCCACGCCGATCCCGGGCCGACGAAGGTGAAGCCGGAAACGCCGGGCGGGATGGACGTGCCCAACCAGGATAGGCTGATCTACGATCGCCTGCGCGCCGACACCAAGACGGATCCGGGCGTTGAGCGCCTGCTGCCGCCGCCGGAAGCGCCCATGGAACGGCCTACGGCCCCGCCGCCGGCCGCAGTCCAGCAGTCAGCGCCACAGCAGGCGCCCCAGGCCGCTGCCCAAGCTCCTGCCCAGGCGCCGGCGCAAGCCCCGGCCGCCCAGCCGGCGGCCCCGACCGTCCTGCCGCCCACCGTGCTGCCCCCGACGGCGGCCGGCACCACCGCCGCGAAGCCGGTGACGCCGGCCCCGCAGCCGGCCGCGCCTAAGCCTGTCGCCGCCGCCCCGGTCACGCCGGCACCCAAGCCGGTGGAAAAACCCGTGGCACCGGCCGCCGCCGCACCCGCCACCACTGGCGGCGGGTCGGTGAAACTACAGTTCGCCTCCATTCCGTCGGAACCGCAGGCGGAAGCCGAGATGCAGCGCATCCAGCGCAAGCATGCCAGCGTCCTGGGCGGGCTCAGCCTGCGCCTGGTCAAGGCCGATCTGGGCGCCAAGGGCATCTATTACCGCGTCCAGGCGGGCCCCATCGACGAGGCCCAGGCCAAGCGCATCTGCGAGGCGGTGAAGGCGGCCAAGGACGGCTGCATCCCCGTACATTAAGGCGTTGCCTGCGATGACCACCCCCAACGTTCCAGCGGCCGTCATCTTCGGCTGCACCGGTCCCGTCCTGACCGAGGCGGAGCGGGCGCTGTTCGCGGCGGCCAATCCCCTGGGCTTCATCCTGTTCAAGCGCAATTGCGATACGCCGGAACAGGTGATGGCCCTGACGGCGGCCCTGCGTGACAGCGTGGGCCGGCCTGATGCGCCCATCATGATCGACCAGGAGGGCGGGCGCGTGGCCCGCCTGCGCCCGCCGCACTGGCCGTCCCTGCCGCCGGCCGGCCGCATCGGCGCCATCGCCGACGATGACCTGGCCAAGGAGGCGGCCTGGCTGCACGGCCGCCTGCTGGCCGCCACCCTGGCGCCGCTAGGCATCGATATGGACTGCGCCCCGGTGGCCGATGTGCCGCAGGCGGGCGCCCATGACGTCATCGGCGACCGCGCCTTCAGTCGCGACCCGGCCCGGGTGGCCCTGCTGGCGGGCGCGCAGGCGGACGGCCTGCTGGCCGGCGGCGTGCTGCCCATCGTGAAGCATCTGCCCGGCCACGGCCGCGCCACGGCCGACAGCCATAAGGAGCTGCCGACGGTGACGGCGGACCTGGCGACGCTGGAGGCGGTGGACTTCGCCCCCTTCAAGGCCATGGCCGACCTGCCCGCGGGCATGGTGGCCCACATCCTGTTCACCGCGGTGGATGCCCAGCATCCCTCCAGCACCTCGGCACTGGTCATCACCAAGATCGTGCGCGGGCTGATCGGCTTCGACGGCCTGCTGTTCAGCGACGACCTGGACATGCAGGCCCTGTCGGGCACGGTGGCGGAGCGTGCGGCCGCCGTGGTGGCCGATGGCTGCTGCGACGTGGCCCTGCACTGCAACGGCACGGTGGAGGAAATGGCCGCCGTGGCCGCCGTGGTGCCCCGCCTGTCGCAACAGGCGCAGGAACGCTGGGCCCGGGCCCAGGCCCGCCGACCGGCATCGACCGCCGCCGACGCGGCCACCGTCGCCGCCTGGCGCGCGCGCCTTACCGACCTTGCCGGCAACTGGGACTGACCCCTTTGGACACCTCGATTCAGGAATTGATCGTCCGCCTTTCCGTGATGGCCATCCCCATGGTGCTGGCCATCACCCTGCATGAGGCAGCCCACGCCTGGGTGGCGTGGAAGCTGGGCGACGACACCGCCTATTCCCAAGGGCGGGTCAGCTTCAACCCGGGCAAGCACATCGACCCCATCGGCACGATCCTGATGCCGGCGACGCTGTTCCTGTTCACCGGCTTCGTCTTCGGCTGGGCCAAGCCTGCGCCCATCACCCAGAGCCGGCTGCGCCGCCCGCGCCGCGACATGGCGCTGGTGGCGCTGTCCGGGCCCGGCATGAACTTCCTGCTGGCCATCGTCTTCGCCCTGCTGCTGCACACCCTCTTCCTGCTGCCGGCCTCGGTGGCGGACTGGGTGGGGCAGAACTTCGTGGCGGGCATCCAGATCAACCTGATGCTGGGCGTGCTGAACATGCTGCCCTTCCCGTCGCTGGACGGTGGCAAGGTCATCGAGCAGATTCTGCCCTATCGCCAGGCGCAGTGGTTTGCGGCGCAGGAGGTGCGGGGCAACATGATCCTGCTGACGATCTTTTTCCTGCTGCCCTATCTTTTCAGTAAGATGGGCCTGTCGGCCTACGACCCTTATATGTGGCTGGTGCGGTGGCCGACCAGCGGCTTGTGGAACGTGATCGCCACGGTGACGGGACTGAGCTGATGGCCGATGCGCGGGGCCCGGATGAGGATTGGAGCGCCGCCCCCGCCCTTGAACCGGTGGGGGAGGGGGAGCCCGCGCTGCTGGTCGACCTCGGGGAATTCGAAGGCCCCATCGACCTGCTGCTGACCCTGGCGCGCGACCAGAAGGTCGACCTCACCCGCATCTCCATCCTGGCCCTGGCCGAACAGTACCTGGCCTTCGTGGAGGAGGCGCGGCGCCTGCGGCTGGAGGTGGCGGCCGATTATCTGGTGACCGCCGCCTGGCTGGCCTATCTCAAATCCCGCCTGCTGCTGCCCACGCCCGAGACGGAGGAGCCGACGGGTGAGGAGCTGGCGCAGGCCCTGGCCTTCCAGCTGCAGCGTCTGGAGGCCATGCAGAACGCGGCCGCCCGCCTGATGGCCCGGCCGCGCCTGGGCCGCGACATCTTTCCCCGGGGCGCACCCGAAGATCTGCCGGTGTTCGAACGCCGGGTCACCGAAGTGACGCTCTACGACCTGCTGCGGGCCTATGGCGACATCAAGCGCCGGCAGCAGAAGACCGGTCCGCTGCACCTGCCGCCGGTGGACCTGTTCACCATCGAGGACGCCATCCGCCGGGTGGAGGCCATGCTGGGCCGCCTGCCGGACTGGACCCGCCTGGACCGTTTCCTGCCGCCGGACTGGCGCGGCGGCGGCACCAGCCGGGAGGACAAGCTGAAGGCCCGGTCCGCCCTGGCGGCGACCTTCGTCGCCACCTTGGAGCTGGCCAAGGCCGGCCAGCTGGAGGTGCGGCAGGATGGAACCTTCGGCCCCCTGTACGTTCGCCGCACCGATACGCCCGCCGCACCGCCGATCCCGGATAAAGAGCCATGACCGCCGAAACCGTCACAGAGGCGCCCGCCGAGTTGGAAGAGGGCTTCGACCGCCGCGCCGAACAGGTGCGCCTGGTTGAGGCGGTGCTGTTCGCCTCGGCCGAGCCGGTGGAGGAGGCCGCCCTGGCCGCCCGGCTGGGCGAGGGCGCCGACCTGCGCGGCATCCTGGACGAATTGCAGGTCCATTACAGCCATCGCGGTGTGCATCTGGTGGCGGCGGCCGGCCGCTGGGCCTTCCGTACGGCGCCGGATCTGGCGCCCCTGCTGCAGCGGGAGACGGAGGTGACCTCCCGCCTGTCCCGCGCCGCGGTGGAAACGCTGTCCATCATAGCCTACCACCAGCCGGTGACGCGGGCCGAGATCGAAAGTATCCGTGGCGTGGCCACCAGCAAGGGCACGCTGGACATCCTGATGGAAGCGGGCTGGATCAAGCCCGGCCGCCGACGCGAGACGCCGGGCCGGCCGCTCACTTGGCTGACAACGCCGGCCTTCCTGGATCATTTCGGTTTGGAATCGTTGCGCGACCTGCCGGGCGTGGACGATCTGCGCGCCGCGGGCCTGCTGGACGCCCGCCCCGCCATCACCACCCTGTTCTCGCGGGGCGACGACGCGGCGCTGCCCCGGGCGGTGGAGGACAGCGCGGAGGATTAGGACACGGGCTGTTCAGCGCCCTCGGGAGCGTCGGGCGATAAGGGCTCCGCGGCAACGGCCAGTTCCACCATCGCCCGCCTCACCAATTGAAGGTGGTCATTGCCCAGGCGCCGCGACAGCTGCTCTTGGGCCTGCCGCCATACCGGAATGGCCTCCGCCAGCAGATGATGTCCCAGGGCCGTCAGGCTGAGGCGCTTTCCCGCACGGCCGCGCCCGCCATCGGCGCAGACCCAGCCCCGCTTTTCCAGGTTCTGGATATTCCGGCTGAGGGTTGTCGTATCGACCCCCGCGCTGAGCGCGAGTTCAACCAATGGGACGCCCTCGGCGGCGCCGATTCCCAGCATCAGGCTGAATTGCTCGGCCGTCAGCCCCAGGGGCCTGAAGCAGGCGTTGTGATAGCGCGTGATCGCCCGCGCCGTCGCCCGCGCCTGGAAGCCCGGACATTCCGCCGCGATGGTCCGGAAGGTGTCCCGGTCGATGTCGCTCATCCCCAATGACCCCTGTACAATCGCGCATCGCCATATAATGTATATGCATCATTAGGAGACACGCCATGCCCGCCTACGTGCATATCAATTTACGGATCATCGATCCCGCCAAGCAGGCGGCTCTCGCCCCCCGCTTCCAGACCGCCTTGCAGGAGGCTGGCGGACGGATCCTGTACTTCGGTCGTGTCGCGCAGGTGCTGGAAGGCGATAACATGCCGCTGCCGATGGCGGGCGTGCTGGAGTTTCCGACGCTGGCCCAGGCGCTGGCGTTCTACGAGTCCGAGGCTTACGCCCCCATCAAGGCGGAACGCCGGGAGGCCCAGCAGGCGACGATGTTCGTCGTCGAGACCGCCTGAGCCCCTGCTCGGCGCGCCCCTCCTTACTTCGCGCTCGCCTCGCAGGCCGCCACGGCTTCCGCCACCATCTGGTCCACCTCCTTGTCGCCGGTGGCCTTCAGCCAGCCGCGCAGGGGCTTGATCAGGTCTGGATGGGCGCACAGCGCCGCCGCCTCGAACACGGTGGGGTAGACGCCCTCGGCGCTCAGCGCCTCCAGCACGTGGGGGCGGGCAAGGTCGCCATCGCGCTGGGCCAAGGCCACCAGCGCCTCGGCACGCACGCTGTCGTCCTCATCGTCCAGCGCCTGGACCAGGGCGTCGCGGACGGCCTTGGTGTCCACCTCCGACTGGCCCAGGAGGAAAACCGCCCAGTCGCGGTTGGCGGCATCGGGGTCCTTGAAGAAGGACAGCAGGCGCTTGACCGTGGCCGTGTCGTCCGCCTCGATCTCCACATCCTCGTCGATCAGATCCCGCAGGAAGTCCGACGGCGGCATGTAATCCTTGGCCATTCGCGTGTCCTTTCTCAACGTGCGCCGTTGGGGATAGTCGGGTGGATCGACCTTGTAAAGGGCGCAACGGTGGCGCGGGAAAGGCGGAGAACCTTGACCTGGCGCCCGGCCGGGTTCCAAATGGCGCGGCCCCTGGGTTGCCTTGAGCCTGCCATGTCCCGCCCGACCGAACCGTCCCGCCGCTTCGCCGTCCTGCGTTGGGCGGGCCCCGTCCTGGTGCTGGGGGCCGTCGCCATCGGTGCCTGGGGCGTCATCGGCCGGCCGCTGACGACGCCCAAGCCGGACGGTGTGACCAGTCTGGCCGCCATCGGCGGCCCCTTCGCCCTGACCGACCAGGACGGCAGGGCGGTCACGGACAGGACCTATGCCGGCAAAATCCTGATGGTCATGTTCGGCTACACCAACTGCCCCGACGTCTGCCCCACGGGCCTGGCGTCCATGAGCGTCATCCTGGATGGCCTGGGGCCGGATGCCGACCGGGTCCAGGGCCTGTTCATCACCGTCGATCCGGCGCGTGACACCACGGCGGTGCTGAAGGACTACATGGCCAATTTCAACCCGCACATCGCGGCCTTGACCGGCACAGCCGAGCAGATCGCCCAAGCCGCCGCCAGCTACAAGGTGGAATACCGCAAGGTCTCGACCGACGGCACGCCCTTGGCCCCCGACGCCCACCCGGCGGACTACGGCATGGACCACAACGCGGCCATTTTCCTGATGGACCCCAACGGCCACCTTAGAAGCACCATCAACCCCTTCGAACCGCCCACCACGGCGGAGGGCAAGGTGCGGCACGCGCTGGGGTTGCCGGTGGCGGCTGACTGAGCCCCACCCGTCCCGGTTCAGTCGGCCAAACCGGCCGGGGAACCTTTTATCCCTGTGTCAGGCGCCGGAAGACCATATCGACCACCAAGTCGGGATTCTGGGTCGATGCATGCCAGATGGCGCACGCCCTTTGACCGTAGGCGTAGGCCGCGACAGTGCTGCCGGGACCGGCCCCCCGGTGTCCTATGGGGTGGTCCAGCGGCGTACCCGCGGTCAACATGAGGCCGAGCCCGTACGCCGGGTCCTTGAAAATCTCATTCCGGTGTTCCGGAAGGGCGCGATGGTCAAGCATCGACGCAAATGTTGCGGGTCGCAGCAGGCCGCCCGCCGCTAAACCCTTCAGCAGTCTGGCCGCATCCGCGACGGTTCCAGTGACGAGGCCATGATAGACCCAACCCGGATGATAATCCGCCCTGGCGGGCCCCATCTCAACGTCGTGCAGATCCGCCGGTTGGGTGGCCAACCGCGCCGTCGTCAATCCCGCCGGCGTGAACACCAGACGATCGAGGGCGTCGGCCAGAGATAGGCCGGTAGCCTCCTCAATCAATTGCCGTACCTTAAGATAGCCGATGTTCGAATATGCCCAGCCGTTTCCAGGTTGGTAGCGTGGTCGCTTCACATCGAGGGCCTGGAGTAGGCGCCCGACCGGCCATGGCGATTTGCCGGCCTGGACATCCTCATGATAACGGGCCAGACCACCATAGTCGGGAAGCCCGGCCTCGTGCCGCAGGAGGTGCGCCAATGTGTACGGCTCTCCGGCGACTTTTCCATTCAAGGAAAGCGAGCCATCCTCAACCAGGCGCAATGCCGCAATCGCCAGGACGGTTTTGGTGACGCTCCACCACGGCACGGGATCCAGTGTGCCGCTTACCGTGACGGTTCCATCCGCATCGACAAGGGCAACAGACTCCATGTTGTCCACCCTGGCTTTCTGCGCTGGATTTACGGCTTGGCCAGCGGGGCGTAGGCGCCGTTGTGCCAGGCGTAGATGACGTAGTCGTTCTGCTTGCGGTCGCCCTTGGCGTCGTAGGAGACGGGACCGACGGCGGTCATGAACTCCTGGCCGCTGTGCAGGACGGCCGCCACCTTCTTGGGATCGGCGCTGCCCGCCTTGGCGGCGGCCTGGGCCCAGACCTGGACGGCGGCGTAGGAGTAGAGCGAGAAGATGTTGGGCTCCCCACCGTTCTTGCGGAAACTGTCCAGCGCCTCCTTGGCGGCCGGGCTTTGCCGCACATCGGCGTTGTAGGCCATCATGACCCCTTCGCCCATGGCACCGGCGGTGGTCCAGAATTCATCGCTGGCCAGGGTGTCGCCGGCCAGGAAAGCCGCCTTCAGGCCGGCGGTGCGCGACTGGCGCACCAGCAACCCGGCCTCGGGATACAGGCCACCGTAGAACACAGCGTCCACGTCCGCCGACTTCAGGCGGGTGACCATGCTGCTGAAGTCTTTCTCGCCGGCCGTCAGGGTGCCGTTCAGGGCCACGGCCACACCCTTGGCCTTCAGCGTGGCGCGCACGGCGTCGGCCAGGCCCTTTCCGTAGGTGGTCTGGTCATCGACGATGGCGATCTTGCCGCCCTTGTAATGCTCGGCGAGATAGGCGCCGATGACTTGGCCTTGCTGGTCGTCGCGGCCGCAGGTGCGGAACAGGGTGTCCCACCCCTGGGCCGTCAGCTCCGGACTGGTGGAGCTGGGGGTGATGACGATGACGCCCTCATCGGCATAGACCTGGGCGGCCGGCATGGTGGTGCCGGTGGTCATGTGGCCCATGACCATGGCGACGCGGTCCGTCACCAGGCGGTTGGCGGCGGCGACCGACTGCGTCGGCTCCCCCCCGTCATCCACCGCATCCACCACCAGCTTCTGGCCCAGCACGCCGCCCTTGGCGTTGATGTCGGCCACGGCCTGGTCCGCGCCCCGGCGCAGCTGGGTACCCACGGCGGCCAGGCGGCCGCTCAAGGGGACGCCGACACCGATCTTGATATCCGCCAGGGCGGGAAGGCTGATCGACAGCAGGGGCAGGGCGAAGACGGCGGCACGCACGAAGGAAGGGACACGCATCGAACTGTGATTCCTGAACCGAGGGAAAGCTAATTCACACTACTTGACCTCGGTATAGGATCCATCGCGCCACTGGTAAACTGTGTAATCAGCAGTGGTGCGATCTCCTTTTGCATCGAAGGCCAGGGGGCCGATCACAGTCTGGAAGGTGGATTTGTGCAGGACGGCCGCCACCTTGGTGGGATCGGTGGTCTTCGCCTCCGTCGCGGCCTGTGCCCAGGCCTGCACGGCGGCGTAGGAATAAAGGGTGTAGGCCTCGGGCTCGTATCCGCCATCGCGGAACTTCTTCACCACGTCGGCGGCTTGGGGCCGCAGCCGGTAATCAGGGCCGAAGGTGTTCAGCACGCCGTTGCCGCTGGGCCCGGTGATGCCCCAGAACTCGTTGGAGATGATGCCGTCGCCGCCCACGAACTGGGCCTTCAGGCCCTTGTCGGCCATCTGGCGCACCAGCAGGCCCCCCTCGGTGTGGACGCCGCCGAAGAACACCACGTCGATCTGGGCGTCTTTCATGCGGGTGATGATGGCGGACATGTCGCGGTCGCCCACGGTCACCGCCTCATACAGCACTTCCTTCTTGCCCAGCTTGTTCAAGGCGTCGCGCGTGGCATCGGCCAGGCCCTTGCCGTAGGTCGTCTGGTCCTGGACGATGGCGATGCGGGCCTTGGGGAAAACGCGCGCGATGTAGGCGGCCGCCACCTGGCCCTGCTGGTCGTCACGCCCGCAGGTGCGGAAGGTGGTGGCGTAGCCCATCTCCGTCAGGCGCGGGTTGGTGGAGTTGGGGGAGATCTGGATGACGCCTTCCTCGGCATAGACCTTGGCGGCGGCGATGGAGACGGCGGAGTTGTAATGGCCGAACACGGCGACCACGCCCTCGGTCACCAGCTTGTTGGCCACGGACACCCCCTGGCTGGGATTGCTGGCGTCGTCGCCTTTGGACAGCACCAGCTTCTCGCCCAGCACGCCGCCCTTGGCGTTGATGTCGGCGATTGCCTGTTCCGTGCCGCGGCGCATCTGCTCACCCACCACGGCGTTAGGACCGGTCAGCGGGCCGGCCAGCCCCAGCTTGATCTCGGCGTGGGCGGCGCCCGCCCCCAGGCCAGCCGCCACCATGATCGCGATCGCCGCGACGCGGACCTTCATGCGCACCATGCCACCATTCCCCCATTCCCGATGCCGGCGGCCCCCATGCCAACGATGGACCCGCCCGGTTCGGAACCGAGGGTAGCACGCGTCCGGCGCCACAATTCCAGCGCATCGCCATCCCTTGCGCGGAATGGGAAAAGATACGACATCTGGGCACACCCGTTCGTCCTATCCCCCCTTTCCAGCACAGGGAATTCGGCCATGGCCGCCTATGACTACGACCTTTTCACCATCGGCGCCGGCTCCGGCGGGGTGCGCGCCAGCCGAATCGCGGCCGGTTACGGCGCCCGCGTGGCGGTGGCGGAGGAACGGTACCTGGGCGGCACCTGCGTGAATGTCGGCTGCGTGCCCAAGAAGTTCCTGGTCTACGCCGCCCAGTACTCCGCCGGTTTTCAGGATGCCGCCGGCTATGGCTGGGACGTCGAAGTGCGGGACCATGACTGGCAACGCCTGATCGCCAACAAGGATGCGGAGATCACCCGCCTGAATGGCATCTACCGCCGCCTGCTGGAGAATTCCGGCGCCACCATATTCGAGGCGCGCGCCACCATCGTGGATGAGCACACGGTGGACGTGGGCGGCAAGCGCGTCACGGCGGAGCGCATCCTGATCGCCACCGGCGGCTGGCCGGAGCTGCCGGAGAAGCCCGGTGTGCGCGACTATGCCATCACCTCCAACGAGGTGTTCCACCTGGACAAGCGCCCCGAGCACATCGCCATCGTCGGCGCGGGCTATATCGCCACGGAATTCGCTGGCGTGTTCAACGGTCTGGGGTCCCGCACCACGCAAATCTATCGGGGCGACAAGCTGCTGCGCGGCTTTGACGAGGATGTGCGGGATTTCCTCGGCGCGGAGATGGTCAAGGCCGGCGTCGATCTGCGCCCCGGCACCACCATCGAGCGCCTGGAGAAGGCAGGCCGCTGCCTGGTCGCCACCTTGTCGGATGGCACCACCCTGGAACTGGACGCCGTGCTTTACGCCACCGGACGCCGTCCCAATGTGCGCGGCCTGGGCTTGGAGCGCGTGGGCGTGGAACTGAACGAGCGCGGTGCCATCAAGGTGGACGACCAGTATCGCACCACCGTGCCCAACATCTATGCCCTGGGCGACGTGACCGACCGCGTGAACCTGACGCCAGTCGCCACGGCGGAGGGTCATGTGCTGGCCGACACCCTGTACGGCAACAAGCCGCGCAGCGTGAACTACCACAACATCCCGACCGCCGTTTTCTCCATCCCCCCTGTCGCCACTTGCGGCATGACGGAGGAACAGGCCCGCGCCGTCTATCCGGCGGTGGACATCTACCGCACCAACTTCAAGCCCATGAAGCACACCATCTCCGGCCGGGACCAGCGCATGCTGATGAAGCTGGTGGTGGAACGCGCCAGCGACCGGGTGGTGGGCTGCCACCTGGTGGGCGACGATACGCCGGAGATGATCCAGGGCGTGGCCGTGGCCATGAACGCCGGCGCCACCAAGGCCGTGTTCGACAGCACCATCGGCCTGCACCCGACGGCGGCGGAGGAGTATGTGACCCTGCGGACCAAGGTGCCGGACCCGGTTTGAGGGACGGCGCAGCGTCGTGACCCGGCCTGACCTCAGGCCGGGCGGGCCTGAGCCGCCACGGGCACACGCCGGCCGTTGGCGGCCAGGCCGGTTTCCACCAGCTGGGCCAGGCCCGGCACCATTTCCTGCCGCAGCCAGTCCAGCTTCTGCCCCGGGGCGCCCCGGCCGGCGGTGGGGAAGGCGCGCTTCCAGCCGCCCAGTTTCACCGCCAGGCCGCAGCATAGGGCGCCGACGCTGGTGTGATGTGCCTCGATCTCACGCCGCATGGCCTGGAAGCCTTCGGCGGACAGGTCGTCCCACAGCTGTCGCGTCATGCGGTCGAAGCTGCGGAAGCATCCCTCCAGCTGGGCCATGATGATGTCCAGGCTGGTATCCACCGTGGTGATCAGGCGCTGGGCGGCGCTGTCGCTTTGCACCAGGGGCGCGCGTTTCAGATCCACCAGCCAGCGGCCGAACTCCTCCAGCAGGGCATGGGCGCCGTCGCGGCAGCTGCGGAAATAGGCGACCGACAGGAAGATGTCGCCATACTGCGCAAGGAATTCGGGAATCTCGGTCAGCTTCAGGCCCAGCCGCCCGGCGATGTGGCGCAGGTTGGCCAGCGTCTCCGCCCGGTCGGGGCTGGAGAGCAGGGCGGTCAGGTCGCCCATGTTCTCCACTCGCGCCGCCTGCTCGCCATAGACGCGGCGCAGCAGGGGGCGGGTGAATCCCTGCATGTATTGGGTCAGCTCTTCCTGCTTTTCCGGGGACAGCACCAAATGCTGGTGCTCATCGACCGCGATGCCCAGGGCTCGCAGCTCGATGCGCAGGGAATAGACATCGAACGACGCTACGGCGCCCAGCTTCAGCAGCAGGGCCATGTCGCGATCCAGCGACATCTTGTCGGCCGCGAACTCCCGCCCCAGGCCCTCGATCTGGATCAGGCCGGTGCCGGCGCGGGCGTCGCGGAAGAGTTCCACCATCGTTTCCAGCCGCGCCGTCTTCACCAGGCGCGCGCGCTTCAACCCGCTGACGGTCAAGGGCAGCAGGTGCAGCGGCAGTAGATGCAAGGCGTCGGTTTCATCCGACCAGGCCGCGGTGTCACGAACGGGACGATCGGCGGCGGCGTGGGAGATGCCGTCGGCGCGGGGCGGCTCCAGCGTGAGCGGGCGCAGCGGCATAACCCGGGACAGGGCGGGGGGCGGCGGCGAAGCCATGGGGTCGGCGCCTGGCGACGCATCGTGGACTGCAAGCGGCATATGGTCGTCCTGAAAGCCGTAATGCGGTCCGTCACCCGAATTGGACGGCCGATGAGAAGGGGCGGAGCAGGGCTGCCATCCTGTTCCCGTCGATCAGCATAAATCCAATTGAGTACTAGTAAAGTACTAACTGGAGGGGCGAGGCGAGTGGGGCATGCGTTTGCTCCATTTTTAGTGTCGACGGCAATAATTACATCAAATCCAATATAACTATTCGTCACAATTCATCATTTTCCATAGGGGAAGGGACGCCTCATGTGGACGAACGGGCCGGTGATCAAAGACAATGGCCAAGCCGCCACGCGGTCGCGCCCCGCGTCCGCCGCCGGGCAGCCATCCCGTTCTTGCCTGCGGGCGGCGGCGGGGCCATAGTCCGGCCCCGATACGGCGGCGCCACCCGTACGGGGGGCGTATCCGTCCCCCTCTGACCGCCCTAGGGATCCCATGCGCTTTCCGCACCGGCACCTGCTTGGCATCGAAGGCCTGAGCCAGGCCCAGATCAACACCATCCTGGATCTGGCCGACACCTACGTCGAACAGAACCGCAGCCCCAACAAGAAGTCGGACGTGCTGCGCGGCAAGACCGTGGTGAACCTGTTCTTCGAGAACTCCACCCGCACCCGCACCAGCTTCGAGCTGGCGGCCAAGCGGCTGGGGGGCGACGCCATCAATATGTCGGTCGACGGCTCCAGCGTGAAGAAGGGCGAGACCCTGCTGGACACCGCCACCACGCTGAACGCCATGCACCTGGACGTGCTGGTGGTGCGCCATCCGGAGTCGGGCGCGGTGAAGCTGCTGGCCGACAAGGTGAACTGTGCCGTTATCTCCGGCGGCGACGGCGCGCACGAGCATCCGACCCAAGCGCTGCTGGACGCGCTGACCATCCGCCGCAACAAGGGGCGGCTGGATGGCCTGACGGTGACCATCTGCGGCGACATCCTGCACAGCCGCGTCGCGCGGTCCAACATACAGCTCCTGAACATCATGGGGGCCCGCGTGCGCGTGGTGGCGCCGCCCACCCTGCTGCCCCGCGCCATCGGCGAATTGAGCGTGGAGGTGCACCACGACATGGCCACCGGCCTGAAGGACGCCGACATCGTCATGATGCTGCGCCTGCAACTGGAGCGCATGCAGGGCCAGTTCGTGCCCTCGGTGCGGGAGTACTACCGCTTCTTCGGCCTGGATTATGAGAAGCTGGCGGCGGCCAAGCCGGATGCCCTGATCATGCATCCCGGTCCGATGAACCGCGGCGTGGAGATCGACAGCCTGGTGGCCGACGACATCAACCGCAGCGTCATCCTGCAACAGGTGGAGCTGGGGGTGGCCGTGCGCATGGCCTGCCTGGATCTCCTGACCCGGCATGGCCGCAACGACCCGGCCTGACGCGTCCCCCGTCTCCGCCCCGCCTCACCGCCTCTCGACCTTCCGGGACCATCCCCATGGCCACACACGCCCGCACCGCCATCCTGAACGCCCGCCTGCTGGATCCGGACAGCCGCCTGGACCAGCGCGGTTCCCTGCTGATCGACGGGGGCAAGATCGCCGACCACGGCCCCGGCCTGTTCCGGGATGGTGTGCCGGAGGGTATCGAGATCATCGACGCGGAAGGCGCCTGCGTCGCCCCCGGCCTGGTCGACCTGCGCGCCCAGGTGGGTGAGCCGGGGCACGAGGATAATGAGACGCTGAAGACCGCCAGCCAGGCGGCGGCGGCCGGCGGCGTCACCGCCCTGGCCTGCCTGCCCGACACCGACCCGGTCATCGACGATGTGGCGGGCCTGGAATTCATCGCCCGCCGCGCGCGGGAAGTGAAGCTGGTGAAGGTTTTCGCCTATGCCGGCGTCACCCGCGACCTGGGCGGCAAGGAACTGACGGAGATGGGCCTGCTGGCCGAGGCCGGTGCCGTGGGCTTCACCGACGGCGGCAAGGCGGTGGCCGACGCCCTGGTCATGCAGCGGGCGCTGGCCTACGCCAGCATCTGGGGCCGCCCCATCCTGCAGCACCCGCAGGAACCGCGGCTGGCCACCGGTGCCATGAATTCGGGCGAGATCGCCACCCGGCTGGGCCTGTCCGGCATTCCCGCCGTGGCCGAGGTCATCATGCTGGAGCGTGACCTGCGCCTGGTGGAGGCCACGGGCGGCCGCTACCACGCCGCAGACATTTCCACCGCCGAATCCGTGGCCGTCATCCGTGCCGCCAAGCGCAAGGGCCTGAAGGTCACCTGCGACACCGCCCCGCCGTACTTCACCCTGACGGAGCGGGACGTCGGCGACTACCGCACCTTCTTCAAGCTGTCGCCGCCGCTGCGTACCGAGGACGACCGCCAGGCGATCGTGGAAGGGCTGGCCGACGGCACCATCGACTGCATCACCAGCGACCATCTGCCCTGGAACCAGGACGCCAAGCGTGTGCCCTTTGCCCAGGCGGCTTTCGGTTCGGTGGGCCTGGAGACGCTGCTGCCCCTGACGCTGGATCTGGTGCACAAGGGACACTTGAGCCTGCTGGACGCCCTGGCCACCGTCACGATCAAGCCGGCCGCCGTGCTGGGCCTGAATCTGGGCCGCCTGCGCACCGGTGCCGCCGCCGATCTGGTCATCTTCGATGCCGAACGGCCCTGGCGCGTGGATGCGGAGGCGTTGCACAGCAAATCCAAGAACAGCTGCTTCGACAAGCACCCGGTGCAGGGCCGCGTGCTGCGCACCCTGGTGGACGGCCGCACCGTCTTCAACCTGGCGGCCTGATGCCCATGGACACGGCGGCGCTGCCCCTGATGCCCTTGCTGCTGGCGCTGGCTGGCGGCTATCTGCTGGGCTCCATCCCCTTCGGCCTGGTGCTGGCCTATCTCGGCGGCTATGGCGACATCCGCAAGATCGGCTCCGGCAACATCGGCGCCACCAACGTTCTGCGCACGGGCAACAAGCCCTTGGCCGCCGCCACCCTGGTGCTGGACAGCGGCAAGGGCGCCATCGCCGTGGGCATCGCCCACTGCCTGGCCATGAGCTTCCTGCCGTCGCCCGACGCGCCGCACTTGGCCGCCCTGGTGGCGGGCGGTGGGGCCATGCTGGGCCACACCTTCCCGGTGTGGCTGGGCTTCAAGGGCGGCAAGGGGGTCGCGACCGCCCTGGGCGTGCTGCTGGCCACCTGCTGGCCGGTGGGCGTCATCGCCTGCCTGACCTGGTTGCTGATGGCCGTCCTGTTCCGCATCTCCTCCCTTTCCGCCTTGGTGGCCTTGGCCTTGGCGCCGCTGGTCGCCTGGTTCCTGCCGGCGGTGTGGCCGGACGCCGCCGACTTCGGCGCCGGCGGGGCGGAAGCCGCCCTGGCGCTGGCCATCGCCGTGCTGGTGTGGATTCGCCACCACGCCAACATCCGCCGTCTGCTGGCAGGGACGGAACCCCGCATTGGGCAGGGGAAAAAGAAGGAAGGCTGACCCAGCTCAGCCCCTTTGAACCCCGGGACGCCCATCCTTATGTCAAGGGTGTCCCCTTGAGGAGGAACGGTGATGAGCAAGAAGACGGACAAGGACGCCGATACCGGCAGTATCCTGGGCAACATCATCCTGGAAGAGGTGGTGGAGGCGATCGAAGAGGCGCGCTCCCCCACGCCGGACATCTTCCCGCCCATCCCGCACGAGGTGCCTCAGCCTGAAGGCGCCCCGGCGGTGGACAAGCGGGAAGAAGAACGTGAGTCCCCGAGGAAGCGGCCGGATGCGCCGGGGCATCACAGCCGCTAGCCTCGCGGCGTCCATGTCTCAGCTCTGGCCGGCCGCCTTCAGGATCAGGCCGGCGATTTCCTGCGCGTGCGACACCAGGGTCAGATGGCCGCCATCGACCTCGATGGTGTCCGCGTTCATGCGCTTGGCCAGGAAACGCTCCAGGTCGGGAGAGATGGTCAGGTCCTGCTTGGACACGGCATAGTAGCTGGGCTTGTCATGCCAGGCGGCGGCAGTGGTGCGACCGGCGAAGATGCTGGCGGCCGTCGGGCCCTGTTCGGCGTACAGCGCCTTGGCCTGCGCCGGGGCGACACCGTTGGCGAAGTAGTCCAGGAAGCCCTTCTCCGAGATGACGGTCATGCCGTCATGGTTCTGCACCTCCGCCCGCACGGGCATGGTGGGGAACTTGGCCGACAGGGCCACGAAATCCTCGTTCGCGTCCGGGGCCCGGGCGGCGACATAGACCAGGGCCGTGACCTTGGGGTCGGTGCCCACGTCGCTGATCACCGTGCCGCCCCAGGAATGGGCCACCAGCACGGTCGGACCGTCCTGTTGCGCCAGTACGGCGCGGGTGGCGGCATCCGACTCAGCTAATGAGGTCAGCGGGTTCTGCACGGCCGTGACATGTAGTCCCTTCGCCTGCAGGATCTTGATGACCTCATTCCAACTGGATCCATCGGCCCAGGCGCCGTGCACCAGCACGACGTTATGGACCGGGGCCGGGGCTGCCGGGGTCGTGGCGGCGGCCGCGGGCAGGGCGACGGTGGCCGCGGTCAGGGCGAGGGCGGCAACAAAGGACAGCTTGCGAAACATGGCGGGTCTCCTAGCATGGGATCGGACAGGGAGGGGAAGCGCAGCGGCTTCTTTCCTGTCTTCGGCGGCCCGGCCCTGGGCGTAACAGCGCCCGCGAAATTTTTTGAGAATCTTTTTTCGAGCCGCCGCGTAACAACCTGGCCCCCGCTGGCGAAGGATGGATATGGACCCGTTGGAAGACCGGTGGGCGGCGGCGATGCGCGCGGAACGGCGTGGCGATGCCGCCGCCTATCAGCGCTTCCTGGCCGAGGCGGCGACGCTGTTCCGGCGGGTGGTCCATAACCGCCTGGGCCGCTTCGGCCTGGGCACGGCGGAGACGGAAGACATCGTGCAGGAAATCCTGATCGGCCTGCATACCAAGCGGCACACCTGGGACCCTGGCCGGCCCCTCATGCCCTGGCTGCACGGCATCGCCCGCTACAAGTTCCTGGACGCTGCCCGCAAGCTGCGGCGGGAGGCGTCGGGCACCGCCGACCTCACCATCGACGACCTGGCCGACGCCCTGGCGGCGCCGGAGGAGGAGCGGGAGCGCGCCCTGGTGGACGTGGATCGTCACATCGCCCAGTTGCCGGCCGGCCAGCGCGGCGTGGTACGGGCCCTGGCCGTGGAGGGGCTCTCACCCCAGGCCACGGCCCGGCGGCTGGACCTCAGCGAAGGCTCCGTCCGCGTGCTGTTCCACCGCGCCCTGAAGGCCCTGTGGAACGCCGCCGATCCGCCCGCTGGGAATGAGAGAGGGAGGAAGCCATGAACCGCTCGACCGAGACCTTGATCGCGCAACTGTCGGGGCAGGCGGGGCGCCGTTCCGGCTTGCGCATGGAGGCCTTCCCCGCCGTGCTGGTCCTGGCGCTGACCCTGTCGCTGGCCATCGCCATCGCCGTGGTTCTGGCCTTGGCGGGGGTGCGGCCGGACATTGGCACGGCGGCGACGCAGGCGCCCTTCCTGTTCAAGGTGGCCGGCACCGGCGCCTTGGCACTGGCCGGCGCCTGGCTGGTGCTGCGGTCGGCGGCGCCGGGTCGGGGACTACCGCGCCTGGCCCCTTTGCTGCCCGGTTTCCTGATCATGACTTTCCGGGCAGCCACCGACCGCTCCGGCCTCTCCTACCTGGGCCTGCACACCTATTCCGTGGTGACGTGCATGAGCATCATCATCGCGGCCTCCCTGCCGGCCCTGGCCGCCCTGATCCTGCTGTTGCGCCACGGCGCGCCCACGGAGCCGGTGCGCGCCGCCGCCGTGGCTGGTGGCCTGGCCGGGGCTCTGGGCGCGATGGCCTACGCCCTGGCCTGCGAGAACGACGCCGGCACCTTCGTGCTGCTGTGGTACAGCGCCGCCATCGCCATCATGGCGGCGGTGGGCGCCGTGGCGGGGCGGATGGCATTGCGGTGGTAGGGGGCCCTTGTCAAAGTCTACAGAGAGACTAATGTAAGGTAGCTGTAGCCTTACTGATGATGGGTGCCATGGCATTGGAACTGACCATTACCGCCAAGGGCCAAGTCACGCTGAAACAGGCTGTGCTTGACCATCTCGGCCTCGGCCCCGGCCAAAAGGTCGGCGTCGTTTTTCTGCCTAACGGACGTATTGAACTTCAGCCGGCCGCGTTACGTCCCAGTATTGTCCGTGCACGCGGCATGCTCCAACGGCCAGGACAGCGCGTGATTTCGCTGGAGGAAATGCAGGAGGCGATCGAGGCGGAGGCCGGTCGCGCCGTCAAAGCATGAGCGCCAAGGCGTGAAGGTCGCTATCGATACCAATGTGCTGGTCCGCTATCTGACCTGGGATGACGAGGCGCAGGCCCAAAAGGCGGCAGTCGCCATCGAAGGTGCGGAAACACTGATCATTCCCCTACAGGTATTGTGCGAGACGGTATGGGTTTTGAGACGGCTTTATCGGTATGGCGATCACGAAATCGCAGCAGCCCTACGGACGGTGACCGAGGCTAGGAACGTCCAGGTGAACCGACCTGCATTGGAAACCGGCCTCTCATTGCTGAGCCAAGGTGGTGATTTTGCCGATGGTGTCATCTTGGCGGAAGCCGATGCAGCGCGCGCCGACACGTTGATGACATTCGACCGGACATTCGCGTCGCTATCGAAAGCGACTTTATTATAGAACTCGCGCTGTCTAGACTTCAGCCCCCATCCACTTCATCAGCCATCCACTCCACCAGCGCCTGGTTCACCGCCGCCGGCTGTTCCAGGGTGGAGGCGTGGCCGCACTGGGGCACGACCACCAGCCGGGCGCCGGGGATGGCGGCGGCCATGTCATGAGACCGCTCCGGCGGCATCAGGGGGTCGCTATCCCCCACCAGCACCAGGGTGGGCACATGGATGGTAGGCAGGGTGGGGCGGCTGTCGGGGCGGCCGATGATGGCCGCCGTCTGGCGCGCCAACCCCTCCACCCCGACCGTCAGGCCCATGCGCAGGTTCACCGCCGCCAGGTCCGCATCATCCCGGCGGTCGGGATGCAGTATGGTGGCCGTGGCATGGCGCAGCACGGTGGCGAACTTGGCCTTGCGCGCCAGGGCGACAAAGGTCCGGCGCTGCTCTGACTGCTCCGGTGTATCGGGCAGCGCCTGGGTGCTGATCAGCGCCAGCTTCACCACCCGTTCCGGCGCCTGGCGCACGATCTCCAGGGCGACGTAGCCACCCATGGACAGGCCCGCCAAGGCAAAGCGGGGCGGGGCCTGGGCCAGGATGGCGGCCGCCATGTCCGCCATCGTCTCCCCCGCCAGGGTGTTGGCCACGGTGATTGGGCCATGGGGCCACAGCGCCGCGACCTGCGGGGCGAACACCTCCGCCGTGCACAGCAGGCCGGGGATCAGGACGATGGGCGTCATGCCCCCTTGGCCTTGCGCTTCTTGGGCACCACGGCCTCCACCGCAGGGGGGACCTCTGACAGGTAGGGCTTCAGGTAGTAGCCGGTGTGGCTTTCCGGCACCCTGGCTACATGCTCTGGCGTGCCCTCGGCCACGATGCGGCCGCCGCCGGCGCCGCCCTCCGGCCCCATGTCGATGATCCAGTCGGCGGTCTTGATGACCTCCAGATTGTGCTCGATCACCAGCACGGTATTGCCCTGGTCCACCAGGGCGTGCAGCACCTCCAACAGCTTGCGCACGTCCTCGAAGTGCAGGCCGGTCGTGGGTTCGTCCAGGATGTACAGGGTGCGGCCGGTGGCGCGGCGGGACAGTTCCTTGGCCAGCTTTACGCGCTGGGCCTCACCGCCCGACAGGGTCGTCGCCGCCTGGCCGACATGGATATAGCCCAGCCCGACCTCGTTCAGCGTTTCCATGCGGTCACGGATCGCGGGGACGGCCTGGAAGAAGCCGGCGGCCTCCTCCACCGTCATGTCCAGCACGTCGGCGATGCTCTTGTCCTTGTACAGGACCTCCAGCGTCTCGCGGTTGTAGCGCTTGCCGTGACAGACGTCGCAGGTGACGTAGACGTCGGGCAGGAAATGCATCTCGATCTTGATGACGCCGTCGCCCTGGCAGGCCTCGCAGCGGCCGCCCTTGACGTTGAAGCTGAAGCGGCCCGCGCCGTAGCCGCGAGCCTTGGCCTCCGGCAACCCCGCGAACCAGTCACGGATGGGCGTGAAGGCGCCGGTGTAGGTCGCGGGATTGGACCGCGGCGTGCGGCCGATGGGCGACTGGTCGATGTCGATGATCTTGTCCAGGTGCTGCAGGCCCAGGATGTCATCATGGGCGCCCGGATGCTCGCGCGCGCCGTTCAGGCGCTTGGCCAGGGCCTTGTACAGCGTCTCGACGATCAGGGTGGACTTGCCGCCGCCCGACACGCCGGTGACGCAGGTGAAGGTGCCCATGGGGATGCGGGCGTGCACGTCCTTCAGGTTGTTGGAGCGCGCGCCGATGACCTCCAGGAACTGGCCCTTGTGGCCGGCGCGGCGGCGGTCCGGCAGGGCGATGCGGCGCCGGCCGGTCAGGTAGTCGCCGGTGACGCTGGCCGGGTTGGCCATGACCTCCGCCGGGGTGCCGGCGGCCACCACGGTGCCGCCATGGACGCCGGCGCCAGGCCCCATGTCGACCAGATAGTCGGCGGTGCGGATGGCGTCCTCGTCATGCTCCACCACCAGCACGGTGTTGCCGAGATCCCGCAGGCGCTTCAGCGTGGCCAGCAGGCGGTCGTTGTCGCGCTGATGCAGGCCGATGGATGGCTCGTCCAGCACATAGAGCACGCCGGTCAGGCCGCTGCCGATCTGGGAGGCCAGGCGGATGCGCTGGCTCTCGCCGCCCGACAGGGTGCCGGAGGCGCGGTCCATGGCCAGGTATTCCAGCCCGACATTGTTGAGGAAGCCCAACCGCTCGTTGATCTCTTTCAGGATGCGGCCGGCGATGTCCTTCTGCTTCTGGGTCAGGTGCGCGTCCAGACCCAAGAACCAGGCGCCCGCCTCCTGAATGGACATGCGGCTGACCTGGGCCACGTTCAGGCCGTTGATCTTGACGGCCAGCGCCTCCGGCTTCAGGCGCGCGCCGCCGCAGGCCTCGCAAGGCTGGGCCGACTGGTATTTGGAAAGCTCTTCCCGCATGAAGTTGCTTTCCGTCTCCTTCCAGCGGCGCTCCAGATTGCGCACCACGCCCTCGAAGGCCTTGTTGGTCTCGTAGGAGCGCAGGCCATCGTCATAGCGCAGGGTCACCGGCTTGCCGCCGGAGCCGAACAGGATGAGGTTCTTCAAATCTTCCGGCAGGTCGCTCCACGGCGTATCCATGCGGGCGTTGTGGTGCCGCGCCAGGCTTTCCAGGGTTTGGGCGTAGTACTGGGAGGTGGAGCCCGCCCAGGGGGCGATGGCACCGTCCTTCAGCGACAGGCGCGTGTCTGGCACCACCAGTTCGGGGTCGAAATACAGCTTCTGCCCCAGGCCGTCACAGGCGGGGCAGGCGCCGAAGGGGTTGTTGAAGGAAAACAGCCGCGGCTCGATCTCTTCAATCGTGAAGCCGCTGACCGGGCAGGCGAACTTGGCGGAGAAGACGGTGCGCTCGCCCCCGTCCGCGTTCTCCGCGAACACCAGGCCGTCCGCCAGTTCCAGCGCCGTCTCGATCGAATCCGCCAGACGGTTGCCTAAGCCTTCCTTCACGACGATGCGGTCGACCACCACCTCGATGTCGTGCTTCAGCTTCTTGTCCAGCGCCGGCGCCTCGTCGATCTCCATCATCTCGCCGTTGATCTTCACGCGCTGGAAGCCGCGCTTGCGCAGCTCCTGAAGCTCTTTCTTGTACTCGCCCTTGCGGCCGCGCACGACGGGGGCCAGCAGGTAGAGGCGCGTGCCCTCGGGCATGGCCATGATGCGGTCCACCATCTGGCTGACCGTCTGGCTTTCGATGGGCAGGCCGGTGGCGGGGGAATAGGGGATGCCGACCCGCGCATAGAGCAGGCGCATGTAGTCATAAATCTCCGTCACCGTGCCGACGGTGGAGCGGGGATTGCGGCTGGTCGTCTTCTGCTCGATGGAGATGGCGGGGGACAGCCCCTCGATGCTGTCCATATCCGGTTTCTGCATCAGCTCCAGGAACTGGCGCGCATAAGCCGATAGGCTTTCCACGTAACGCCGCTGCCCCTCGGCGTAGATGGTATCGAAGGCCAGCGATGATTTGCCCGACCCCGACAGGCCGGTGATGACCACCAGCTTGTCGCGCGGCAAATCCACATCGACGTTCTTCAGATTGTGTTCCCGCGCGCCGCGGACGCTGATATATTTGTTCATGGTATGTTCTGAATAATCGATCGGGGCAGGCGCTGGCAAGGGGAATACACCGGTAGGCGCTTTCCCACCGGCCAGCCGGCGACAGCGCCTTAATATGGGGATGCCTGTGTCAAAAGGCGACAGCAGGATGCATCCTCTGACGGATGATTTCGTGACACGGGGGCAGGGTGCCCCAAAAGGAGGTCCGGATCGATATTTTGGGTATGCCGGGGGCCCGCACCACCATCGCTGTGGCATTGCACATGAGCGGCGGTGTAGGCTCTCCCCATCAACGGCGGGGCGTTTTTCGCCCTCATTTGGATTCAGGACGGATCGGACATGGCTGGCAGCGTCAACAAAGTCATCCTCATCGGCAACCTGGGCAAGGAGCCTGAGGTCAGGTCCATGCAGAACGGCGGCAAGGTGTGCAACCTGCGCATCGCCACCTCTGAAACGTGGAAGGACCGCAACAGTGGGGAGCGGCAGGAACGCACCCAGTGGCACCAGGTGGTGATCTTCAATGAGGCGCTGATCGGCGTGGCCGAGCGCTTCCTGAAGAAGGGCTCCAAGGTCTACATCGAGGGCCAGCTGGAAACCCGCAAGTGGACCGACCAGTCCGGCCAGGAGAAGTACACGACCGAGGTGGTGCTGCGTCCCTTCCGGGGGGAGCTGACCATGCTCGAGGGCCGTGACGGCGGTGGCGGCGGGGGCGGCTACGAGTCGGGTGGCGACTTCGGTGGCGGCGGCTCCAGCTATGGCGGTGGCGGCGGGGGTGGTGGCTACGGCGGCGGGTCCTCCGGTGGCGGCGGTTACGGTGGGGGCGGTTCCTCCTCCGGCGGTGGTTCGCGCGGCGGCTTCGGCGGCGGCGGCAAGCCGGCCGACGATCTGGACGACGAAATCCCGTTCTAGAAAACACCGCTTTCAGTTCTGTAAAGTTTCACCCACATTCTCCCATTAATCCGAGCGATCGGGGTTTCACGCCTCGGTCGCTCAGATTAGTCTCTCTCTGTGAAATGACCACCGGGGCAGAGAGTAAAGAATGCCAGGGTATCAGGTCCGAATGATCGTCATGGATCAGGGAGAGCGACTACCTCTCCTAATCGATGAAGATGGCGTCCCGTTGTTTCGGCCGACGCAATGGATTGTGACGGCGCGGCGGGCAGCCAATCTCGCTGCCAACACCCTCCAAGCGAACTGCTACACTCTCAAATTCCTTTATCTTTGGGCCGCCGCCCAAGGCGTCGACGTCGAAGCCAGGATGGTCTCGGGCGATTATCTGTGCCCCGCCGAGATCAGCAGTCTGGCTACCGCCGCCCAAAAGCACCTCGATGAGCTAGATGCCACTACACCCGTAAAGCTGCTCAAGCCTACCAAGGTGGTTTCGCTGGAGCAGGTGCGGATGAGGGCGCCACCTCCAGCCCGGCCCGTTCAGAAGGATACGGCGGCCAATCGCCTCCGGACCGTTGCCGACTATCTCCGCTGGCTTGGAGAGATAGGCAACTTGCATCTGGATCTGCAGACATCGACCCTTCGCCAGGATGCGCTGGGTAAGATGACCGCCAACCTGACTATGATGATTCCGAAGAACCGAGGCCGAAACGTCGTCGGAAAAAGGGAGGCTCCACCGCAGGACGTCATCGACCGCCTCCTGGCGGTGATTGAACCAGGGGCGCCGGACAACCCATGGACCGATTTCGGCCTCCAAAGTCGTAACAAGCTCCTAATCCACATGTTTTATGGTCTTGGTATTCGGCGGGGCGAGGCTCTGGGCATCAAGATTACCGACCACATCGATTTTCAACGGAAACATCTCCTGATCGCCAGAAACGCGGACGATGCCGAAGATCCGCGACGTCAGCAGCCATTGGCGAAAACTCGGGATCGATTGTTGCCGCTGAAGGACGGCCTGATCGACATGATCCAGGACTATATCATCCATACCCGTCGCAAAGTCCCGAATGCGCCTAAGCATCAGTTCCTTTTCGTCTCCCATCAGTCAGGCAGGCCGCTCAGCCTGAGTGGCGGGAGTCGGGTGTTCGAGCAGTTGAGGCAGCGCACCGAGTTGCCCGACTACATCACCAGCCATGTCCTGCGCCATGCCTGGAACAGCGCCTTCAGCAGTCTCATCGACGCCAAAGGGTACACACCCGAGCGCGAGGCTCAAATGCGCTCTCAGATGATGGGCTGGTCGCCGACGTCGGGGACCGCAGCAACCTACAACCGCCGCAAGATACGCGAGGATGCCGAGCGGTTCTCGTTGCAGCATCAATCAACACTGGTGAGCAATGAATAAACCGCCGGTGATCAAACAGAGTCACTTGGTGAAAACACGTTTCGGCATCGTCTTTGATGCCAAAGAAGACGTTTGGAACATCTTCGATCCGTGCGGAATTGCGCAGATAAGTTTTAGCCGACTTAGGTTGCTGGTTTCCGCCGAGATCTTGGATACGATAAAGAGCGTTATTGCTCATTATCTTAGGATGAAATCGACATCACTTTCCGAGTTGGTATTTGATCGATTCTGTGGGTTCTGCCGGTTTGCCGTCAATGACAAGAAATTGACGTCGATCACTGTCTCAGACATCCTCGCGTATAGAGCTTCTCTCAGTCATGACCATGAATGGTATCTCGGGACTTTGCGTGGTTTCTTTCGAACCTGGAGCAACCTGCGTCTGCCTGGGCTAGATCCCGAAGTCGTCCAGGTCCTTGATAAGGTTCGGCTGAAAGGTAATCGCAAGGGCGATGCAGTTAGGTCGGCAGACCCGAATCTCGGACCGTTTACCGAGATCGAGTTACAGGCCATCATCGTCGCCCTGAACAACGCCTTCGCTCGGGATAAAATCGACCTCTCTGATTACATCTTGGTCCAGCTATTTCTCGCTCTGGGGGCTCGCGGCGTACAACTGGCATCGTTGAAGGTTTGCGATTTTTCCACCACGCAGGCGAGCAGTGGTGAAGTAGTGCACCTAGTCCACTTACCACGAGCTAAGCAACATAACAGTGAGCATCGTGTAGAGTTCAAGAGCTGGAAGTTAAATACCGATCTTGGGCACCTGATTGAGAGGCACTGCCTGGCAACGAAACGCAGTTGGGTTCACCTCGACATTGCGCAGGACGAGTTGCCGTTTTGGCCGAACCATGAAAACACCAATGCGAGTGACGGTCTGCTGTACCATAGCACTAGGCAAGACCTCAGCAATCGGGTGCAGGCTGTCTTTGACAGGCTGAACGTGATCAGCGAGCGAACTGGCCTTCCCCTTAACGTGACTACACGACGGTTCCGCTATACCTTAGGCACTAGAGCCGCTCGTGAAGGTCTGTCCGAACTCGTCATCGCCGAGATCCTGGACCACTCCGACATCCAAAATGTGGGTGTTTACGTTGAGGCCGTGCCCGAGATCGTCGAGCGTATCGACAGAGCGATGGCGATGGAGTTGGCACCGATGGCGCAGGCCTTTGCCGGAGTGCTGATCGACGGGGAAGACCAAGCTAGCCGAGCCGGGGATCCCCGTTCTCGGGTCGTCACTCCCGGTGACCTCAAGAACCCTGTTGGTAGCTGTGGCAGTTATGGCTTCTGTGGGGCAACGGCGCCGATTGCCTGCTACACCTGCCGGAATTTCCAACCCTGGCTGGATGGGCCCCATGAGCAAGTTTTGGAACAACTGCTCGCTGATCGGCAGCGCATCATGGAGCAGGCCGGTGATGCTACCATCGCCTCGATCAACGACCGCGTCATTTACGCTTGTGCCGAGGTCGTTCACCTCTGCCAACAGAGAATGGGAAAGGCTGCCGAATGACGGCCGCCGTTCATTTTGTTCCGAAAGCTCAGGCGACAGCCGAAGACAATCTTGCCGCGTTCATTACGACCGCCAAGCCACTGCTGAAGGCATATCCCGAGGTCTCGTCCTGGGATGAGAACAATTGGGACCTGCGTGGGAATGTTCAGAGGAGCGGTGTCGGCGATACGCGGATTGCGGCCGCCTTCACATCGTTTGACACGGCTACCAGGACTAAGCGGCCGCCTAAGGCTGAATCCGGATGGATATCAGAGCCGTTCTTGAGCTTCGCCAAGGCTTACTTCCTATACGTTCGAGCGCTCGCCGGGACTGTTCAACTCACTCATCTCATGGTTTCGCTTAGGGTTCTCGAAAAGGCGCTTGTCGAGATCCACGGAGACTCGTCAATTCACCGCATCACCCCGGTAATCTGCAATCGCGCGGCTAACTTGGTCCAGCAACGCTATGAAAGCGCAGCCGCCTATCGAGTCGGATGCGCCATGGAGCGTCTTACTGGATTCATCGTCGAGCACCGGCTTGCCAACCCGTTCCAGTGGAAGTGCCAGATCCGGCGCCCCCGCGAAATCCTAACCCGGGTAGGAAAGTCCGCCGATGAGGCGCGCTCAGCGGCCATGCCTTCCCAGACGGCACTCAAAGCGTTGCCTCTCTGCTTCAACATGGCAGTTGAACCACGAGACATCTTGGCGTCCTCAGTAGCCGCCCTCCTCTGCGCAGCACCCGATCGAATCGGTGAAGTTTTCAGCCTTCGAGCAGATTGCGAGGTCGATGACATCCATAGGGGAAAGCCGATCTACGGATTGCGGTGGCTTCCGGAGAAGGGCGCCGAACCGATGGTCAAATGGATCGCGCCGACTATGGTCGAGGTCGCCAAAGCGGCTCTAGTCAAACTGCGCACGATCACCCAACCTGCCCGAGATGTTGCCGCTTGGTACGAACAGCATCGAAACCAAATTTATCTCCCACCAGGTACGGAGTATCTACGAGGCGAGGAATACTTGTTGCTGAACGAAGTCGCCCAGATTCTTGGGGTATCAGGTGTTGCAGCGGCGCGAACCTGGGTTATCGGGAATGGCGTCCCGACCTACAATGCCCTCAATGGCAAGGGATCGAAACGGGTTCGCTTTGATGAGTTCGAGACATCTGTTTTGGCTAAGTTGCCAAAGGATTTTCCTGTTATCGACGCGCGCACCGGACTGAAATATTCAGAAGCATTAATTGTAATGAGGCAGAATGAAATGCACGCAAAGCGCGGCACTATTCTCTGCTTGCTCGAGCCGGTGACGACTAATCAAGTAAATGAAACTCTCGGCGCTAAGCCAGGTGTGCAGTCTATTTTCGCCCGCTTCGGCTTTACCGAACCGGACGGAAGCCCGATCCGATTGCACTCCCACCAATTCCGCCATTGGCTCAATACCTTGGCCCATCGCGGCGGCATGTCTCAACTCGATATTGCTAAGTGGTCCAGCCGGAAAGACATCCGCCAGAACCAGGACTACGACCACATGGCGCCTGAGGAGTTTCTCGCCATGGCTCGTGACCTGACGGCCAACGATAAACACCTTTTCGGCGGCCTCGCGGAACTCATCGCCAAGGTGCCGACCTCCCGCGACGAGTTTATGATGCTGGAATATCCGACGGCTCATGTCACCGAACTGGGATTTTGCATACACGATTTCACGGCCCTGCCGTGTGAGAAGCATCGAGATTGCATTCAGTGCAACGAGCACATCTGCGTCAAGGGTGACGGCGCAAAAAAGACCCGTATCAAGGAGCAACTGGCGCTTGCGGAGGCGCAGTTGGAGCAGGCGACGGAAGCGGCGGCCGAGGGTTATTATGGAGCCGAGCGATGGCAAGAACACCACCAAGCCACTGTTGACCGCTTTCGTAACCTTGTCGGCATCCTGGACGATCCCGCGATACCGGCGGGAAGCCTGGTCCGGTTGACCAACTGTAAGGAATTTTCGCCGATCCGGCTGGCGATTAAGGACAGGATGCAGATCGAGAGTCCTGACAGCGAAATCTTCAACGACCTACAAGAGTTGCTGGGAGGGGAGTGATGGCCCGGCATCTAACCGACGTTGATATCGAAGCCATCTGTGAGATGATCGATGGCTGGGATCCGCAGACGCCACTGACTTGGCGGGCCATCGAGTCCGCTGTAGAGGCGCGCTTTGGCCATAGGTACACTCGACAAGCTCTTGAAAAGCGAGAGCGCGTCAAGACGGCCTACACAGTCCGCAACAACGTCTTGAAGAATATTCCGAAGCGATCGCCGAGAGGAACTGTAGAATTACTCGCTGCCCAAGCTCGTATAGATGGTCTGAAAGCTGAGAATGAGCGCTTGAAGGTTGAGAATGAACGATTGCTAGCGCAATTTGCCCGCTGGCTCTACAATGCGAGCCTTCACGGTATAGGCAAGGAGCAACTGAACGCCTCTTTACCCAAGATCGACCGCGAAAGAACCAGGGTTACTGCTGTCGATGAAATCCGACGCAACGGTAAAAATGAAAAAATCTGACGATCATTCATAATTACTGTTTCCGTCTTTAGAGCTGAGTACGATAGGCTGTCATCTTCGGGAAAAACAACTGCAATTACTGTAAGTTCGTCGCTTCGTATAATAACTTATTCATAAGTTAATCGGTCGAAAAATATTATAAATGAGCTTGCATAAATAAGACAATTATTAGAATTAATAAACAATATTAATTTAATGTTAACTTCATGCAGCGCTTATTTTATCAGATTTTGGTCGTTGGCTTCCGGGCGGGAATGATTCTATCTAACCGATTATGATCTCAAAACTGCTTTTGGTAATAACACATTATGAAGCTTAGAATCAGCCCAAATGGAGTGCATCTTTTCGATCGGCTTTCAGGTCTGAATATGCTGCTAGATGAGTTGCACCCGGAAAGCAAGGCATGGTCAACATCCCCCCGACAGATATCTATTGCACTCACCAATGTTTGCGACCTCCACTGCGGGTATTGCTATGCGCCTAAGCGCAAAGCATCACTGCGTACTGAGCAGGTGCTAAGTTGGTTGAAGGAATTGGATGCTGAGGGGTGCATTGGCATCGGATTTGGCGGCGGGGAACCCACACTGCATCCTGATTTCGTCAACATTTGCAAACGGGCCGCGGGAGAAACTGAGCTGGCGGTCACGTTCACCACACATGGCCATCGCCTAACGCCCCAACTGGTCGAGCGACTTAAGGGCTCGATCCACTTTGCACGCATTAGCGTTGACGGGGTCGGTCGCACTTATGAAGAACAGCGCGGGAAGCAGTTTTCCAGCCTGCTCCAGGGCATAGAGTCGATTGCTAACCTGTCGCCCTTTGGTATCAATGTCGTAGTCAACGAGCGCACGGTTGCAGAACTTGACGCGATTAGCGATCTCGCGCAAATGGGCGGTGCTAGCGAATTGCTCTTGCTTCCACAGCAAGCAACCTCTGCAGTAGAAAGTATAGATGAAACAGTCGGTCAGGCGCTTCGGGATTGGGTCTCGAACTATAGAGGTAAGGTTCGCCTTGCGGTTAGTGAGGCGGGTGCGTCAGAACTGCCTACGTGCGACCCATTCCCTGAGGAGCGAGGCCTTCGCGCCTACGCACATATAGACGCATCCGGCGTGCTGCGCGCGAGTTCTTATTCGCCAGCCGGCGCGAAGATCGGAGATGCTGGCGTGCTGTCGGCGCTTGAGCGACTCAGAAATGCTTCTGAGATCAAATGAAAGACGTAATCATGAAGATATGGGGCGGATACGGGTCTGAGCATTCGATGAATTTGGTTCTTATCGGGAGGTTTAAACGAGAGCAAGACGCAGAGAAGGTCCAGAAGGACATTGATAGGCTAAGTGCCCAGGCCTCGAAGGACGACTGCTACTCCATCTCTTCTGACGAACCAGAAGATCAGAGGTTCTCAGATGAAATGCTCTCGTTGTTACGCAGCATGGAACTCAACACTCTAGGGCCATCTGAGCTTGGCCAGCTACTGTATGAACATCACCTCAGCCGTAATGGTAATAGAATCACCATCACTACCGACGAATCAGAAGTTTCTGCGTTCGTTAAACTATTCATCGAGGCTGGAGCGAAAGTCGAAGTCTTTTCTGCGCATGACTATCCGTCTGATTTACCGGATTCCAATTAGCAGAGAGAACGCCAATGCCTGAAACGAATTGGCATGTATTCAGAGGATTGCCCGGAGCGCGGGAAGAGAATTTTGAGAAGCTTTGCCGCTCTCTGGTGCGCCGCCACTACGGGCGTTTCGGGCGCTTTAGGCAACTCGCGAATCAGCCTGGCGTAGAGTTCCACCTGCAGCTGACGGAACCTTGCGATCTCGGGGCGCCGCCACGCTGGATCGGTTGGCAATGCAAATGGTACGAGCTGGCAAACGGACAAGACTTGGGGGCCGTGCGCCGAAGCAAAATCATCGAGGGCATAGAGAAGACGCGCAAGCATGTCCCAGGTGTGACCGATTGGAAGCTTTGGACACATCATACGCTGACCAAGGTAGACCAAGAGTGGTTCTTCGCGCTTGAGAAGGAGCGCTTTCCCGAGCTTAAGTTAGACCTGTTGACGGCTACTGACATCGAAGACCTTTTGGTTGGACCGGGGGCGCTACTTCGGGAAACCTATTTCGGCGAGCTCGTTCTGACCCCTGAGCTACTTACTGAGCAGTACAAGCTCGCTGCGGCTCCGTTCACGCGCCGATACCAACCAGAAGTTCATGTTGTCGTTGGAGCCGAGGAGGAGGTGCTCAGGCGCCTGGGCGACCAGAGTGCATGGGAATTACTATCGAAAATCTCGAGATCTCTTAGGAAAAATTGTGCAGATGTGGCTGATCTGACAGATAATACTAAAAATGAAATTAGAGTAGAGGTTAAATCTGTTCTCGATCGAGGCGCCTTCTCGGCTGATTTGCTCGACAATTTGCATGCGATGCTTGGCAAAGGCGACTTCGACACTGTACAGCAATTGCTGATGGCTAATCCATCTCAGCCGATACGCTACGAAAGACTGCTCTCGAAGCTTCGGGGGGCGCGCTCAGACGGAGCTCCGTTAACCGCAAATCTAGTTGCGGACTTCCATGCGGTTTCGTCGGCGCTGCGCAAACTGGAGCGGTCAATCGGCATTCGAGCTATGGCCGTAATTGCGGCCGCAGGCGAAGGAAAGTCTGAGCTCGCCGTAAAGGTGACAAAAGGGGAGGGCGAATTCCCCGGCGGTGTCTTGCTACTAGCAGGCTGTTGAAAAAGCCTGTGGCTGCCTGAGTTTCAGCATGATTCACTGTTGGCCTTGGAACGGAGCCGAGGGCGGCATGCGGGGATCG